>CALBJC010000085.1 GCA_937892655.1 uncultured Clostridia bacterium | reverse complement strand
ATCATCTGAGTCATATATTCAATATACGCTGTAGGGTCGATATTATCAGGATTCTCTCTGCGCTGCTTTGCATAGTCGTTTATGCCTACTGCCAGAAGAACAATATCACCGCTTTTGCCATAGTATTCGGCTGTTCCAAAAAGTGAATCATTCAGCTCCTTTGCAGTAATTCCGCTTGCAGAAATGCTTCTTATATCGTATTTTTCAGTATCAACGTAGTTGTGAAGATACTGCCCCCAGCCACGCTTTGCGTCATCTGCCACATTGTAGTAGTATGCAACAGTTGAGTCACCGCCTATCCATATAGTAGGCTTTGTTTGAGTGCTGTCAGAAACCATTTCAATCTCAATAGCGCTTATAGAAAACTCAGTACCAACGCCTGATGAGGCATAGATATTAAGCTGACCGTCTGTGACAGGTATTGTAAATGAGTCGCAGGCGTTACTGCCCGTGAGAAAATAAAGCTGTGAGATATTCTCAGCTCTGATTGTAGTTGATGTAACATCTCCGGTTGTGACGGTGATTTTGTAAACACCAAGCGGCAAATCAACATTGAATAAATGCCCCGCAACGTTTGATTTAAAACGCACAGCGTCTGAAAGTGCGCCAGCGCCGCTTGCCAGAACATTCTCAACTGCCGCAGTATTTGTAAAGCCGTAGCCTATTTGTTTGCTGTAAGCTACATCTGCCGATACGCCGATATAGCCATCGGATACCCCTGCGCCGCCTAAGTCAAAGCGCAGAGTTTCAAAAGCCTCATCAGCATACGCCTTTGTATCAAAAGGCGCAAATGACAGTGACATAACCATAATAATGATTAACGCCAGAATACGTTTCATAGGAAAAAACCTCCCTTATTTACAGAATAATCTGTACTTCTCAACATCCTACATATTTTTAATATAGCATAGTATTTTTGAATTTTCAATAAAAAAAGAATACTGTAAAAAAAGTGTAATAATATATACTGTTCCAAATAAAGATCCCCTGCTATCTTACTGATAGCAGGGGTATAGTTTAATTCTTCTCAAGCCTTTTTCTTACTTCATTTGTATCAATGCCAAATTCTCTGAGAATACTTACAGCATAGCTTGTTCTCATAGGCATACCAGGCTTTATTTTATACATTCGCTTACCGCTCTGCTCATCAATGGTAGCTACAATGCTCTGAGCCTTTGATGAGATATTTTCAGTGCTGTTTATTTTGTCAACATTCTCTGCTAAATCAAGCAGGTGAGTAGCAAAAATACCTCTTACACCGATAATGCAGAATATGTTTACAATCTCGCTGGCAATATCAACGCATTCATTAGGTGTTGTGCTCTGAATTGACTCGTTCATCAGAAGCAGGCTGTTTTGAGTTATAGTATCGCTTATAGTTTTAAATTCCTTTACCTCTGTGGTAAAGCGGCTTGTATCGATACCTATCTGCTCTTCCTTTGGAAAATGAGAATAAATAAAGTCGCAAAGCGAAATCTCACAATAACTTGCGGGTACATAAAGCCCTGCCTGCGCCATAACCTGACAAAGTCCCATTGCCCTTACAAAAGTAGTTTTACCGCCGTTGTTGGCGCCTGTGAGGATATAAAATCTTGCGTTGTCATCAAAGGATATGTCGTTTGCAATAATTTCCTTTTTGTTATCCTTGTTTCTTAAATTGAAGCTTCGGCATTCGTTGAGGTAAATAACGTCAAATAAGCCCTTGATATCAGCCTTTCTCTGACCCATAGGCAGAATTTTCGGCCTTGACATCTCAAGCCCTTCAGCCTTAGCCATATTCATAAGATTTATAGCGCCAAGATAGAATTCAAGCTGATATGAAAGAAAATTCATATCCTCAAAATCAATCTTCTGGTACTGCTTTAAAACATCATTTATAACGGCAATATAACCGTCTGACAGAAAAGCCAGAGATTCAAAAAGCGCCTTGTCAGCAGTATTTATTATCTTTTCATCATCCATATTATTCTGTTTGTATTTTGATTTCATCGTCATAATGAGGTTTTTGTTGTTTGATGAAATACCAAGACTTACAATTCTGTCAAACAGCGATTTTTTCAAAACATAAGGCGTATCAGAATAATTGACAATACCGGCACTTATAGGTACAAGTCTGTCGTCAAGATTGATAGCAACCGTCACAGATTTTATTCTGTTGTGAATAGCGTCTTTTAGCTCTTCAATCTCTTTTTTGAGCTTGTTGAAGTTGTTGCTCTCGTAGCTTTCCTCAAAAAACGAAAGCATATCCTTTACGCCCTCAGATTTTACCTTGTCACCATACTTTTCTTTGAATGTATGCATAATCTCAATACATTCAATATATGCGTCAAACGCAGTAATTGCCTGATCGAGTTTCATAAAAGAATCGACATCTGTAAACTGATAAATGTTCTTTCTGTCGTTTTCGATCATAATATTGATAATCTTTTTAACAGCAGGCGCAAGGGTAGGGATATTGAGAAAATCCTCTAAAATATCAAGTCTGTAGTTTATAACTTCTACATCACAGCAAAGCTCTGTGAAAATGTTCATTATCTTGCTGTGATAAAGCTTGCAGATACTGTCTGCAAACTTTTCAATCTCTAAATTTGCTATATAATCCTGGGGTAATTCCGAAATCTGAGCTCTTCGCTTTTTGAGTTCATCACGCTTTTTTGAATTGGGGTAAAAAAGGTCAAGCCTTCTGTCTTTTAAATCAATCTCAACATGCTTCATACAAATCTCCTCCATGAGAGAATTATAGCAGAAAACAACAATTTGTTCAATAGATTAATATGTAAATCAACAGCAATTATTAAAGTGTATTAAATATCATCGGTCGAAAGCTCAGCGCCTATTTTATTATCAAGTACCAGGTTTACATACTCTGTAAACCCAAGCTGAGAAGACTCATATTCTTCAATTACAGCTCTAATAATTCTGACCATATCTCTGTCAAATTTTACGAAAAATCTCAGAATAAACCATAGTACAACAGATAGTATAAGCCCGAAAATAAGTGCATCTAGAATTGATTCTGTGATTGCCCTTTCAATAAAGCTAAAGCCACCGCATAAAAGACCTACAGCATAATAATGCTTATAACTGTTTGCATACATTTTCTCATCTTTTCTAAGTTTTTCTATGTAGCCAAATTCATCAGTTTTGCCCTTCTTTACAAGGCGCTTAAATCTTGAAAGGCTTCCTTTAAGATAAGATTTTTTCAAATTCAGGTCAATAGGTGCGTTATCTCTTTTTGCTTTTTTTATAGCCTTCTGAACATTTTTAATTGTGCCAAAACGCTTGTATCTCTGAGTCAGAGTAACCGCAAGATAAGCTAAAATGTAAATGAGCGAAATAAGGCATACATAAAATGCTTTTACCTTGATTGAAATATCATCAAATGCAACAAAAACACCGATGAAAACTACAATTGTAAATCCCAGCACTATAAACGACCAGGTTTCGCTTTTGATCTTTTTTATCTTCGGGATAAGCGGTGCTATAATAATAGAACATACAAAATCGGTAATGAAAATAATTGTAGCACCTATTAAAATACCTGCAATATCATCAGTTGTCTTAAGCAGATTTTTGATAGGGTTGTCAGCAGAAATTATTGAAATAAGTGAAAATATAAACGTAATCCAGCATGCCTTGTAAATAAGCGCTGGTATCTTCTTTAATCTGTCAAGAATACCGTAATCTCCAAAGAAATCCTTGCAGAATTTTTCAAGGTCGTTACCTACAATCTTTTTTACATCCTTTTTTTGATTTTGTGCTGTGTATAAAATATCGTAAAGCTCTTCTAAACGCTCGGCCATTTCATCTGATGAAATATCCTTGAATGCGCCATAGCCCCTTACTCGTGAAAATGTATCTCTGTATTCACCGGTAAGATATGACTCCATAACTTCAAAATCCATAATAAATCTCCTTAACTAAAATAACAGCTTGTCAGCGTTTTGCGTCATCTTCTGATATTGGTTTTTAAACTCCTCTAGGTGCTTTTGCCCTTGTGCGGTAATCGAGTAATATTTTCTTACAGGCCCCAGAGGCGACTTTGCCTTTCTGCAGGATATATATCCGTTTTTATCAAGTCTTGTAATTATAGGATAAAGAGTACCCTCCGAAAGCCCCGAAAAGCCCGATTGCTCTAAAACGCTTAAAATCTCATACCCATAGGTTTCTTCTTTAGAGATTATCGAAAGTATGCATCCTTCCAATACGCCCTTCATAAGCTGGGTATCTATAAGCTGATTGTTATCCATTTTAACACTCACCTCCGTTTAGCTACTAAGCATTGCAAAGTAGCTATGTGTATACTATATCACAGCTACTTTGTATTGTCAAGTAGTAAAATAAAAAAATTCCCGAAGAAATTTCCTCGGGAATAATTAAATAATTATTTATTATGCTTTCTGCTTTTTTGCAAGCTTCTGCGCTTCAGCCTCAGCCTTAGCCTGATTGAATGCTATTGTATAAGCGATAGTATCAGATATAGCCCTCATCCACTGACCCTTGAGATTTTCATTTGATGCGATAGGGTACTGAGATGCTATCTGCATATAAACTGAATTTACGCTCTCTTCACTCTGAACTGCAATGTTCTGACAAAGCTTTGTAACTTCCTTGTAGCACTGCTTTGCAAGCTTCTTCATAGGCTTGAAATCGTCTGTGAGCTTTTTGTATTCTTCCTTTGGAATTTCAAGGTATCTTTTGCATTTCTTGCAGTTGATAGCGTAGCCCTTTGGCCACATAAAAATAGGAATATAGCTGATATGAACTCTGAAAAGGCGTCGTGATAAATAAACAGGGGTAACCTTGTTACAGCTTTCGCAGAACTGATAACCCATAATAGTTCTCTTCTTTAAAATATCGCCCCAACCATAACAGATAGTTGCCATAAAAAACACTCCTCAAAAAATTAGTTACAAATATATAATAATATAAAGAATTATAAAATGCAAGAATATTAAAAAATGTTTGTATATTTATACATAATTTCAGAATATTGAACTTAATCTTTATTTATGTTACAATAAGATAAATACAAAAAGGGGGATAAAGCTATGGCATTACCTGATTTTAAAAAGATGTCCCAGGATAAAACAGCAGTTCCGCAGTGGGCAAAGTATCTTAAAGATGATGAATTTATCAGCTACCAGAACAGCTATACAACAAGAATATATCTGCATTTATTTGATAAGTATGTTCATAAATGCGGTGATACAGAGATAGTTTACTACGTTTACAGCCCAATAAAGCATGGTGCTTCAAAAGATAAAAAGTATCCCGTTTTAATGTGGCTGCATGGCGCTAGTAACTCTTTGATGGGAGATGGCTGTATAATGTGCTGTGGTGCAGAACAGTATGCGTCTGAGGCTTATCAGGAGAAGATGGGCGGAGCGTTTTTAATCGTTCCGCTTGCAAATGAAACCCGTCTTGAAAACGGCAGAATTTTAGGTACATGGGATGAAGAATATTCAAAGCCTATAAAAGAGATCTACGACAAGGTGATTTCAGAAAATATAGATAACATCGGTAAAAAGTTTGTTATGGGTGCGTCATCAGGCGGATATTTCACATGGCAGCTTTTAGAGGATTACGGCGATTTCTTTGATGGAGCTGTTCCAATCTCATCAGGTTATCTGCCTGATTATGAAAAGCTTGATAAAATAGAAAAGGCAGGTATTGAGCTTTTAATTGCCCATGGTCAGCATGATGAAATGGCAGTATTTGATGACTGCATAAAACCTCATCTGAAGAAGCTTGAATCTCTTAAAAACTGTATTCTGTTCTTCCCGAAATGGGTATATAACGGTGACGGTGGTATTTCAAGCGTATTCTACGGCTTTGAAATGGGTCAGCATTGTATGATTAACTGGATTCAGCATAACCTTATGTTTGATGATGGTACTCCTGCCGACAGCCGTCTGCCCAATGGTGTTACCGGCTGGATAAAATACGTTTGTGATAAGGGATAAATATGGCAAGATTTATAAACATTACCGATTTTTCAGATAAAGAGCTTGATGTATACGCAAGGCTTAAAGAACCTGAGCTTTTGCATTATTACGAGCCACAGCTTGGTATTTTCATAGCTGAAAGCCCGAATGTCATCGAGCGTGCACTAAATGGCGGATATGAGCCTATATCAATGCTTGTAGAAACAAAAGAGCTTGAAAAGGTAGAGCATCTTATTGACTCAGTGGGAGATATACCGATTTTTAACGCCTCTGAAGATGTGCTCAAAAACCTCACAGGCTATAATCTGACCCGTGGCGCTTTATGTGCTATGAGAAGAAAAGAGTTACAGTCGGTTGACAAAACGATTAAGGATTGCAGAAGAATTGCGATCCTTGAAGATGTTGTAAATACTACAAACGTAGGTGCAATATTCCGAAGTGCCGCCGCACTCAATATCGATGCTGTACTCTTAACAGGTGGCTGTGCAGACCCATTGTATAAGCGTGCAGTAAGAGTAAGTATGGGAACAGTTTTTCAGATTCCATGGACATTTATCGGTAAAAAACCAACCGACTGGCACGAATGGGGGATAGAGAAAATAAAATCTCTCGGCTTTAAAACTGTCGCTATGGCGCTTACAGATGATAGCGTTGGTATTGATGATGAACTTTTAAAAGCAGAGCAAAAGCTCGCTATAATCCTCGGTACAGAGGGCGAAGGCTTACAGCAGACAACAATTGACAGCTGTGACTATACAGTAAAAATCCCGATGTCGCATAACGTTGATTCATTAAATGTTGCCGCAGCGTCCGCCGTTGCGTTCTGGGAGCTTACGAAATAAAAAAACTCCGCAAGTTACCTTGCGGAGTTTAATTTTTAAAAACTATTCAGCGTCAGCCTTATCGCTTGATAAGAACTTGTAAACTACAGCTGCAAGTGCTGCACCAACAAGCGGACCAACGATAAATACCCATACACACTTGATAGGGCTTGTGTTGCCGTCAATAGCAGCGATTATAGCAGGGCCGATACTTCTTGCAGGGTTTACAGATGTACCTGTAAGACCGATACCGAGAATATGAACTAAAACAAGAGTAAAGCCGATTACGATACCTGCAAATGAACCGTGGTTTTCTTTCTTTGAAGTAACACCGAGGATTGTTAAAACGAATACGAATGTAAGTACGATTTCAACCAAAAGACCTGCAATAGCGCTGTTGCCAACACCTGCAAGACCGTTTGAGCCAAGACCGCCTGTCATATCAGTCTTGTCTGCGAGGTTGAAGATGCAGAAAAGCAGAGCAGAACCGCCAAGAGCACCGAGGCACTGTGAAATAACGTAGCCTACAAATTCCTTTACCTTGATACCGCCTGAAATTAAAGCGCCGAGTGAAACAGCAGGGATGATGTGACAGCCTGAGATGTTACCAACACAGTAAGCCATACCAACGATTACAAGACCGAAAGCCAGAGCTGTGAGAATGTAACCGCTGCCGTGTTCTGCGTTACAGCCAACGAGCATAGCAGTACCGCAGCCGAGAGTTACAAGCACCATTGTACCGATAAACTCAGCAACATACTTTTTAATTGATGACATAATAAAACCTCCAATTTTTAGCAAAAGCTATTTATAAAATAAGTATAGCATATAAATTTACAAAATTCAATCAGTTTACCCTTTTCATAATACCAAAAATGTGGTAGAATAATTGTGTAAAATCAATATGGAAAAGTGGTTTATAATGTTAAATAAAAAGCTCTTTACACCGTTTGAAAATAATATGCCCGATATCCCGTGGTCGGAATATCCAAGACCGCAGCTTGTGCGTGAGTCATATCTCAATTTAAACGGGAGTTGGGATTTTCAGATAAAGAATAAAAATGAAATAAAGTATAACGGTAAAATCTTAGTGCCATTCTGCGTTGAGTCAAGGCTGTCAGGCGTTGAGCGAGATGTGAAAAAAGGCGATATTCTCATTTATCAGCGTGAATTTGAGATTGAAAACGGTTTTTTATCTGACAGAACTATTTTGCATATAGGCGCTTGTGATCAGTATGCAAAGGTTTTTATAAATGAAAACCTTGTAGGTGAAAATTACGGAGGTTATCTGCCTTTTTCATTTGATATATCAGAGTTTATAAAAGAAGGCAAAAACAGTATAAGGGTCGAAGCTGTCGATAATCTTGATAAAACGCTCCCTTACGGTAAACAGAAAGTCAAGCGCGGCGGAATGTGGTATACTCCCGTCAGCGGCATATGGCAGACAGTATGGTTAGAGAGTGTCCCGAAAAACGCCATTACTTCAATAAAGGCAGTTTGCGATAACGAAAACGTAACTCTCATCATAGAGGGCGGTGAGGATAAAAAGGTTTTTAGCTGTGACGATAAAATTATTGAGTTTTGTGGTAAAACTGTAACATTTTCAGTAGAAAATGCAGTCTTCTGGTCGCCAAACAACCCGAAGCTCTACTATTTTGATATAAAAAGTGGTAACGATAAGGTGTCGTCATACTTTGCGTTGCGTGATATAAAAATCCTGGGCGATAAGATTTTAATAAATGATATGCCATACTTTTTCAATGGCCTTTTAGATCAGGGCTATTACTCTGACGGTATCTATACTCCCGCAACCCCGCAGGGCTATGAGTATGATATAAAAGCTATGAAGGAATGTGGCTTTAACACATTAAGAAAGCATATCAAGATAGAACCTCAGCTTTTTTATTATTACTGCGATAAGCTTGGTATGTTTGTATTTCAGGATTTTGTAAACAGCGGTGGGTATAATTTTTTGATTGATACAGCTCTGCCAACAATAGGGCTTAAAAAGGGAATAACCCATTTTGCCTCAAAAAAGCGTAAAGATAATTTTATTCTGATGAATAAAAAAATGCTTGATAATCTGTATAATCACCCAAGCGTTATCTACTATACAATCTTTAACGAAGGCTGGGGGCAGTTTGAGGCTGATAAGATGTATACGCTTTTCAAGTCTTATGATAATACCCGCGTATTTGATACAACATCAGGCTGGTTTTTTACAAAAAAGAGCGATGTTAAAAGTGAACACATCTATTTTAGAAAACTAAAACTTAAAAAGGATACCCGCCCGCTTATCCTCTCAGAATTCGGCGGATATTCCTACAAGGCATCAGATCATTCCTTCAACCCCGATAAAACCTACAGCTACCGCTTTTTTGATGATAATCAGAAGTTTCAGCAAGCACTTTTTGAGCTTTATGAAAACGAGGTTAAAGAGTCTGTAAAAAATGGCTTGCAGGGTGCAATTTATACCCAGGTAAGCGATGTTGAGGATGAAACAAACGGACTTTTAACCTATGACAGACAGGTTTTAAAGGTTGATAAACACAAAATGTATAATATAAATCAGATGCTTTACAGAGCGTTTGAAGAAAGCTTGAATTAAAAAGGAGAATTTAAAATGCTTTATTTTCAGAATGACTACTCAAACGGTGCCTGCGAGCAGGTTTTGAAGGCGCTTATCTCAACAAATAATGAATACACAGCCCCATACGGCGATGATAAGTATTCCATAAGCGCCAGAGAAAAAATCAAAAAGGCAATAGACTGCCCACAGGCCGACATTCATTTTCTTGTAGGCGGAACTCAGACAAATAAGGTTGTTATCTCATCTTTATTAAAGCCGTATCAGGGCGTTATCTCTGCCGACACAGGTCACATAAATCTCCACGAGGGCGGAGCTATTGAAAGCAGCGGCCATAAGGTAATGGCAATAAAGCATCAGAACGGCAAGATTGCCACTGATGACCTGACTGCTTATCTTGAAACCTACTTTGCTGACGATAGCCGTGAGCATATGGTATATCCTGGTATGGTATATATTTCTCACCCTACAGAATATGGTACTCTCTATACAAAATCAGAGCTTGAAAGCCTTTATAATATCTGTAATGAATATAATATTCCGCTGTTTTTGGATGGTGCGCGTTTAGGGTATGGCGTTATGGCAGATGATACTGATGTAACCCTTGCAGATATCGCAAAGTATACAGATGTTTTCTACATCGGCGGTACAAAGGTAGGAACTCTTTGCGGTGAGGCGGTAGTATTTACAAAGAATAATACCCCTGAGCATTTTCTCACTCAGATCAAGCTCAATGGCGCTATGCTTGCAAAAGGCAGACTGGCAGGTGTGCAGTTTGACGCTCTCTTTACCGACAATACATACCTTGAAATCTCAAAGAATGCAATAAAAACTGCCAATACTCTCAAAGAGGCTTTGGCGCTCAAGGGCTACCGCTTCTTTATAAATTCACCGACAAATCAGATTTTTATCATTATGCCAAACAAAAAGCTCGAGGAGTTAAAGGATAAGGTAACCTACAGCCGATGGGAAAAGTATGATGATGAAAATACAGTAATCCGCTTTGTAACCTCATGGTCAACAAAGCCTGAGGATGTTAAGGCGCTTATTGAGCTTCTGTAAAGCTTGTTGACAAAACGATAAAGTTGTGATATATTGAATATGTCGTAAGGCTTTTGTCTTACAAATTCAGACAATGAAAGTGAGGTAATTAAGATGACCTGTTTTAGATCAATTCATAATTTAGTGAGCAAAATTACCTCGGTATTACAATAGCTTTGTTATTCAAACGCTTTGCCGCAGTAGTTTTTGCTGCGGCTTTTTTGCGCCCGAAAATGCCTTGAACGAGGTAGTTTTGCTCACAACAAAACTACAAAAGTGAGGCTAAAAAATGGAAAAAAGAAAAATTTCAATCAACGATTTGCGCTTTGAAAACTTTGAAGAAAAGCACGTTGAAAAAGCGCTCAAGCTTGCTCTTTGCGAGCTTGAAAAACAAAGAAACAAAACCCCTGCATTGCCATGTGATGTTGAGGATAGGCTCAAAGGAATGCTGCATTGGGTAAGCGGTATGAAATATGGCAAGGTAGCAATCTTTAACGATGAAATGGTGGGGTATATTGCATTTGCAGGCCCGTGGGATGGCTTTTTTGGTGATGTAGCGGGTGTTTTTTCACCTCTCGGTGCAAACGCATTTTCCTATGAGATTGAAAACAGAGAAAGAGTAGCAACAATTCTCTTTGAAAAAGTAGCAAAAGATTTTGTAAAGGATGAAGTTTTCAGCTGTTCTATCTGCAGATTTGCAGATGATGGTGTGTCTGAAGCCCTGATACTAAATGGATTTGGCATAAGATGTGCTGATTTCATAGGAGAAGTTTGTCAAATAAAGCCTGAAAGCTCAGATATAAGTGCAGTTTACAGAAAGCTCTCTATGAACGAGCATATTCTTGTAAAGCCTTTGCAGAAAAAGCTTCATCAGCATCTGTCTTCATCACCGATATTTTATTATAATGATAATGATTTTGAAGAGTGGTTTGAAGAATGGTCACATCGTGAAGATATGTGCATTTACGGAGCGTTTTATGAGGAAAAACTTATAGGCTTTATTTCCGTATGTGAGAATGGCGAAAACTACATAACCTCGCATGATAATATGAAAAATATCTGCGGTGCATTTGTTTTAGAAGAATATCGTAGTATGAATGTATCTCAGCAGCTGTTATCATTTATATTATCAGAAATTGAAAAAGAGGGCATAGTATACTTAGGTGTAGATTGCGAAACTCTCAATCCTACGGCTTTGAATTTTTGGAGCAAATATTTTACACCATACACATATTCTTTTGCAAGAAGAATAGACGAGAGAATAAACAGATAACAAACAAGCGTATAAAGGGTTATCCCTTTATACGCTTTACTTTTTTGTATTCAATTCTCAGCGGATTGAATCTTCCCGATACATAGTAAATCATAAATACAATAAATAGCATAATGTTATGCATTATCATACAGCCCCATGCCATAACAAGCCCGTAGCCTAAAAGCTGAGTGCAGATAAATGTACCGAAAATTCTTATTACCCACATACCTATAATGTTTGAAATAAAAGGCATAACTGTTTTGCCCATACCCTGCATAATGCCTTCAATGATGATAGAAATTCCAAAGAAAGGCTCTGAAAGTGCAACCATTCTCAAAACTGTAACGCCAAGCGTTATAACTTTACTGTCATCAGAAAACAGTCCCATCATCTGAGGGGCGAGTATAAACAAAAGCCCGCCTGAGATAATCATTAAAACTGTTTCTATCAGGATTATCATCTTTGATAGGTCAGAAATCTTCTTTCCGTCTTTTTCGCCAAGAGCGTTTCCTGCAAGGGTAGCAGCCGCTGTCTGCATACCGTAGCCCGGGATATAAAATGCTGATTCTACAGTATTTGCTATTGTATGTGCAGCAGTTGCTATCTCTCCGAGTGAATTTATCATAGCCGCAAATGCTACATAGCCAAGTGATGTGCCAAACCTCTGAAAAGCATTTGGCAGAGCTACTTTTATACAAGGCAGAAGAATTTCTCTGTCAGGTGTAAGCCTTTGCCCACGAGGTGAAACAAGAGGGTGCTTAATAACTGCTACAGTAATTAAAATACCGCCAACTAAAAATGATACAGCGCTTGCAATTGCCGCTCCTACAACGCCAAGATTTGCACCCCATATATAAATTTTATGTGAAAACAGAGTAACGCTTCTTGTATCGTAGATAAGGAAAAAGTTCAGTATAACGTTTATTACATTTACTAAAACGCCAATTCTCATAGGCGTTTTTGTATCTCCCGCCGCCCTTAGCACTGTACCGAAAATAATCGTAGCCGCACGTGCGAGCATCGGGGTATACACAATAAAGAAGTATTTTGATGCCAGAGGCCGTATATGCTTTTCAACCTGCATAAGCGTTGGCACAATGCCGCTCAATGATAAGGTTATAGCAGTAAATAAAATACCGCAGAAAATTACTGCAAGTACAGCCTGCGCTGAAGCTTTTTTTGCATTTTCAATTTCTTTTGCGCCGCATGCCTTTGAGATGAATGCCAGAAAGCCTATACCGATAGCTGAAATCGTACTCGATATAAGCCAGTTTACAGTAGTTGTAGAGCCAACTGCCGCCACAGCTTCTGTGCCAAGTGCGCCAACCATCGCAGTATCTATGTACTGAACAGCCGTCTGCATCAGCTGTTCAAGCATCGTAGGCCATGCAAGCAGTAATATTGTAGGCATTAAATGCCATGGATAGTCAAATATTTTTCTTTTCATAATAAAACCTTTTAAAATGATGTTATGTAGTAATTATATCATACCTTAAAAACAAAGTCTAACCTTAATAATGAAAATATTATCACAAAAAGTTGAAATAGCAAAGCTTTGGTGCTATAATTAAATTATGTCAGGAGGTGGTAAAATGCCACTTGAACTTGTAAGAAACGATATAACCAGAATGTCCGTTGATGCTATTGTAAATGCCGCTAACAATTCTCTGCTCGGCGGTGGCGGTGTAGATGGTGCTATCCATAAGGCAGCAGGGAGTGAGCTCTTGGCTGAATGTAAAACTCTTGGCGGCTGTAAAACGGGTGAAGCAAAGCTTACAAAAGGGTATAAGCTTCCTTGTAAATACGTTATCCATACCGCAGGCCCCGTATGGCAGGGCGGTAATAACGGTGAAGAAGCGCTTTTGCGCTCATGCTATAAAAACTCGCTTTTGCTTGCAAAAGAAAAAGGAGTAGAAACTATCGCATTTTCTCTTATCTCGTCGGGCGTTTACGGTTACCCTAAGGATAAAGCCTTAAAGGTTGCTATTGATACTATAAGCGATTTTCTTTTAGAAAATGAAATGTATGTCTACATAGTGATTTTCGATAAAGCGTCTTTGGATATAGGCTCAAAGCTGTATAGCGATATAAAGCAGTTCATTGATGACAGATACGCTGAGGAAAACTATGATTACCGCTCTGACCGTTCAAAAAGTATAAGGCTTTTTGCCTCAAAATGCTCAAAGACAAGCGATATTGACCAAGCGTTTGCCTGTATGCCTATGCAGGAGAATAGTGTCTGCGATTCTCTTGATGACAGGTTAAAGGAGCTTGATGAGAGCTTTTCTCAGATGCTTCTGAGAAAAATCGATGAAAAGGGTATGACAGATTCTGAATGCTATAAAAAGGCAAATATCGACAGAAAGCTGTTTTCTAAAATCAGAAGTGACATAAATTATCGCCCAAGTAAGCCTACTGCTATTGCGTTTGCGATCGCTTTAGAGCTATCTCTGGCTGAAACCACAGAGCTTTTGAAAAAAGCGGGCTTTGCTTTGTCGCATAGCAATAAGTTTGATATAATAAT
>CALBJC010000084.1 GCA_937892655.1 uncultured Clostridia bacterium | reverse complement strand
CAATCAGCTCATCGAATGTATATATTTCTTTATTATAGTATAGGGCAAGCGGATTCATAAGCAGTAGCTTCATTGTTTCTTCATCTTCATACAAAGCTTCAATGATGTAGTCCGCAATATAATCTACTCCCATTTCTTTGTATTCATTATTTCTTCTCAGCATATCTTCTTTTGAAATTGAAAGCTCTGTAACAATCTGATACAGGTCAGGTGTTGCATCACGTTCTTCATCTGTTTTCTTAAAGTATACCTCATTCACCCATTTATCGCATTCTTCTCTACCGACAATTTCTGAAGCGATTTGGATATTATATACCTCATCGACAAATTTTCTTGAAAATGACATATCTGAGCCGCCTGTTGCCTGTGGCAGCATATTTGTATATGCATCTATCTTTTCTGTAAGATATTCCTTTGCTTCATCAGTAAGATTATACTTCATATACAGCTCATATTTTTGTCTTAAAATGAACGGTGAGATACCTTCATTCTTATATGCTTCAATAGTATTTTCATATATCCATTGTGGACTGTAAATCCTGTCACCTATTACTATTGATTCATCCGATGAAAAATGAGCAAGTATTGTCGGTATATCTTTTGAAAGAAGTATATCCAGGTCATTTTGACGCATAAGAGTTGGCTCATTTTCCATATTTATCTCAGCTTCATATGCGGCTTTCACTTGTTCATCAGAGATATCAAAGTATTCAATAACGGCATAGACATTGAGAAAATCGTTTATTTCTGTAGGCACATTTTCGCCTTTCCGATTGAGTACATTTACGGTTTCTGCCCATTTTTCAAATTCATCTATTTGAAAATAGTCAGATAAAGATGCAGTAATATGACCAATTTTTGGCTGCAAAGGTTCATAAAACCAAGCATTTTCATCTCCACCTGAATATGCAAATGGAGGTGGGGCGGGATTTTCTATTTCAGTTTGACTATCAACCACAGATGAATCGGATATATCAATTACGCTTGATGAAGGCGGAGTATGAAGAACGTTTGTACCAGATGCTGTTATATCTGGTACACTTTCATGTGTATCAATTGATAGGTTTGAAATGCCAATCACCGCAACAAGCGCAACAACAATGATTGCACAAGCTGACAAAGATATGTATTTTATCAGATTGTTCTTTTTGTTTGTTATTTCACTTTGCATAAGAAGTTCATCATCGATATTGCAGATGGCTTCTAACAAATCATAAGATGTCATATTGAAAAGCCCTCCTTTATTAGATAATCTCTAAGCTTTTTTCGTGTTCTGAAAAGTATGGAGAGTGTATTTGATTCGCTAAGGCTGTACCGCACAGCAATATTTCTGACGCTGTCAGAATAAAAGTAGCGACGGAGAAATACTGAACAATCACGATTATTCAATGATTTGAGAAAAGAGTTTACCGCTTTGTTCAGATGCTCTTTATCAATCTGTTGTTCTACACTTTCTTTCGACGATAAGCACTCTTTTAGTTCTTCAAGCGATGCTTCAAACTCGCCGTACTCTCTTTTCTGAGCTGTTCTTTTTCTGTATGCGCTAAGCGCTGTATTTCTGGTTATCTTTGCAAAGTACATTTTTAAAACATTTGGTTTTTGTGGCGGAATAGTATTCCATGCTTTTAACCACGTTGAGTTTACGCACTCTTCAGAATCGTCACGATTTGACAGGACTGCGTTTGCTACAGAAAAGCAATACGAACCATATTTTTCTGATGATTCCTTTATCGCCTGCTCGTTTCGTTCAAAATACAGGGCAATAATATCGCTGTCTTTCATACGCTCTCCTCCTTTCAGCTTTCACTATATATGACGCAAATTTTTGAGAAATATTGCAAATAAAAAAGAGTACGCACAAAACGTACTCTTAAAAAACTATTCAGCATCAGCTACAAGCTTCTTTGCCTGCATATAGATAGCGCATTCAAGACGCTTCTTTTCGATTTCGCAGGAAAGCTTATGAGCATTATGGATATCACCTGCATAGAGGTAATTATTAGCATTACAGCCACCGCTACAGTAAAATTTAGCCCAGCACTTTTTACATTCAGGCTTTGAATAAACGTGAGTTGCCGCAAAATCCTTCTTCATTTCTTCGTTGAAGGTACCTTCATCAAGATTACCCATCTTGAAGCTTTCGATACCAACAAACTGATGACAAGGATAGATATCACCATCAGGAGTAATAGCAACATACTCGTTACCGCAGCCACAGCCACGCAGACGCTTGATAGCGCAAGGGCCCTGGTCTAAATCAAGCATAATGTGGAAAAAATTGCAGAAACCGCCCTTTGACTTGATATTTTCAAGCTTTTCTTCTAAAACTTCGTATTCGTTGAAAATCTTTGGAAGGTCACCTTCTGTAATAGCGTAAGCTTCTTTAGCGTCAGCCATAACCGGCTCCACTGAAACCTGATCAAAGCCCTGTTCATAGAGATGAATAACATCCTCTGAGAAATCAAGGTTATACTTTGTATATGTACCTCTCACATAGTATTCCTTATCGCCACGCTTTGAAACGAGCTTTTTATAGCCTTCGATAATCTTATCGTAACAGCCTGAACCGTCACAGCGCTTTCTCATTCTGTCATTAACTTCTTTTCTGCCGTCAATTGACAAAACTACGTTGTACATCTCATCATTGATAAAGTCAATCTTATCATCGGTAAGTAAAACACCGTTTGTTGTGATAGTAAACTTGAAATTCTTACCTGTTTCTTTTTCACGTTCTCTGGCATACTTAACAATCTGTTTTACAACCTCAAAATTCATAAGAGGCTCGCCGCCGAAGAAGTCAAGCTCAAGATTTTTTCTGTCAAGTGACTTTTCAAGAAGAAAATCGATAGCCTTCTTACCCGTTTCATAGGTCATAAGCTTTCTGCCCTCACCGAAGTCACCTGTTGATGCAAAGCAGTATTCGCATCTCAAGTTGCAGTCATGAGCGATATGCAGACACATTGCCTTTACAGGAGAAGCTACATGATACTTTGCAAACTTTTCGTAATCATCTTCAGAATACAAAATCTTATCATTATATAATGAGCGAAGCTCTTCATAGCATTCTAAAATATCCTGTTCTCTGTAAACCTTTGTAAGCTTGTCCATAACCTTCTGAGAAATAGCTTCTTCAAAAGGGGGCTCGGTATTATCGAGCAGATCGTATGTAAGGTCATCAACAACATGAACACCGCCGCTGTTAACGTCTAAAACAATGTTAAAGCCTTTCTGCTTAAACTTGTGAATCATTAAAAATCCTCCCGCAAAATAAAAAAGTAAAGATACATAACCCATACGGATTATGCACCTTTAAACTTCTTTTTAATGTTAAATTATGCGTCCTTCTGGCACTTCTGGTTTGCAACTGTGCATGAAGTCTTGCAAGCTGACTGGCAAGAAGCCTGGCACTTACCGCAACCGCCCTTTTCAGCAGTCTTCTTGAGGTTAGCCTTGTTGATAGTCTTAATGTGCTTCATAATCGTTTTCCTCCAAAAATAAATTAACATTATTTAACTAAGAAAGCGGATATAAATACCACTTTTTTAAAAGTTACATTAATTATAACATATAATTATGAACATTTCAATACTTTTTACGACGTGAATTTACACCAATTATTCCGCCAAAACACGCACAAATTATCGTCATTAACAATTTAGATGTAAAATGCTGTGTTATAGCCACCTTTGCAAATATCGCACCAAGTATCATTACAAGCAAAAACATCATACCGCCACAGCAAAGTCCAAAAAATAACCCGTTTTTTCGTTTTTTCTTTGCGCAGATAAGACCTGATGTATAAGCACCAATACATAATGCAAGACACGCAAGCACTGTTACAAAGCTATCGTGAGCATCAAATCTGGTTATAAGCAAAGAAAATATCAAAATACATAATACAACTACGCCAAAGCCCGCAAAGGTTGACATAACAGTACAGTACAAAGCAGAGTTTCTGAACTTTTCAAGTTTTGTAAGCGTTTTATTTCTTGTCATACTATCACTCCAAATATCATTTTTATAAAATAATATTCGGAAGTGTCATAATTATTACTTTAAATTAAACGTCATCGTGAATTGTAAGATTCTGAGCGATAGCCCACTTCTTAACTCTGATTTTTGAACGGTCGCCACCTGTTTCGATAACAACTGTATCTTCCTTAACTGAGAATACAATGCCAACGATACCGCCAGCTGTTACTACCTCATCGCCCACCTGAAGATTCTTTCTCATCTGAGCATCCTGCTTTTCCTTCTTCTTCTGAGGACGGATAAGTACAAAATAGAAAACAATCAGAACTAAAACAAGCGGAATGAATGAAGCAAGAAGGCCCGCTGTTGAAGCCTGAGGATTTGTTGCTGCTGTTAATGCAGTAATAAAGTTTGTCATTTATTTGACCTCCAAATTTTTAATACTATTATTTTATTATAACGTAATTTGCCACAAATTACAAGCAAATATAAATTTATTTACTTTTTATATTAAAATAACGTTATTTTTCTGATTTTAAATACTTGTCAATAGCCGCAGCTGCTGTTTTACCGGCACCCATTGCTAAAATTACGGTTGCAGCACCCGTTACAGCGTCACCGCCTGCCCATACTGCAGTTTTTGTTGTGAGCATATCCTCATTTACAACAAGACAGCCTCTGTTATTAGCCTCAAGGCCTGAGGTTGTTGAACGGATAAGAGGATTTGGTGATGTACCGATTGACATAATTACAGAATCAACATCTAAAATATAATTTGAATCCTTTATTTCAACCGGCGCTCTTCTGCCGCTGCTGTCAGCTTCACCAAGCTCCATTTTTACACATTCAAGACCGCAGACATTGCCTTCATCATCACCGATAATCTTCACAGGGTTATTCAAGAATAAAAATTCGATACCTTCTTCTTTAGCGTGATGCACTTCTTCTTTTCTTGCAGGCATTTCGTCCTCAGTTCGACGATAAACGATATATACTTTTTCAGCACCAAGACGCATAGCACAACGTGCAGCATCCATAGCAACGTTACCGCCGCCAACAACAGCAACTGACTTTGAACGCTTTACAGGAGTATCATAATCATCAAGATATGCCTTCATAAGATTTATTCTTGTTAAAAACTCATTTGCAGAATAAACGCCTACAAGACCTTCGCCTTCAATACCCATAAATCGAGGAAGGCCTGCACCTGAGCCTACAAAAACAGCCTTAAAGCCCATTTCAAAAAGCTCATCAACAGATAAGACCTTACCGATAACCATATTGGTCATAAAAGTAACGCCCATAGCCTCAAGGTTATCAATTTCTTTTTGCACTACCGCCTTTGGTAAACGGAATTCAGGAATACCGTACATAAGCACGCCGCCTGCTGTATGGAAAGCTTCAAATACTGTTACATCGTAGCCGAGCATTGCCAGGTCACCGGCGCAGGTAAGACCTGCAGGGCCTGCACCGACAATAGCGCACTTAATGCCGTTTTTCTCAACATTATTTACTATTTCGATATTTTTATTCATTACATAGTCAGCGCAGAAACGTTCAAGTCTGCCGATAGCGACAGGCTCGCCCTTTATGCCTCTGACGCACTTACCCTCACACTGATTTTCCTGAGGGCATACTCTGCCACAAACTGCAGGCAAAGCATTTGTTGTTTTTATAATTTCATAAGCCTTTTCAAAGTTGCCGTTTGCAACCTCTGCAATAAACTCAGGAATTCTTACATTTACAGGGCAACCGCTCACACAAGGCTTATTCTTGCAATTGAGGCAACGTGTTGCTTCATTGATAGCCTCCTGCTCTGTATAAGCATATGTTACCTCCTGAAAGTTTCGCGCTCTTACTGAAGGGGCTTGCTCTTTAACAGGGGTTTTATTAAGTTGCATATTAGCCATTATTTATGTTCCTCCCCTGTCAGACGACAAGTATGACTTTTTTCAATATTCTTGTATGTAGCGTTTCTCTTCATAAGCTCATCAAATGCTACCTGATGGCCATCAAAGTCAGGACCGTCAACGCAGGCATATTTGATTTTACCGCCTACTGTTACACGACAACCGCCGCACATACCTGTACCATCAACCATAATAGGATTGAGTGACACAATAGTTTTTATACCGTAAGGCTTTGTAACCTCACATACAAATTTCATCATCGGAATAGGACCGATAGCGACAACACAATCGTATTTAACGCCGCTATCAATAAGGCTCTGTAGCTTTGTTGTAACAAAGCCTTTTTCGCCGTAAGAGCCATCATCGGTTGTAATATAGAGATTTGATGAAACAGCCTTCATCTCATCCTCTAAAATTACAATATCCTTGTTTCTAAAGCCTGCAATTACGTCAACCTCAATACCCTTTGAGAACAGGTACTTTGCCTGAGGATATGCAATAGCACAGCCAACACCGCCGCCTATTACGGCGACTCTCTTTATGTTTTCATCAAACTCGGTTGGCATACCTAAAGGACCTGCAACATCTAGGATAAAATCACCCTTCTCAAGAGTTGACAGACGCTTTGTTGACAAACCGATAGTCTGAAAAATGATTGTTATTGTTCCCTTTTCTCTGTCAAAATCAGCAATAGTCAGAGGAATTCTCTCACCCTTCTGATCAATTCTGTAAATGATAAACTGACCGGGCTGAGCCTTTTTTGCTATAAACGGCGCTTTGATTTCCATTAATACTACAGCGTCATTAAGTATTTTTTTATCAACTATTTCAAACATAGAAAACCCTATCTCCTACATAATATTAGCTCTGTTTATTATACTCAAAACGTTTAATTTTGTAAAGTGTTTTTTCCAAATACGCTTTATTTTTCTCTATTTTTTATTACTATACAAAAGCAGTCCACTATTTTTTTAGCGGACTGCATAATTTATGATGTTGAATTTTCAGAGAAATACTCATCTATGGCATTTACAATAGCATTGCAAAGCCCTGCCTGATGAGTTGAGTTAGCTAGTGCCATAGCCTCTACAGAGTCAGTTACAAAGCCACATTCGATAAGCAGTGACGGGAAGTCATGCATCAATGTTACCGCAAAGTAATTCCAGAATGTTCCTCTGTTTCTGTTTCTGCCATCACCGTATACGCTATTTTTAAAGTAGCTTGCCATATTTTCAGAGATAAGGCCTGCTACCTCTCGTGAGAACGGAGTAAAGTAATGAGTTTCAACACCTCTTACACCCTCACCATTTGTTACACCGTTACAGTGAATCGAGATGAATAGGTCAGGCATATAATTACTTCTTGCATATTCAGCACGCTGATAAACATTTATGTATGTTGTATCAGTTGGCAGCATATAAACTGTAGCACCCATATCCTTAAGCTTTTGTGTCAGAAGCTTTGCCATTGCAATATTAATCTTTTGTTCAGTAACGTGACCTACAGAACCCGGGTCAAAGGAATTTGCACTTCTTGAGTAGCCGTGACCAGGATCAATAACAATTACTGCTTCTGAAAGGCTTGATGGGTAACCGTTAAATCTGATAGTAAGGTTACCTGCACCATCATAAGATGATGAGTAGCCTGCAAAGATACCTGTCTGACGCAGATTGAGAGTCAAGCGGTATTTCGGAACGCCGTCAATTGTTACAACACTCCATGATGCTGATGTGAATAAACCATCGCTGAAGGTTGGAACAACATCTGCACTTGTGAGATAATCAAATGTGAGATGAACCTGGGTTGCATCAAATTTCTTGATATCATATTCACCGAACAAGCCCGTATAGTAAGCGCAAGGCGAATATGAAACAGTAAACGGAATCTGGTCATCAAAACCTAAGGTAAGATATGTATCTCCATTTGATGTATAGCCGTTTGCGCTGTTTAAGTTTACTGAACCGAAGGTTGAGCCATCTATGAGCTTACAATCAGACGCTCTCAAGCGCTTACCTGATGCTGTAAGGTAATAATCAACATTCTTATAGCTGCCCTCATCGCTCAGATAGTAAGTTACAGTTTTTACATAGTAATCAAGAGTACCCTTTGGCAGTCGTGGTGACTGTGGGTCAGGGGTATTATCAGTTGTATAGTAGTTATAGGATATTGCGTTATCCTTGACTACCTGAACAAGCGTTGTATCGTAAATTTCGCCATCATCAGGCACCAGCACCTTTTCAGGCAGAGCATTTACAATGATATTTGCACCATAGATTGCTTCATAAGATCCGCCGAAGCCACCATTGATAACGATCTCGCCTAAATCCTGCTCTTCATTTATAATACCCTCAGGCGCTGTAAAGTAGCCTGTAAACTTTGCGTATGCTGAGTTTTCATCAAGGTCATCAGACATACTCTCCTGCTCGGTAAGATATATTGTTACACCATTTAGAGTTGCTGAAACTGAAGAACCCTTATACGCCTCAACTGTAACATTTATTCTTGAATTTTCCTCTACATACATATCAACGCCCGCTGCCGGAGTTACTCCGTTTAAGACCTTGACCTTTCTTGTAATCGTGTAGTAGAGAGTTTTACCCTTATTTGAAATCGAGAATGTATTGGTGCCTACCTTGAGCTCTTTTTCGTAATAGAAGTTACCCGCTTCGTTAAGCTCGATAGGATAACCATTGAATAAAATCTCAAAGTTTTCATCAAATGAGCCCTGGAATTTTACTGTTGGGTCATAGGTTGTATAGTTGTATTTTGTAGGCGAAACCATAGTAAGCTCAACATCAAGAGCATCCATATCAACGTTATCTCCAAAGTATTTGACCAAAAGGTCAGTTGAAGTACCCAGGTTTCCTACCAGGCTTTCGTATGAGCGGTATGAGCTACCCTGATAAGCAGAGTAATCCTTTATTGAGTCAAGCTGCTTTACTATCTGGTCATACATCGACCAGCCTCTGTAATCTGAGCCGATTCTGTCATTAGCGTGAGATACATAAAGAGGAATATCTGCATTTTCTGCAACATTATTCCACCAGCTTACTACTGTTTCAAAAGGAAGACTGTAATCTGTAATTGAGCCTTTTGTTTTTAAATACACAAAATCAGCGTAGCCGTTTTTAATATATGACAATGTATCAGCGTTACCATCATACAAGGCCTGATACTCATCAGCGGTTTCAGAGCCATTTTCATTCATATCGCTGTTTGCCCACATATTTGAAATGGATATACCAACTGCAACTGAATTTGATGTTGCTCTGATACTGCGAAACATCAGACTCCATATATATTCATTATTCTCACAAAGCCAGCTGTCAAAATCATAGCCATCAGAGTTTTGCTGATAAATATAGAAATTCTCAGCATTATTCTCATTGTAATAGCCGTCGATAATAATACCGTCTATTCTGTAAGTAGCAGTCAAACGATGAACGATATTAGTAACTGCCCTTATCTTTGATTCAAGCGGATTTATGAAAATATCTGATGAAACAAAATCGCTCACGCTCAAAACATCAATGCTTGAAACATCAAAATTCAAAAATACGTTAAGCCCGTTTTCTCTTGCTGTATCGATCATAAGAGATAACGGATCAATATCATTTAAAGAAAGATAATAGTTTATACCATCATAGCTTGTATTGATGATAACCGTATTCATCTGCCATGAAATAAGCTTTGATACTATTGCAGATATTTCTTCCGAAAGTTCTTCTTCTGTCATTTCAGACGCAAAGAAATCCTTACCCGGTGTTAATTCAACACCACGCATATTATCAGGCAACGCAAACATAGTTTCATCAGATGTAACGGGTACAGCATTATTTTCAGCATAAACCCTAGTTTCAAAATGCTCAAAAGGAATAATCGGAATAAAAAGCGCTAAACAAAGCACAAATGATATAATTTTTATAAAGCACTTTTTCATTCTTTTCACTCCTTTATTTTAAAACTTCTTTTATTTGTGAGATTTCGTTATTTGTCTGTGTTGAGAGATTGCTTGCAGGATTAAAGCAGCTGTCATATCTGTATAGTGCGATACCATCATAATTTGATAGCTTCATACACGCTTCAATCTGCCTTGCAAATATTCTCGTGTCGTAAGTAAATTCAGTATTTGTTCCAAGATTGTAGATACCTAAGCCGTAAATGATTTTTACATTTTCACATGTTACCATATCGCTCCATTTTTTTACAGTATCTTCAAATGGACACCACTGGTTTTTAAAGCCAAAATACACCTGAGGGATGATATAATCAAGATATCCACTCTGTGAACACCATTTTCTTACATCAGCATACATAAATGAATAGTTGTTATCAATATTGCCCTGCGGAGAAATACCAAAAAGAAGATTAGGGTTTGCTTTTTTAACAGCAGAATACATATCACTTACCATTCTGCTTATAGTTTCAATACGCCACGCTGACAAATCAGTTGCACCCGACTGTGCAAACGCCTGACTGTCAAAGGATTTATCTGTAGTAGGATAAAAATAATCGTCAATATGGATACCATCAACGTCATACTTTGATATGATCTCGGTTACACCGTTGCAGATAAGCGCTCTTACCTCCTGATAAGCAGGATTGAGCCAATAATAATTTGTATCGGGAACACTCATTATGTATGTTCCGACCTTACCGCTGTCATACCACTGCTTTATTACTGATGATGACGGAAAGGCTTCAATATTCTTCTTTGTATCAATACGCATAGGATTTACCCACGCATGAATTGACATTCCCCTGCTATGTGCCTCCTGCACCATTACTTCCAAAGGATCATATCCATTTGAAACACCTATAACGCCTGTGCAGTATTTTGTATATGGATAGTAATCAGATTCGTAGTAAGAGTCTCCAAACGCTCTGCAGTGAACATATACTGTATTACAACCGATGTTTTTGGAATTATCAAGCATCAAGCCAAATGATGCTCTAAACGAGCTTTCTGACTTATTCTGCATAATTGAGTATAAATCAAGATATGATATCCACATACCATTCTGATTTGTAAAATTGAGCGGATTATATGTATTAGTCGGAGGAACAATAACCGTTACATCTTCTGCAGTTGTTGTTTCCTCTGTAGTAGTTGTTATCTCTGTTGTAGTAGTTGTTTCTTCCGTAGTTGTAGTAGGTTCAGTTGTTGTAATTTCAGTAGTAGTGGTTGTAGTGATTTGAGGAGTAGTTGTTATCTCAGATGTAGTTTGAGTGTCAGGAGCTGTTGTTATCTCTTCAGATGGAGTTGTGATATCATTATTTGCAACATCACTCTGTATATCTTCAATCTCTGAAATAACTGTTGTTGTGGTTGTATCTTCAGTAGGTATCGTTGTAAGCTCATCTGTTACAGGCGCTGTAGTCTGAAAATTTCCAGAAACTTCAGTAGAAGAGATTTCATTACAGCTACACAATAACATACTTAAGATTATTATCGGTATAAGCAAAATTTTTCTGTATTTTTTCATATTTGTTTATAACCTTTCCGTTATTATCTTTTGTTCTTCTGTCTAATTTTTACACATATATTGTTATTATATCACTTTTAATCCGTCAGCGCAATAATTTTTAATCGCAAATATCGTCAAAATAATAGTTTTTCAAAAAAATATACTCAAAAATACACAACGATTTACTTTATTTTTTACTTTTATTGGTAAGTTTAATCGAAAAAAATATTTTTCCAAAAATGGCTTGACAATAAGCGCAGTATAGTGTATAATAAATATCGTTCTAAAGCGAAACCAATTTAACCTGCGGGTGTAGTTCAATGGTAGAACTCCAGCCTTCCAAGCTGGTCGCGTGGGTTCGATTCCCATCACCCGCTCCAAAATGCATCTTTAGCTCAGCTGGATAGAGCAACCGCCTTCTAAGCGGTAGGTCACAGGTTCGAGTCCTGTAAGATGCGCCATATGGTGGGATTAGCTCAGTTGGTTAGAGCGCCAGATTGTGGTCCTGGAGGTCGTGGGTTCGACCCCCATATCCCACCCCACAAAACCCCGTACAATGTACGGGGTTTTTATTTTGCATAGATATAATTAAAACAACAAAAACTCCTGAGAAGTAAAACCTCTCAGGAGTTTAATTCTTTTAAACTAAAATCACAACAAAATATGCCACATAGCTTAAGAGCATCAGAATACCAGCCCAGCGTTTGAGCTTTGCGTTTTTGATACAGCATAACCATAGCATAACAGATGCCGCAATAGCAATAGCAATATCAAAGATAAAGTTTTCTGCAAATGGTACTGTAGTGATAATTGATGATATACCGACAACAAACAGAATATTAAAAATATTACTGCCAACAATGTTACCTATAGCAATATCAGCGTTACCCTTTCGTGCAGCCATAACCGATGTGAATAGCTCAGGCAAGGATGTGCCGAGTGCTACAATAGTAAGACCGATAAATCTTTCGCTAAGACCAAGCTCCTTTGCAATAAAGCTTGCAGAATCTACGGTAAAATTACTGCCTATAATTATAAGTGCAAGACCAATCACAATTAAAGCAAGCGATTTTAAAACAGGAATCTCATCCGCCTTTTCATCCTTCTGCTTATCCTTTTTTGCCATAATGAAAAGATATTCAAGATATGCCAGGAAAAGAGCTATAAGAATAATACCATCAACAAGTGTAATTTTCGTATCAAGTCCCATAACAAGCAAAGCCGCTGTAATCAGAATCATAAAAGGCGTTTCTATTCTGATTGTCGACTTTGCAACTACAAGAGGAGTTATCAGGGCTGAAAGACCTAGAATAATAAGAATATTGAGGATATTACTACCCACAATATTACCTATTGTGATTTCAGCATTACCGCCAAGAGCCGCTGTTATACTTACAGCCGCTTCTGGAGCGCTTGTACCCATAGCAACAATTGTAAGCCCGATTACAAGCTGAGGTATGCCAAACTTTGCGGCAATTGATGAAGAACCATCAACAAACCAGTCAGCACCCTTAATCAGGAATACAAAGCCTACCACCAATAATAGAATCTGTAAAATCAAATCCATATAACATACCTACTTTTTCAAAACTATGGATTTATATTATCATAAGTCTGGGTTAAATTGCAGTTAAGATTAGTTTTCACTCATTCTGTAGCCCACACCGAGCTCATTTACAACATAAAAGCTCTCACCCGGGATAGCGCCGAATTTCTTTCTGATGTTTGCCATATTTACCTGTAGCTTTTTTCTGCTGCCATAATCATTATAGCCCCAGATAGAGTTGATTATCGACTGATAAGTCAGAACCTTTCCGCAATGCTGAGATAACAAAGCCAGAATATTATACTCTGTCTGAGTAAAATGTATTTCTTCGTCAGAAAGGAATACTCTTCTTGATTCATAATCGATTATAAGATTTCCAAGAACAAACTTTCCGCAATACAGATGTTCATCATCAACATCATATCTTGAATTCCGAAGCGCTGATCTCACTCTTGCTACAAGCTCTGCAGAGCCGAAAGGCTTTGTAACATAGTCATTTGCACCTGCGTCAAGGGCTAAAACCTTATCACGTTCATCAGTTCTTGCAGATAAAACTATAATCGGAACAGAAAATGATTTTCTTACAAAGCTGATAAACTCCATACCGTCAGCATCAGGCAAACCCAAATCAAGTATAACAAGATCAGGAGAATATGACGAAAACATCATCACCCCGCTCTTGCAGGAATCTGCGCTGAAAACCTGATAACCGTTTGTCTGAAGAAGGTTTGAAACGAGATTTACAATGTTTGCTTCATCTTCAATTACTAAAATCTTATACTTGTTGTTCATCAAAATCCTCCTCAAACTCAAGATAAAATCTGAATAAAGCACCCTTATCAATATTATTCTGTGCAATAATTCTGCCGCCATGGGCTTTGATGATAGTTGAACATACCGAAAGACCTATACCAAAATTCTTGCTCTTATCAGACTGTTCACGCTCACTCTGCAGATAGCCTGTAAAGAGAGTTTTCAAACGCTCAACGTCAATTCCGCAGCCGTCATCTGATATTTCAAAAACAGCCTTTTTATCAACTGTAAATACCCTGAGCTTTATAAATGTCATACCCTTGGCATGCTGAACAGAGTTTTCAAGGATATTGACAATAACCTGCTCGATAAGAATCGGGTCCATTGGAATGGATATGAAATCTGACGGAATATCAATAATAACATTAACTGTAGGATATCTCTTTTTGAACTTTAAAATAACTGAGTCAATAAGCTCTTCAAGCGGAGTTGAAACTTTTCTGATTTTTACATTATCACCGTCAAGCTTTGTTACCGACAACAGATTTTCAACCATTCTTGTAAGCCATTGAGCATCATCCTTGATACCCTTGAGCATCTGTATTTTCTGCTCTTCTGAAAATGCTTCAAGATTATCAAGCATAGCTGATGATGAACCATATATCGTTGTGAGCGGCGTTCTCAGATCGTGACTTACCGCTCTTAAGAGATTGGCTCTCATTCTTTCCTTTTCACTCTCAGCCTTAATCTGATTCTGACGTCTGATGATAGTTGTAAGCGTACTTGTAATTATAGTTACAAATATCATGATAATTGCAGAAATCAGGTTTTCAGGAATTGTAAAATTAAACTTCAAAAACGGAAAAGTAAATGCATAGTTTATCGCTAATACGCTGACAAGCGAAGCGATTATACCATACATATATCCTTTTGTAATAAGCGAAATAACAAATACCGACAGCAAGAAAATTACAGGAACAAGAGTGTAATTGTTCAACAGATTTTCAAGGCCGATAGATAATATAAACGCCAGCACAAGAATTATTATTGTAAATGAAATATGGGTTATGGTTTTAACAGTAGTCTTTTTCAAAGTATACCTCCCCAAGCTAAATTTTCAATAAAATAATACCACGAAAAAAGGTTAAGAATCAACTAAGATAAAAAGCCCTGACAAGTCAGGGCTTTTTGTTATTCACATATAGTCTGTTCGTTAATAGTTACCTTCATTCTGCCGCCAATAATATGTATATTGCTTTCATCAACATATTTCATATAATCAGGGTCAGTTGTAAGATTGATAGTACAGTCAGAATTTACCATATCAATTTTTGACACGCCATCGATACCACCGATAGCAAGCGCATCTTTTCCTTCTGATGCGATATTAAGATTTGATTTCAAAATACTGAATTTGCTATTGCTGTATAACGCACCGATGCCTGTACATCTATCAGCGGCAACATTTGTTACAACGCTTGCTTCGTCAACAGTTACTTCGCTGATTATACCGCCAAGCGTACCGATACCGACGATTTCGTTACCTGAGATATACGTCTTTATAGCTGCATGGTTAACCTGCGCCTTGCAGTTTCCTGACAGCGTACCTACGCCAACACCTCTTTCAAGAGAACCGTTTATCGTTATATCGCTTGCAAAGAAGTTGACATCGCAATCGCCTGTATACGCACCAATTCCGACACCCATATAGCCTGTCATACTAAACAGATACTGACCTCTTATAAAGTTTATTTTACCACCAAGACCTGAACCTATACATACGCAGGCCGCTGACTTATTGTCGATGGTAATACCTGCCTCGAAAACAAGCTCGCCATGGCGTTTTTCCATATCATTACCTATTGCATAGAAGGATGATCCGTCAACAGTAATCTTAAGATGACCATCACCGCTACAAGTAAGCTTTGAAGTTTCAGGTACACAGATACCGCCGCTGACAAGGAAATTTGAACCTATAAAATCAAGTAAAACATCACAGTTTTCACCGATTATGATACACGGATGATTATTAAAGCTTGTCAGGGTTACATTTTCAAGATGAATTGTACCCTTAAAGCCATTTTCAATCTCAATGTGAATCAATGGATTTATACCAGGACTACTTGTTACAGTTATATCGCTACCGCTTTCACTGCCAATAAAAATACTGTCATAATTTCCCTTTGAAAGCCTTTCGATACTTATTCTTTCGTTGTTCTCAGCAGTATAGATATGCTGTTTTTTACCCGTCTGACGCTCTTCCTGATAGAGCATTATTTCTTTTCTTATCTCATAAGGAATAGAGTCAATAATATTAGCAGTCGGTCTTGATGTATAGTAGCCTTGAATAAGGTCAACGCCAAGCATAATTACAGAACGCAGCTCTTCTGTAGTTTCAACGCCTTCTGCAATAGCCAGAATATTATTTTCATGACAGAATTCAACAATTTCTCTTACAAAATGACGCTTTTTCTTGTTGTTATGAATACCACTCAAAAGAGAACGGTCAATCTTTACAAAATCAGGCATATATCTGAGCAGGTTCTGAACGTTTGCATAACCTGTTCCGTAATCATCAAGAGCAATTTTAAGATTATACTGACGATAAAGCTCTTTGATTTCATTGATCTCATAATCGTTGAGCTCTGACTGCTCAGTCATTTCAACAATTACGCTGCCTGTATGTTTGATAAGAAGCTTTTTGATGATTTCAAATTCTTCTTCTGAAATTTCAGCACGAGGAATACTGTTTATAAAAATCTTCTTGTCAGAGAAAAGCTCCTTTTTAGTATCAATGATATTTAAAACATTAAGGAAGGTTCTGGCTTCGATATCCTCAAGCTTTCTTGCAAATTCAGCATACTTGATAATATGAAAAGGGCTCGGACATAATTCGCTCCTAGGACGCATAAGAGCTTCATAAGAGTAAATCTCACCATCTATTGCACTTACAATAGGCTGGAAATGATAATCAAACAGATTTTCACTTATAATTCTTAAAGATTCAGCAAGCTCTTTTCTCTCCTGCTCGGTGAGAGTTGACAGCTGTCTGTTATAGAAATCATTTGATTTTTCAGAACGTAGAAAAGATATTTCATCACAAAGCTTTTTGATATCAGAAAGCAAAAGCGACATCTGATTATCATCTGATACATCAAGCTTATTTGAAAACTCCTCAATAAGCGCATCGCTCTCATCTCTGTTGACGATATACAAAGCCTTGCTAAGAAGTTCATGCAACACAGAAAGCTTTTCATCCATTTGATTCTCACCTCATTCCCATTGAACACTTAACATATTTATATAATATCACAGCTTCAGGTATTTTTCAATAACTTTTAACCAAAAAACAACGCCTATTTGTTTTAAGGCGTTGTTTTAAAATGATAGATATTAATATTTTGAAATCAGACTTAATATTATGCGATTATTTCACATTAAAAAAGCCTACAGAACAAGCAGGAACAGTTACTTTTTTACCATCAGAAGAAATATCTTTACCGAATGAATAGATACATTCTCCGATTGAAAGGTTACAATCAAATGAAACCTCTCTGTTAGCAGGGTTTATAATTACAAGGATTTTTTCATCATCACAGCTTCTGAGATACGCAAGAGGATAGCTGTTTTTCTCAGCATATACAAATTCAATTTCGCCCTTACTAAGAAGCGCTTTATGCGCCTTACGGATCGATATAAGCTTTTTGATTTCGCTTCTCAATGAGTTACTGTCAGCCATCTGCGCTTTAGCTGTAGGGCGGTCTGCTGACTCATCCTGCTTGATATACAGCATTTCCTTAGGTGCTGTACTGAAGCCCGCATTTGTTGAATCATCCCACTGCATAGGTGAACGTGAACCTGTTCTGCCATAGCCCCCTTCAACTGATACAAGATTTTCAACATATCTCATACCAATTTCATCGCCATAGTAAATAAATGGTGCACCAGGCATTGAAAGCAGGAATGCAAAGGCAATTTTGAGATTGTCACCCTTAATTGAACGGGCAAGTCTGTCCATATCGTGATTACCTGATGGTATGCAGATAAGTCCCTTTTTCTCTGACTTTTCATAGTTTTCAAGATATTTTGCTACAAATTCAGAAACATCGCCCTTTCCCCTTTCAGAGAAAAATGGTTCAGCACATCTGAACAAATCGTTGTAATGAGATGGTCCGAAGTGGAGAAGAAAATCCATATGAAATCCCCCTTGCAGAGATTTATCAGGCTCTCCCCATTCTGAAACCATAGCAGCCATCGGAAACTCCTTATCCAAAAACTCTCTGACATTCTGCCACAGCTTTATTGTACCTTTGCTGTTATCATCATGCTTTACAAGAGACCCAGCCATATCTACTCGAAAGCCGTCACAGCCCATTGAAAGCCAGAAACGCATGATGTTTTTGAGCTCTTCTAAGGTCGCACGAGGGCCTTCATCATCCATTGACTGCTGCCAAGGTAGCTGAGGGTTATAAAAGCCATAATTGAGTGCTGGCTGATGAGAGAAAAAGTTTACAGCGCATGAGCCATCCCTATCGGAAATACCTCTGATACAGCCCATTCCCTGCGGCTCTTCCCAGATCGAATCTGTCCATACATAGCGGTCAGTGTACTCATTTTTCTCAGCCTTGAGGGATTCCTTAAACCACTTATGTTCAACGGATGTATGACCAGGCACCAAATCAAGCAGAATATGCATATTTCGCTTATGAGCCTCATCAAAAAGGCGCTTTAAGTCTTCGTTTGTACCATAACGGGGCGCTACCTTGTAATAATCAGAAACATCGTAACCGGCATCACCGAATGGCGACTCAAAGCAAGGATTGAGCCATATCGCATTACAGCCAAGCTCCTTGATATAATCGAGCTTTTCTATAATACCCTGAAAATCGCCGATACCGTCAGCATTAGTATCATTAAAAGACTGCGGATAGATTTCGTAAAACACAGCATTGTCAAGCCACTTTGGCTGATTTGTACTCATAAGAATTTCTCCTTTACATTTTTTAGAGCTTGATGTTTTTGCTCTTTAATGATATAATACTACATAGAAAACGCATTTTCAAACACGAAAGTATTGTATTCTGATACTATTCTACTTTTTCGGAGGAGAGTTATTATGATCTTATCAGAGAAAAGACAGCATAGCAGTAGTCTTATACCATATAGTTATTATAACTGCCTTATCCCCGATTATTTTGCATATGCTCCGCTTCATTGGCATAATGAATTTGAAATAAACTATGTTTTAAGCGGTAGCGCTGAATATATGTGCGGCGATGAAAAGATTATTTCTCAAAGCGGTGACATAATAATTATTACTCCGAATGTTCTGCACTCGGTTTTCAGATATATGGATATTACAGAGCGCCACGATACGCTCGTTTTCAGTTCTCAGATGCTCGGCAGTGATGAAAACAGCAGAAGCAGCGCTGAATGTATAGCGCCGATAATCAGTGGTAAATACTCTGTCTGTGCAAAAATTTCAAAGAAACATGAATACTATGATGAATTCAGAACGACAGTTGAGAATATATTTTCTTGCGCTAAGGGAAACACAGCCTCTCTCGATATGCTCTTGAAAAGTGAGCTGCTGAGGTTTTTCTGGCTTTTGGAAAACTGTGGGCTTATATATGAAAACAAAGATTTTTCGTCAGAAAGCTTAACCGCTATACGTCCGGCTATCGAGTATATAAACCAAAACTTCTGCGATAATGTCACCATTGACGAGCTTGCAGATTACATTCACCTTAGCAAAAGCTATTTTATGGCGCAATTCAAAAAGGTATGCGGCGTTGGTGCAATAGAGTATATCACGCAGCTCAGAATCAAAAAAGCCTGCACAATGATAAAAGATGATAGAAAATCTATCGCAGACACAGCATTTGATTGCGGTTTCAAAAATCTTTCAAACTTCAACCGACAGTTCAAAAAAGCGGTAGGATGCACACCAAGTGAATATAAAAAACTCTCAGGTAAAGCAATAATCTGATAGGCAAAAACAACCCCTCTTTGGATAACCAAAGAGGGGGTTGATATACATAGATATTCTGAAAGAAATTATCTCTTTGAAAACTGTGGAGCACGACGAGCTGCCTTTAAGCCGTACTTCTTTCTTTCCTTCATTCTTGGGTCTCTTGTTAAGAAGCCTGCCTTCTTAAGCTCTGGTCTGAGTTCTGGGTTGAACTGAAGGAGAGCTCTTGAAAGACCGTGTCTGATAGCGCCAGCCTGACCTGTTACGCCACCGCCAGCTACTGTACAAACGATATCAAACTGATCCATTGTATTTGTAAGCTGCATTGGCTGTCTAACGATAAGCTTTAATGTTTCAAGACCAAAGTAATCATCGATATCTCTGCCGTTTACTGTGATCTTACCTGTGCCCTGATATACACGAACACGTGCTACAGAAGACTTTCTTCTGCCTGTACCATAAAAATATGGAGATTTTGATTCGTACATCTAATTAATCCCCTTTCTTAAAACTCGTAGTTCTCAGGCTTCTGCGCTGAGTGATTGTGGTTAGCGTCCTTGTAAACACGCAGACGTGTAGCCTGTGTTCTGCCAAGAGCGTTGTGTGGAAGCATACCTTCTACAGCAATTGTCATTGCTCTGTCTGACTGTTCAGCCATGAGCTTTGAGTACTTGATTTCCTTGAGGCCACCGATCCAGCCTGTGTGCCACTTGTAGGACTTCTGATCAAGCTTCTTACCTGTTAAGATAGCCTTGTCTGAGTTGATGATGATAACGAAATCGCCGCAGTCAGCGTGTGGTGCAAATGTTGGCTTGTGCTTGCCGTGGAGCAAGTGAGCAGCCTTTGCAGCAACTCTACCGAGAGGCTTGTCTGTTGCGTCGATAACATACCACTTACGGCTGATATCGCCAGCCTTAGGCATATAAGTTGACATAATTGTTTCCTCCATTTTGAAATTTATTCAATCATTTTCGCGAGCCTCGCAAGCTGCCCGCTTTGGTTTTGGGTTAAACGTTGATTGAAACAACGTTGTTTATTATAATAGAGAATTTTCATATTGTCAATAGGCAAAACGCCGATTTTTTAATTTATATCCCCTATTCTCTCATTTTCTCTTTATTTTACTCGTTTTCTCTTTGATTCTCTCAAATCATTTCATTTTTTGAAAAATCGTCAAAAAGCACAAATAGATTACCTTCAAAGCCACTTATGTAGCGGTTTTCACAACATATTTTCAATATACAAAAGCTATTGATTACAATATCATTACAGTATGATATTTACTTGACAATTAATGTATTTTAGTATACAATATATAGTTGTTATACTGTGCGCATTTTACTATACTTGCGCCGGGCAAATGCTAATCGAAAGGAAGTATGACTAATGGGACTTACATTAACTGAAAAGATTCTTAAGGCACATTTAGTTGACGGCGAATTCGTTAAAGGTAACGAAATCGGAATCAGAATTGACCAGACATTGACACAGGACGCTACAGGTACAATGGCGTATCTCGAATATGAGGCTATGGGTGTTCCCCGTGTAAAGACAGAGCGTTCTGTTGCTTATATCGACCACAACACATTACAGTCAGGCTTTGAAAACGCAGACGACCACAGATTTATCGGTTCTGTATGTAAAAAGCATGGTATTTATTTTTCAAGACCAGGTAACGGCATCTGCCATCAGGTTCACCTTGAAAGATTTGGCGCACCTGGTAAGACACTTATCGGCTCAGACTCACATACACCAACAGGTGGCGGTATCGGTATGATCGCTATCGGTGCAGGCGGTCTTGACGTTGCTGTTGCAATGGGCGGCGGCGCTTACTACATTACATATCCAAAGGTTGTAAAGGTTAATCTTACAGGCAAGCTCAATTC
>CALBJC010000083.1 GCA_937892655.1 uncultured Clostridia bacterium | reverse complement strand
AGTCATTGTTCCTGCTGCGTATGAACCAACAGCTTCAAACATACTTGAAAGGCTTGTCTTCTTACCCTTTACATGACCTGCAAGCATAGGGCCGCCTGATACAAAAATTGTAGGAACATTTACTCTGGCTGCCGCCATTAAAAGACCAGGCACATTCTTATCACAGTTTGGAACCATAACAAGAGCATCAAAATGATGAGCAAGCGCCATACATTCAGTTGAATCGGCGATCAGATCTCTTGTAACAAGAGAATATTTCATACCCTCATGACCCATTGCGATGCCATCACATACTGCAATTGCAGGAAATACAACAGGAGTACCGCCTGCCATTGCAACACCGAGTTTTACAGCATCAACAATTTTGTCGATATTCATATGTCCCGGTACAATTTCATTGTATGATGAAACAATACCTACCAAAGGTTTCTTCATTTCTTCGTTTGTAAATCCAAGTGCGTTGAATAATGATCTCTGAGGAGCTTTGTCAACACCCTTGCAAAAGTAATTACATGACATTTTTTATACCTTCTTATTTTAAAGTTATGGTTAAATTAGAAACAAATTCGTTAAACGCTTCAAAGCATTTCTTTTCGATATCAGTTCCTGCATACTTTGTTGAGTATTCAAGAACTATCTGATAATACAGATCATCTCTGTCAGGCTTTTTATAGTGATAGCAAATGCGCTTTGCTCCCCATTTTTCATAGGTGGTGATTGTCTTATACTTAATGATGTCATTGCCAACAACTCTGAAGAGAAGATAGTTAGGCTTAACCTCACCTGTTGCTTCATATTTTTCAACAACAAGATAGTCTTCCTGACAATAACCAAAATATAAAACAGGTTCACCTGATTCATAGTCTGCCCAACCATCTACATCCGAGATGTTCGGAGTATACATAAATGACCATTCTATTTCACCAGCGCCAACATCGAACTGATGAAAAGCATTATTAACACGAGTTTTCTGGATATAAATTTCATCAGGCTTATTATCATAGCAAGCAAACATTTCATTTTCGCAATATCTGCTGTTACCGGTTGTAGATTTCTCAATAGTTATTTCACGCACAACAGACTGAGTAGTTACAGGTGGCGTAGCCGCTTGCTGCTGAGGTTTTGACTGGTTTGAGGACTGTTCAGAAATAACGTCTGCAACCTTTTTTACCTCAGAAGCTATCTTAGACAATGAATCGAAAAAACCCATAAAACTCTCTCCTTTTTATTATCTCTTTGAAGTAAGACCTAAGAATGCAGCACCAATAATGCCTGCATCGTTACCAAGCTTTGCGATAACAATTTCAGTATTCTTCTTTGAGTTTCTTGTATATACTTCCTTAGCTACAAGTTCTTTTAATGGCACTAAGAGTGGATCGCCTTCATTACATACACCGCCACCGATACAGAGAATATCAGGCTGGAAGATGTTGATTGTATTTGTAATACCGCAAGCAAGATACTTGATATACTTATCAACTACTCCCTTTGCCACATCACAGCCAGCGCGCATAGCGTTGAATGCAAGTCTGCCTGAAACCTTACCATCTTCATCTGCCATTTTCTTAAGAACTGAGTCGGGGTTTGCATCAATAGCTTCCTTAGTCATTCTGATAAGACCTGTTGCTGATGAGTAAACTTCAAAACAGCCCTTTCTGCCACAAGTACACTGAGGGCCATCAACTTCAATAACAGTATGACCGATTTCAGCGCCTGCAAAGTTAAAACCTGAATAAATCTTGCCATCGATGATAATACCACCGCCAACGCCTGTACCAAGAGTGATACATACAGCATCATCAGCACCCTTTGCAGCACCTGCAACATATTCACCATATGCAGCAGCGTTAGCATCATTTTCAATATAAACAGGCTTTCCTACATGCTTTGATAAAAGCTCAACCATTGGGAAATTCAAGAATCCTAAGTTATTTGAATATTCAATAACACCTGTCTGAGAATTTGCAGTACCAGGAGTACCAACACCAACGCATTCAACCTGATCCATAGTAATGCCAGCTTCTTTGCACGCCATATTAGCTACCTTTGCCATATCAGCACAGATTTCTTCAGCTGGTCTTGGAAGATTTGTTTTGATCGATGTCTTTGCAATAATTTCGTAGTTTTCTGTTACAACACCAGCCTTGATGTTTGTACCGCCTAAGTCAATACCGATATAATACTTCATACTTATTACCTCACTAATCTATTACTGTTAAAATCACCTGAGATCTACCATCAATTGTATATTCACCGCACGAACAAGGAACAAATACGCTGTCACCCTTTTTAAGTTCAAGCTTTGTATCGCCACATACTAATGATGGATTACCCTCTAGCACAAGAATGCTGTTAAATGACTTGCTGTCAGCACAAAGTTTTGCGTTATTATCAACATCAAGTCTTGTTACATTAAAGTACTCACACTTAGATAAAAGCTGAGCTGAGTAACCATCATTTTTAATTACTGGCTGTACAGGATATGCCTTAGCAGGACATAAATCTGTAACTTCCTTTGCTTTTTCAACGTGAAGCTCTCTTGGTTTACCATCGTTGCCTACTCTGCCATAATCATAAATTCTATAGGTGGTATTTGAATTCTGCTGAATTTCAGCGATTAATATTCCCTTGCCTATTGCGTGAAGAGTTCCTGCCTCGATAAAGAATACATCACCCTTTTTTACTTCAACAGCATTTGTAACTTCAAGCAAAGTATTGTCGGCAATTCTCTGAGCAAATTCTTCTTTTGAAATATTATCCTTAAAGCCATAAAGAAGTGTTGCACCCTCTTCGCAGTCGACTATATACCACATTTCAGTTTTACCGTATTCACCCTCAACACGCATAGCGTATTCATTATTTGGGTGAACCTGAACTGAAAGATTATCCTTTGCATCAATAAGCTTGATAAGAATCGGGAAATATTCAAATTTTTCGCAATTCTTACCGAGAATATCCTTTCCGCACATGTCAATATATTCTGCAAGAGTTTTTCCTTCAAACTCACCGTTTGCGATAACACTCTGACCATCCTTGTGACAGGAAAGCTCCCAGCTTTCGGCAAGCTTGTCCTTATCGGACTTCTTTCCGTATTCGTCTCTGAGTCTTGTACCTCCCCAGAGATAATCCTTACAAGGTGCATCTAATTTTAAAATATACATAATAGTATCATCCTTTCGTTTCAGATATATTTAAATAATTATACCATAAAACTGCTAAGATGTAAAGATAAATTTTATAAATCAGGCTTATCTTTCT
>CALBJC010000082.1 GCA_937892655.1 uncultured Clostridia bacterium | reverse complement strand
CTATAAAAATAGAAACTATTATTTTTTTATTTGTTTTTATTTTAACCACCTCTTACGTACAAATTCCCATTATTTTTCAAGTAAATTATATTCGTCTTTTTCTACAAACTTTCACATTTGAGCGTATACGATTTGGCAAATATGTCGTTTTTAGAGTTCTTTACAAGGATTGTATCATCGCCGATAAGCTGAATATCTCGGCATCTAATTATTATATCATCCTCTCTACCCAAAACCCCCATCATTCTTGGTCTGCCATAAATTATAAGCGACTCGACAGTTGATGATTCTGTAGATATTTCAATATCATCAACAAACCCGAGTTTTTCACCAGTTTTTACATCAATTACCTCTTTATTCTTAAGTTCTGATAAGCTGCATTTCATAACACTCACCTCTACGACATTATATGTTACTTAAGCTTATCCATATTATTTTTTACAAAAATATGTAACTTTTATTTTCGCACAAGAATACAATGTAATGAAGTTTAAACACTTTAATACTTATTTAAGGAGGAAAATATCTATGTGTGAACTTGATAAATGCAACGATAGCTTTAAAGAAGCGGTTTGTATAGAAGCTCAGCGTATATTTGATTCATGCTCTGATAAAGATTGTATCGAAAACTTAGAGCTTACATTTGCAAATGCGCAGGCATATACCGATTTAGAAACTGCGGCATTCATAAAGACTCGTTGCATTGAAGTAATAAGCACCTTCTTTTCGATTGAGCCTGTACCATTCAACAAGGGCTTTTATGCGGTCGATATAACATATACCCTGACTGCAGAGGTTGAAATATATCAGTCAACCTGCACAGCACCTAGTGTTTATACGGGAACAACAACATTCAACAAGAAGGTAATCCTTTATGGAAGTGACGGTAATACAAAGTATTTCAGATCAACCGACGAATGCGGTGCAGTACAGCAAAACGGCTGTGCAAGCTGTTTTACAAATTTACCTACCGCTACAGTAAGCGTTGTTGAGCCTATCTGCCTTGACTGTAAGATTGTATGCAGAACACCTTGTACTACTCCGCCAATCTGCTGCAGCTGCGGAGAAACAACAGCTCTTGTTCCCTGCCCACCTGAACAGCCTGCAGAATTACCTGCAAGAACGGTTGTTATAACAATAGGTATGTTCTCTATTGTTTCACTTTCAAGACCTGTTCCTATCTTAATACCCGCTTACGACTACTGCATACCTCACAAGGAATGCAGCAGCGGCACAAGCGATACGCCTTGCGAGCTTTTCGACAAGATTGATTTCCCTACAAGAGAATTTTTCCCTAAAAGCTTAAGAGAACAGACAAACGGTAATTATTCATGCGGTTGTAACAGCTCAAGCGCAAGTTATGAATAACAAAAAGCCTTGCTAAACCTAGCAAGGCTTTTTACTTTACAGCTTAAGTGTTCTTATCAGTTACATGGAACTGCTTGAGATTACCGATTTTTTCGTTTCTTTCTTCTAAAACCTGCTCAACATCAGACCAATCAAGTCCCTGATTTACAGCAAGAACCATTACATGATATAAAAGGTCGTTGATTTCATTCTTGAGCTCATCATTGTCATTGTTCTTAGCGGCAATGATTGTTTCTGATGCTTCTTCGCCAATCTTCTTACAGATTTTATCTACGCCCTTTGAATAAAGGTAGCAGGTATATGAGTTTTCCTGCGCTGTACCTTCATCATATGCCTTTTTTCTTGCCTTTAAAACTTCAAATATTTCCTGATATACTGTCATATCAATTACTCCTCTGTATTATAGATTTCGTTGAAAAAGCAACTGTATTCGCCTGTATGACAAGCAACGCCTGTCTGAATACAGTTTACAAGCAAAGTATCATTATCGCAATCGCCAAAAATAGATACAACCTTCTGCAGATGACCGCTTGTAGCACCCTTATTCCAGTATTCCTGCCTTGAACGACTCCAGAACCATGTGTAGCCAGTTTCAAGAGTTTTCTTAAGACTTTCTTTGTTCATATACGCAAGCATCAGAACAGTTTTTGTATTGATCTCATAGCATATAGCTGGAATAAGCTCTGCTTTTTCAAAGTATTTATCCAGATTATTTATATCGATTTTAACAGGATTCATATGTAATACTCCTTATTATTCATCAATAACTCCTACCTGAAAATCGTCTTCATATATTATTTTACCAACATAATCAGTAAAAACAATATCATAAGGCACGTTATATTTGTCAAGTAAATTCATTAGAATTTCAGCCTTTTCTTTCATATTTGCATATTTTTCGGTTTTAAAATATGTTATTGCGCCCATTGGATTTTCATTATCTTTGCCATAAAATGGTGGCTCGGGAAGGTTTTCAAGAAACCACTTGTGTGTTTCGTTATACAGCTTCACATCTTCATCAGAATAGACGCCATCACGAATTTTTCGCCAGTTAAGAACAAATACACCAACCGGTTTTCCGGTTCGATAAGCAGTTTCCCGCCCTTGAATTCTCATATACTTTTTCATTATCTTACCGGAATATTTCTCTTTTTGCAGTCAGCCTTTACATCAGCGACAGTAAGCACCTTGAAGTGAAACAGAGAAGCTGCAAGCGCTGCTGAGCAATCTGTTTTTTCAAAAGCATCGCCGAAATCTTCAAGTCTGCCGGCGCCACCGCTCGCAATAACAGGAATTGAAACTGTATCACAAACAGCCTTTAGCATCTCAATATCAAAGCCACCACGAACGCCGTCAGTATCAATGGAGTTGAGGCATATTTCGCCTGCGCCCAAATCTTCGATAGTTTTAACCCACTCGATAAGGTCAAGCTTCATATCTATTCTGCCGCCGTTGATAAATACTGTCCATTTACCGTCAGAAACCTTCTTAGCATCAATACCAACGCATACGCACTGACTGCCAAAAATATCTGCAGCCTCTTTGATAAGCTGAGGATTTTTAACTGCCTGAGAGTTTAATGATACCTTATCAGCACCTGCTCTGAGAGTTTCTCTTACATCGTCAATAGTTTTGATACCGCCACCTACAGTAAGCGGTACAAAAACCTGACGGGCAGTATTTCTCACAACATCAAGCATTAAGCCTCTGCCCTCGTGGGATGCTGTTATATCATAAAATACGATTTCATCAGCACCCTGCTTGTTATATTCAATTGCATATTCAACCGGGTCGCCAACCTCTTTGATACCCTCGAAGTTTACGCCCTTAACAACCTTGCCATCTCTTACATCAAGGCAAGGAATTATTCTTTTTGCTAACATATTTCCCCCACCTTAAAGTAATTCACCAAAGTTTGATAAAATCTTAAGACCTGTACTGCCGCTCTTTTCAGGATGAAACTGAGCACCGAATACAAACTTATTATCTGTTACAAGTGAAACGACCTTTGAGCCATATTCACAGTAAGCCGCAACATTGCCGTCATCGCAGAACGCCTTATAGGAATGAACGAAATAAACATATTCGTCATCACCGATACCATTCATAAGAGGACACTCAACATTCTTTTCAAGCTTATTCCAACCCATATGAGGAATAATGAGGTTTTCACCTTCAATTTTTCTTACTTCACCCTTGATAAGACCTAAGCCATCAACCTCTTCAAACTCAAAGCCTTTGTCAAACAAAAGCTGCATACCAAGACAGATACCCAAAAACGGCTTTATCTTTGACTGTTCTTTAATTGTATCAACAAGACCGCTTTCATTGAGCTTTTTCATAGCCCATGGGTAAGCGCCAACGCCCGGCAGGATAATACCGTCAGCGTTAATTAAGTCTTTTGCGTCCTTTGTAAGCTTGTTTTCAAGACCAATATAATCAAGAGCATTTTTGACGCTGAAAATGTTACCAGCGCCATAATCGACTATCGCAATCATCAGATTACTCCTTTTGTTGACAATGTTTCACCGCTTGTAATCTTACAAGCGTTCTTTAAAGCGTGAGCACAAGCCTTGAAAAGACTTTCTGCAATATGGTGGTCATTTGTACCATATTCTTTTCTGAGGTGTAATGTAATACCTGCATTGAATGAGAATGCTCTGAAGAATTCTTCAACCATCTGAGTATCCATATCACCCATTTTATCATCAGAAAAATCAGCATTGAATACAAGGTATGGTCTTGCACTTATGTCAAGTGAACAAAATCCCAATGCTTCATCCATAGGGATAAATGCACTACCGTAGCGGGCAATACCCTTTTTGTCACCTATAGCCTTTAAAAATGCCTGACCTAAAACAATACCTGTATCTTCAATTGTGTGGTGACAGTCAACCTGTAAATCACCAACTGTTTTGATTGTCATATCCATACCGCTGTGTACGCAAAGCGCAGTAAGCATATGGTCAAAGAAGCCTACGCCTGTTGAAATATCATATTTTCCGCTACCGTCAAGGTTAATTGTAACCTCGATATCTGTTTCACGGGTTTTTCTATTGATTGAAGCAGTACGCATAATAACACCTCATCTATAAATTAAAATCTTACTTTAATTGCATTTGCGTGAGCAGTCAGACCTTCCTTTTCAGCAACGAGAACAATATCATCCTTAGCGCCTCTGAGAGCATCTTCTGTATAGTAGATGTAGCTTGAACGCTTTGTAAATGAAGCTACTGAAAGCGGTGAGAAAAATCTCGCAGTACCGCTTGTCGGTAAAACGTGGTTAGGGCCTGCGTAGTAGTCACCAAGTGGCTCAGGAGCGTATGAGCCGAGGAATATTGAGCCTGCATTTTCAATCTTGCCAAGGTATTCCATTGGATTTTCAAATAAAACCTCCAAGTGTTCAGGAGCAAAACGGTTTGAAATCTCAATAGCCTGGTCAGGAGTATCACAGATAATCATTGCACCGAATTCTGAGAGTGAACGTTCAATAATATCCTTT
>CALBJC010000081.1 GCA_937892655.1 uncultured Clostridia bacterium | reverse complement strand
CAAGAGTTAACGGCTACAACCTCATCACAGGTGCTCAGAACCCAGAAGGCGCTGCCGCTTACATCAACTGCTGCAGATTCTCAGCTGACTCTGAAGAAACAAGAGCAATCGGCGAAAAGCAGCTCAGAGAAGAATACGGCTGGACAGATGAAATGATCGCTATGAAGGATGACCTTATCGCTCAGTCAAGAGAAAATCCTGTATTTGACTTTATGTCATCTGTTTCAGATGATATCGCTTCAAGACTTGACCAGCTCGCAAGAGGTACAATGATCCCTGGCGAAAAGACATGGGCTGAGCTCAGAGGCGAACAGGCTGACGCTATTGACTACCTCATCGGTGAAATTAACGCAGGCAATTAATCTTCTAAGAAGTTTGTATACCTTATTAAAACAGAACCCCTACAGCGATGTAGTGGGTTTTGTTTTTTTGCGGTCAAAATATCCGATATTTGCTTCATCCTATTAAATATATAAGCAATTATTGATAAAAATGTCTGAAAATGCCGTTTTTAAGTTCTTATTGAGTTTGAAAACATTTTGTTAATTTGTTCTAAAAATCAATTTATATCGTTTGCGGTAACGATTACAATTTTTTAAAAAGCTTAAAAACTCGAACTTTTGTTAAAATCTCATAAAACGAGCGAGGATTTATATTGCATAATGTTCATTGACAGCGGTTTTTAAAATTCGTATAATGAATTTAGCCTAAAATTAAGGGAGTTTACTTTATTTTCAGTAAATTTCCCGCAAGGTAACAATAAGGAGGATATACAAATGAATCTTACAAAAAGAATTCTCGCTGGCGCACTTGCAATGGCAACAGTTTTAAGCTGTGCAGCTTGTGGCAAAGACGGCGACGAAAAGACAACAACAACAGCTGCTACTCTTAATTCAGAAGACCAGGCAGTTATCGATGAAGTAGTTGAAAACGTTGGTGACCAGTTACCAGACGTAGAACTCGCTAACAAGACAGTTAAGTGGCTCGCTCACTATGACATCAACCCAACAGTTGAAGGCGCAGTAATGCCTCCAAACCTCGCTTTGTTTGAATCAAAGTACGGTGGTAAGGTTGAATGGGTTCAGACAAACTGGGAATCAAGATACACAGACCTTGCTAACTACGTTCAGTCTAACACAGCCCCTGACCTTTTCCCTGCTGACGATATGGATACTCACCCTAAGGGCGCTATCAAGGGCATGTTCCAGCCTATCGATGATTACATTGATCTTTCATCAGATATCTGGGCTGACACAAAGGAAGCTTGCGATAAGTTCATGTATCAGGGTAAGCACTATGTTGCAGTTATCGATATCAGCCCTAACTGTATCTGTATCTACAACAAGAACACAATTGAAGAACACGGCTACGATGATCCTGCAGAGCTTTATGCAGAAGGTAAGTGGGACTGGAACACATTTGAAGAAATGTGTATCGACTTTACAGACCCAGATAACGATATGTACGCTCTCGATGGCTGGGCAGTAGAAAATGGTATCATGACAACTGCTGGTATGCCACTCATCGACATCGTTGACGGTACTGTAGTTTCAAACGTTATGGAACCAACAATTGAAAAGGTTCAGACATTTATGTACGATCTCCAGAAGAACGGCGTTTTATATCCAAGACACCTTATCAACAACTGGTCAATCAGAGGCGGCGTAGACGGTACTGGTCTTGCATCAGGCTTACAGCTTTTCTGCCCTATCGGTCTGTGGGGTATTCAGAATACACCTGAAAAGACAGAACAGTTCGGTAACATCGCTGAGGGTGAAGTAATGTTCGTTCCAATGCCAAAGGACCCAGACCTTGATTACTACCCAATCTGGTCAAGAGTTAACGGCTACAACCTCATCACAGGTGCTCAGAACCCAGAAGGCGCTGCTGCTTACATCAACTGCTGCAGATTCTCAGCTGGTTCAGAAGAAACTAATGCTCTCGGCTTAAAGCAGCTCACAGAAGAATATGGTTGGACAGAAGAAATGGTAGCTATGAAGGATGAAATCACAGAAGCAGCTAGACAGAACCCTGTATTTGACTTCTCAGCTTCAATCACAGATGATATCGCTTCACGTCTTGACCAGCTTTCAAGAGGTACAATGATCCCTGGCGAAAAGACATGGGCTGAACTCAGAGGCGAACAGACAGACGCTATCGACTACCTCGTAGGCGAAGTTAACGCTGGTAACTAATCTATCAGTAGTCTGACTACATAACAAATTCATCCCCCTACATTTGTAGGGGGATTTTTATATGCATATGATTGTATATAAGGCAAAATAAAAGCGACCGGTTTGCAGGAGCTTGATAAAGAATAAAAACCACTTTCGATTTATTATCGGAAGTGGTTTTTATTTATAGTCTTGTGAGGTTTTTAGTGAAATATTCGGCTTTGCCGAATGTGAAATAAATGCGCTTTCGCTTTTTGTGAAATCTGAAAACAATGATATTTTCAGGTGAAATAAAATTTGCCACAAAACGCCAAAGGCATTTCACGATGCGAAGCATTATTTCACAGCGAAGCTATTTCACTTGACCGTAGGGCAAATTTCACTATGTGCGCGCTTTCATAAAATGATGATATTTCTGAAATCGTCTGCGCGCACATTATCCCGGTCGCTTATTTTTTATACTTGATTATTCAGCTCTGACTGTCTGAGGCATAGCAAACTTTTCTTTGTACTGCTGGTAGTATTCCTTATACTTTTCGTTGCCGTCACGAACGCTTCTTAAGTATTCGTGAGTATCAAGCTCGTTGTGAGCAATTTCAAATACACAGCCTGCGATATTTGAACAGTGGTCTGAAATACGTTCTAAGTTTACCAAAATATCTGAAAGAACAAAGCCTACGTCAATTGTACATTCCTTCATACGAAGTCTGTAGATGTGGTTTTTCTTGAGCTTATCGCATAAGCGGTCGATAACCTGCTCTAAAGGCTCAACCATAATTGACTTGTCTAAGTTGTCCTCGCTGAGAGTTTCGTAGCTGAGTTTTAAAATCTCCTGAACCGCTGCGAGCAATACATCAAGCTCTGCTCTTGCAGCCTCTGAGAATGTAAGCTTCTTGTCAAAGATTTCTTCTGCTGACTGAACAATATTTACTGCGTGGTCTGAAATACGCTCTAAGTCATTTATAACGTGTAAGATCTTGTTTGCTTCATTACTGTCATATTCGGTCATGCTATGGTTTGAAAGCTTTACAAGGTAAGAACCGATCTTGTCCTCGTAGCTGTCAACCTCATTTTCAACCTGTCTGATTCTGTCCGCCTCTTCTTCTGAGAAGTCCCATAAAAGATTTATAGCGTCGCTTACTGATTTAACAGCATCCTGAGCCATAGCGCAGGCTACAATCTTACTTCTTTCAATGGCAACTGAAGGAACTGTGTAGAATCTTTCGTCTAAGAGCTTTGTTTCTTCATTATCGTCATCTTCCTTGACAATAAGCATTGAAATCTTTTCTAAAACCTTTGAGAATGGAGCGATAATTAAAAGTGCGATGATTTTGAAAAGCGTATGTACAACAGCAATTCCGATATATCCTGCAGATGCACTCATAAATGAGAAATCAACAATAGTGTGAATTATATGGAATATAGGGTAAATAATGATAGTAGCTATAATGTTGAAGGATAAGTGGATAATAGCCGCACGTCTTGCATTTTTGGAAGTACCGATTGATGAGATGAGCGCCGATACACAAGTACCGATGTTCTGACCCATGATAACAGGAATGGCTGTAGCGTAGGTAACGCTGCCTGTAACCGTCAATGCCTGCAAAACGCCGACAGAGGCTGATGATGACTGAATGATAGCTGTAAATACAGTACCAACGATAATACCGAGAATTGGGTTTGAGAAGAGTGTCAGAACTCTTGTAAATTCAGGAACATCCTTAAGCCCTGCAACAGAGTCAGACATCATATCCATACCAAACATCAGTATTGCAAAGCCGAGCATTATCATACCGATATCCTGCTTCTTAGGCTTTTTCTGGAAAGCGAAGAGGATAACGCCGATGATTGCTAAAATCGGAACGAAGGTAGATGGCTTGAAAAGCTGCAGGATAAATAAGCTGTTACCGTCAATCGCCTGAAGTGATAAAATCCACGCTGTAACGCTCGTACCGAGGTTAGCGCCAAGGATTACGCCGATCGACTGGGTAAGAGTCATAATGCCTGAGTTTACAAAACCTACAACCATAACGGTTGTTGCAGATGATGACTGAATGATAAGTGTAACAGCAAGACCAAGTAAAAAGCCTTTTATAGGATTAGAGGTTGCGTTACTTAAAAATACCTTCAGCTTGTTACCGGCTCTTTTTTCAAGAGCCGCACCCATAGCGTTCATACCGTATAAAAACAGTGCAAGACCGCCTATGAGTGATAAAACGTCAGAAATACTGATAATAATCACCTTTTTTCAATTGTAATGTAAAGCGCAAAGCGCGTGTATGCTAAAACAAATATGGCTCTTATTTCTCCCAAAAGCAAATTAAGCCATACAAATTTATTATATCAACTACATTTACAAAATGCAACAGATTGTATTATTTCAAATGTAAATTTTCATTTTATAAATAAAAACTTGATGTTAATCGAGTAAAAAATTATATAAATAACAATATAAAAGAAAAACCGCTCTGTTTTCAGAGCGGTTTTTATAGCTTACGCAGGAATAATTATCTCGATATTTGTAGTTGTAGTAACATCAGGAACAACTACAACATCATCCTGTGCAGGTGGCTGTGGGGTCGGCTCAGCGGCATTATCCCAGCCCTTTACATCTGTTATGTAGCTTAAAAGCATTCTGTATGCCAGAGGCTTTAGATGTAAGCCGTCGCCTGACTGACATTCATCAGAAAGCGCCTTGTTTTCGCCCGCTACAGCATACCATGCGTCGATAAACTTGTAGCCCTTAGCGTCGCACATTTCCTTTACATAATCATTATACTGCTTGATTGTATCGTTAGCGCCCCATGTATGCCATGTAGTGGTAGGGGTCATACCAACGATGTTGAGCTTACTGTTTGGTGATACCTCTAAAAGCTTCTGCGCTAATTCATCAAAGCCCATAAAGAAAATGCTAGGCGTTACAGACTTGATTTCATTGATACCCATCCACAAGAAAATTTCCTTAGGCTGTTTATTCTTGATGCAGTTTACAATATCAAGTTCGCCCTGAGGGGTTGAGAATGTAAATGAGTAAATATTTCTCGGTGTTGTGTTAGTAGCCGCAAAAACGCTTGATGCGTCAAGCAAGCCTGAGTAAAGTGAAAGACCGCTGCATACCGAGTCGCCTACAAATGCGCAGTCTGTAAAGTCAGCCGCGTCAAAATCCTGACTGCCTGTAGGAGTATAATCTGATGTAACGCCGTCATCATCTTCATCAGGTGCAGCTGTGATGTCAGGCGCTTGAGTTGTAGTTACTTCAACATCGATAACGCCCTTCATTTCACAGATATAGCCTAAAACAAGCTGATATGCCAAAGGTGAAAGGTGAAGCCCGTCGCCTGACTGACATTCATCAGGTAAGCTTTCAAGGTCAGGCGCTACTGCCTGCCATGTATCGATATATGTGTAGCCCTTTTCTTCGCATAAAAGGCGTGTGTTTTCGTTATAATCGGCAATTCTGTCGTTAGCGCCCCATGTATGCCATGTAGTTGTAGGGGTCATACCCATAATGTTGATTTTTGTATCAGGCGAAACTGAAAGAACATCGTTTGCAAGCTTTTCCAAATTATCCGCAAACATATTCTTTGTTGTCATATTGATATCGTTGAGACCCATCCACAAGAAAACCTCCTGAGGCTGCTTTTGTTCGATGCAAGAAACAATGTCAACCTCTTCACCGTCAACGGTGAATGTAAATGTGTGAATATTTCTAGCGCCTACGCTTCCCTGAGCAAAAACCTCTCTTTCACTCAGAAAACCACCGTAAACTCTCAGACCCATACAAACTGAGTCACCCACAAAAGCGCACTGTGTCAGGTAATCAAGGTTATATTCTCTGGTGCCTGAAGGTACAAAAGGCACAGTTGAAACAGTAGATTCTTCAGTTGTGGCAGTAGTTGTAGGAGCAGTTGTAGTTGTTGTAATTTCTGTAGGCTCAGTAGTTGTCGAGTCTGCAAAGCTGTATGAAGTGTGATTTGTTCCAACAGTTATTTCCTCTCTGCCGCCATCTGAACAAGCGGCAAGTGAAACTGCAAAAACCAGCGCCATAACAGCGGCTGTCAGCTTTTTTATCATTGGTTTAATATCTCCTTTATCTGTTACAGTTTAAGTAATTGATGATTCTGTCAACTATTTCATCAGGCGTGCCTATGCCATCAATTATTTCAGTTGAGTTTTTGATGTACAAAGGCTTTCTGTAAAGATACCTGTCGCAAAGCTCCTCTTTTGTTGAGCTTTTTGCAATAGGTCTGTTATCATCATCTTTTATTCTATCATAGCATATTTCAAACGGAGTATCAATATAAATCGATACAGATTTTTCTTTTACTATATCGCCCGCTGTTTTATCAAGCAGCGCTCCGCCGCCTGTTGCAACAACAGCATCACCGATAAATGAAAATTTGCAAAGAAGTTCTCGTTCTACTTTTCTAAAGTGTGCTTCTCCATCCTGAGCAAATATTTCAGGTATAGATTTATTCTCGTTTTTTACAATTTCATCGTCAAGGTCAAAAAAAGAATACCCGAGCCTTTGGGCAAGCTTTTTGCCTATTGTAGATTTACCGCAGCCCATAAAGCCGCAAAGAAAAACCGAACGTGCCATTACTTGAAATCCCTCTCTACTGCGCTTTCCATCTCGCTGATGATAGCGTTAATCTCGTCATCTGTATAAGTGTCGCCATCCCATATTGTATGCGCAGAAACTGCCTGCAATACGAGCATTGCCATACCGCCCATAACCTTAGCGCCGTTTTCCTTGGCAATTTTTAAGAATTTTGTCTGAATAGGGTTGTAGATAACATCAAAAGCATAAGAACAGTTTTTGATTATTTCTTCTTTAAGAGGACAAGCGTCAGCCTTAGGATACATACCAACAGGGGTAGCATTTACAATAAGGTCAAACTTTTCGTCAGCAGGAATGCTGTCTATAGTAATCAAGCTGATATTTTTGCTCTTGCATTCATCCAAAGCCCTGATTTTTTCAACAGCGGCCTTTGCCATCTCCATATCGCTTTGTAAAACCGCGATAGTAAGGTCAGCCCCTGCCATAGCGCATTCTGTTGCGATCATTCTGCCAACACCGCCACAGCCAACAAGTAAAACCTTACCTGAAAGAGTAGCGCCCATGAGCCTTATTGACATAACAAAGCCGTCGCAGTCGGTATTATAGCCTGTACTTACGCCATTTTTGTTGTCAACGCAGTTTACAGCGCCGTATCTTACAGCAGTAGCGTCAAGCTTGTCACAAAGCTCCATGATCGCCAGCTTGTGCGGTATAGTAATATTGTATCCGCCGAGTGAATCAAAGTACCCTTCATTTTCCTTCAGCTTGTCGCCTGTAAGCTCGACTACCTCATATTCAGCCTTTCTGCCTTTGATTTCAAACAGCCTTTTGTGAATAGGAGGTGACATTGTGTGCTTTAAGCTTTCTCCGAGAACGCAGTATTTCATAATTAAGCCTTCTTTATATATAATATAGTATGAATTAGAGTTTTATTGAAATCTCTCTGTTTGTCTTATTGTATTGAGTATATTTTACGCCAGCCATATCGAACATGATCTTTGATGCCTTAACGCCATCTGTATCAGCGTATTTGTCTTCCATGTAAACAACCTCTCTGATGCCGCTCTGGATTATTGCTTTAGCGCATTCGTTGCATGGAAAAAGCGTTACATAAACCTTGCCGCCCTTGACAGAGCCGGTAGAGCTGTTTAAAATTGCGTTTAATTCAGCATGGCATACATAAGGATACTTAGTGTTGAGAGTATCGCCGTCTCTTTCCCAAGGCATATTATCGTCACAACATCCGATAGGCATACCATTGTAGCCAACAGACAAAATCTTGTTTTCGCCGTTTACGATACAAGCGCCGACCTGAGTATTAGAGTCCTTGCTTCTGCCTGCTGACAAAAGAGCAAGCCCCATAAAATATTCATCCCAGCTAAGATAATCCTGTCTTTTCATACATATATACTCCTTTATAATAAGTTAATAATGTAATGTTATTATTCCTGTGATGCAGTGAGCTTTTCGATACAAGCTGTAAGTGTAGTCTCGTTTTCAACTGATAATGCAACAGCGTTATCAAGAGTTTTCTTTACAAGACCGGTCAAAACATTCTTAGGTCCAAGCTCGATAAAGTATTCAATGCCGTTTTGAGTCATCTGAGCAAGCTCGCTTGTAAACTTTACCGGTGAAACGATGTGGCTTGCCATAATAGTTGGCATATCAGAAAAGTCATCAAGCTTTTTACCTAAAACATTTGAGTAAAAATCAACCTTCGCCTGAGAGAATGTAAAATCTTTTGCTTTTTCCAAAAACTGCTCTGAAGCAGATTTCATCATATCGCTGTGGAATGCAGATGCTACATTGAGCTTCATACATCTTGCTTTTTTAGCTGTGAAAAGCTCAATAGCCTTGTCAACAGCCTCTACCTCGCCGGCGATTACTGTCTGTGCAGGTGAGTTGTAGTTTACAGCTACTACATAGCCGTCAACCTCAGCGCAAACCTCTTCAACCTCCTGCGCTGAAAGCTTTAAAACTGCGCACATAGCGCCTTTATTCTCTTCAGCGGCCTTCTGCATAGCAGCGGCTCTTTCTTTTATAAGCGCAAAACCGTCTTCAAGTGTTACAACGCCTGAAGCTACCATAGCGGCATATTCACCCAGAGAGTGACCTGCCACCGCAGAGCAGTCAATACCCTTTTCTCTTAAAACTGCGAGCGCGGCAAGAGAAGTAGCCATAATAGCGGGCTGTGAATTAATAGTTTTGTTAAGCTCTTCTTCAGGGCCGTTAAAGCAGATATCTGAAAGGCTGTAGCCCAAAACTTTGTCTGCGCAATCAAAAACTTCCTTTGCACAAGCGTAGTTATCATAAAGCTCTTTACCCATCCCGACATACTGAGAGCCCTGACCTGAGAATAAAAATGCAGTTTTCTTATTCAAATTTGACATTTTTTGCAACTCCTTTTATATATAATACCAAGTAGAAAATGGCATATTTACGCCTTTTATGAAACATTGTGAACAAAAATGAACCATAATTTAAACAAAAATAAGTTGACATAATCGATTTAGTGCGGTAAAATAATTACGGTTTGTAACTAATTTGTTGAATAATTTGACTTAATACACAAGTTCATCATAAATTCATAATTTCTCGACCAACTTTAATTATATCACACTTTGCGGTTAAAAACAACTAAAATTTTATCAGGGGGTTTTGTCTTGAAGGGCATCAGAATAAACGGAACAGGTCTTTATGTTCCTAAAACAATCGCTACAAATGAGGATTTCACAAAAATCATCGAAACAAACGATGAATGGATAACAACCAGAACAGGTATCAAACAGCGTCATATCGCAAACGGTGAGCCTGCGTGGTATTTGGGTGCTCAGGCGGCAAAACAGGCAGTCGAGAATGCCAAAATCAGTGTCGATGAAATCTCAATTATTATTTTTACAACAGTTACCTCTGATTTTGCAACTCCTTCAGCCGCATGTGTAGTGCAAAGAGAGCTTGGCGTTCCGGCAACCTGTATGGCGTTTGATTTAAACGCTGCTTGTTCAGGCTTTGTTTATGCAGTTGATACTGCAAGAGCGCTTTTATCAGCTGATGAAAACAAAAAGTATGCTCTTGTAATTTCTGCAGAATGTCTTTCAAAGTTTGTGGATTACTCTGACCGTGCAAGTTGTATCCTCTTTGGCGATGGCGCAGCAGCGGCAGTTATCTCACTTTCTGATACTATGTATACATCTCATGTCGGCGCTGATGGCACGGGAGCAGGCTTCTTGTTTGCAAGAAGCTATGAAAACGAGTGCCCTTTCAATGACGGCACAATTACAGTTGATGATAAAATGCCGCCATCCAACGGTCATTTCTTGGCTCAGGATGGTCACGAGGTTTATAAGTTTGCGGTAAAGGCAATGCCAAACGCAGTATTTGCGGCTTGTGAAAAGGCTAAAATTGATGTATCGGATATCGACCTTGTAATTCCTCATCAGGCAAATGTCAGAATTATCAAAGCGGCTACAAAAACTCTTGGTCTTTCAGAGGACAAGGTGTTTGTAAATATTGAAAATTACGGTAATACCTCAAGTGCAACTATTCCTATAGCATTGCATGAGGCTATCACTCAGGGCAGACTCAAAAGGGGTGACAAGGTTTGTCTTGTAGGCTTTGGCGCAGGCCTTACCTACGGTGCTGTAATTTTTGAATACTAAATAAAAGGAAGTACAATTATGAAAACTAAAATCACAGAGCTTTTAAACATCGAGTACCCTATCATTCAGGGCGGTATGGCATGGATAGCTGAAAGCACTCTTGCGGCAGCTGTTTCAAATGCGGGAGGTCTTGGCCTTATCGCAGGCGGTTCAGCACCTATTGAATATTTAAGAGAACAGATAAGACGTTGCCGTTCATTGACAGACAAGCCATTTGGCGTAAACATTATGCTTATGTCACCAAATGCAGAAGAGCTTGCTCAGCTTGTTATCGATGAAAAGGTTCCTGTTGTTACAACAGGTGCAGGCAGTCCCGGTAAATATATCCCTGCATGGAAAGAAGCAGGTATCAAGGTCATTCCTGTTGTTCCGTCGGTAGCGCTTGCAAAGAGAATGGAGCGAGTAGGCGCTGATGCAGTTATTGCCGAAGGTACAGAATCAGGCGGTCACATCGGTGAAAATACAACAATGTGTCTTGTTCCTCAGGTAGTTGACGCAGTTTCAATCCCTGTAATTGCCGCAGGCGGTATCGCTGACGGCAGAGGTGTTGCCGCATCATTTATGCTTGGCGCCCAGGGCGTTCAGGTCGGCACAAGATTTTTGGCGGCTGAAGAATGTCAGATCCATCCGACATACAAGGAGCTTGTTGTTGAAGCAAAGGATACAGATAATATAGTAACAGGCAGATATACAGGTCATCCTTGCAGAAATGTAAAGACAAAGTTTTCAAAGCGTCTGGCTTCAGGCGAGGCAAACGGCTCTATCACACCTGATGAATTTGAACAGATTACTTTAGGCTCGCTCAGAAAGGCAGTTCAGGACGGCAACCTTGAAGAAGGTTCATTCCTTTGCGGTCTTATCGCAGGTATGATAAATGATGTAAAGCCTTGTAAGGACATCATCGAAGATATGATGTCAGGCGCAAAAGCTCTTTTGAACAGATAAGAGGAGGAGAAAATTATGGCAGTAGCAATTATTACAGGTGCATCTCAGGGCATCGGTGCTTGTATCGCTAAGAGACTTGCAAAGGATGGCTATGATGTAGTTATAAATCATTACCCAAGCGACAGCGATGCTCTCAAGGCCGCAGACGTTGCAAAGGAATGTGAAGCATTCGGCGTTAAGGCTGTATGCAAGGCTGCAGACGTTTCAAAGTACGATCAGTGCGAAGAAATGGTAAAGCAGGTTAAGGATGAGCTCGGCTCAGTTGACGTTTTGGTAAATAACGCCGGTATTACTAAGGATGGCTTGCTCGTTCGTATGAGCGAAGAAAGCTATGATGCAGTAATCGCTGTAAATCAGAAGAGCGTATTTAATATGACAAAGCATTGCGGTGCTGTAATGATGAGACAAAAGAGCGGCAGGATCGTAAACGTATCATCGGTTGCAGGTCTTTACGGCAACCCTGGTCAGTTTAACTATTCAGCTTCAAAGGCAGCTATCATCGGTATGACAATGACGGCTGCAAAGGAACTCGGTTCAAGAGGCATCAATGTAAACGCAGTAGCCCCTGGTTTTATCAGAACACCTATGACAGATGCTCTTACAGAGGATCAGAAGAAGATGATGCTTTCAGCTATTGCTATGAAGCGTTACGGCGAGGTTGAAGAGATTGCAGGCGTTGTATCATTCTTGTGTTCAAAGGATTCAAGCTATGTTACAGGTCAGGTTATCGAAATCAGCGGCGGTCTTTCAATGTAAGATATTTTAAAACTCTGAAAGGAAGTTTGGTAAATGAGAAGAGTAGTAATTACAGGTATGGGTACTGTAAACCCACTTGGTAAGAATGTTGATGAATTCTGGAACAGTATTGTTGAAAACAAGTTAGGTTTTTCATATATAGATCAGTTTGATGCATCAGATTTTGATGTTAAGATCGTAGGTGCAGTAAAGGATTTTGACCCATCTTCATGTATCGATAAGAAGGAAACAAGAAGAATGGCAAGATTTACTCAGTTTGCCTGCGTTGCGGCTAACGAAGCTATGGCCGACTGCGGCAGCGACCTTTCGGATCTTGATCCTTTCAAGGTTGGCGTTATCATTGGTGCAGGTATCGGCGGTATGGATCAGATTGAAGCTGAACACTCAAAGTATCTTGAAAAAGGTCCTGACAGAATGTCAGTATTCTTTGTTCCTATGATGATTTCAAACATGGCCGCAGGTACAGTTTCAATGAAAACAGGCTTCAAGGGTGATAATTACTGCACAACAACAGCTTGTGCATCAGCTACTCACGCTATCGGTGAAGCTTTCAGAAAGATTAAGGACGGCTATCTTGACGCTTGTCTTTGCGGTGGTACAGAGGCTTGTATTTCAGAATTTACTCTTGGCGGTTTCAATACAATGCATGCTCTTTCAAAGGCTACAGAGCTTGACAGCTGTTCAACTCCGTTTGACCTCAACCGTCAGGGCTTTGTATTAGGCGAAGGCTGTGGTATTTTAGTTTTGGAAGAGCTTGAACACGCTAAAGCCCGCGGTGCTAAAATCTATGCTGAAATCGCAGGCTATGGTGCAACCGGTGATGCTTATCATATGACATCTCCATCTCCTGAAGGTACTGCAGCTGCAAGAGCAATGTCTGATGCTTTTACAGAAGCAGGCGTTAAGGCAGAAGATGTAAATTACATCAATGCTCACGGTACATCAACAGGTCTTAACGACAAGTATGAAACAAATGCTATCAAGATTGCATTAGGCGATGCGGCAAAGAATGTTGTAATCAACTCAACAAAGTCAATGACAGGTCACTTGCTTGGTGCTGCCGGTGCTGTTGAAGCTATTGTTACAGCTCTTACAATAAAGAATGATCTTGTTCACAAAACACTCGGTTATAAAACCCCTGACCCTGAATGTGACCTTGACTATGCAGTTGACAACAACCGTGAAATGACAGTTAATGTAGCGCTTTCAAATTCTCTTGGCTTTGGCGGTCATAATGCTACTATCTGTTTGAAGAAGTACAAAGGCTAAGCCCCAATTATTGAAAGGACTGATATTATGCCAAAGGATAGAGTTTGGACAAATTTTGATTATGAAGCAATCGAAAAGCTTGCTGATATTTTAAATGAAAAGGGACTTTCTGAAATTACAATTACAGATAACGATGAAAAGTCTATTACAATAAAGGCTAAAAAATGCCCTCCACCAATGCCGATACCAATGCCTGCAATGCAGATGTCAGCTGTAGAACCAGCTCCTCAGGCAACAGTTCCTGCTGTTTCAGGCAACAAGGTGACAGCGCCTATCGTCGGTACATTCTATGCAGCTCCATCTCCTGATGACGAGCCGTTTGTAACAGTAGGCAAGCGTGTAAACAAGGGCGATGTAATCTTCATTATCGAATCAATGAAGGTTATGAGCGAGGTTCAGAGTGAATTTTCAGGCGTAGTAAAGGAAATTCTGGTTTCAAACGCTCAGGCTGTAGAATTCGGTCAGCCTATTATGATTATTGAATAATAGGAGGACAAAGTTATGGCAGTTTTACTCAATAAAGAACAGATCAAAGAAATTATCCCTCACCGCGACCCGTTTTTACTTATCGACGAGATAAATGAAATGGAGCTTGGTAAAAGGGTCGTTGCTACAAAGTATATTGAACCTGATTCATTCTGGTTTAAGGGTCATTTCCCTGAATATCCTGTAACTCCTGGCGTTCTGCTTTTGGAAATGTGCGCTCAGGCAGGTGCTGTTTCAATGCTTTCGATCCCTGAAAACAAGGGCAAGATAGGCTTTTTCGGCGGCGTTAAGGAAGCTAAGTTTCGCCGTCAGGTATTGCCTGGTGATACTCTTAAGATTGAGGTTGAAATCATCAAGATAAAAGGCCCTGTAGGTGTCGGCAAGGCAGTTGCAACTGTTGATGGCGAAAAGGCAGTTTCTGCTGAAATCTCTTTTGCTATCAAGTAATCGGAGTGAAGATATGTTTAGTAAAGTATTGATTGCCAACCGTGGCGAAATAGCGGTTCGTATCATAAGAGCCTGCAGAGAATTGGGCTTAAAGACAGTAGCTGTTTACTCTACTGCCGATGCTCATGCTTTGCATGCAAAGATTGCCGATGAAGCAGTCTGCATAGGCCCTGCGGCAAGCCGTGACAGCTACTTGAATCAGAGAGCTATTATTTCAGCCTGTGAGATTACAGGAGCTGATGCTATTCACCCTGGTTTTGGCTTTTTATCAGAAAATGCAGCTTTTGCGAGAATGTGCAAAAAGTGCGGCATAACCTTTATCGGCCCTCGCCCTGAGTCTATCGATATGCTCGGTGATAAGGCTAGCGCCAAGGAAACGATGAAGCAGGCAGGAGTACCTTGCGTACCCGGCTCTGACGGTGCTGTAAAGAACTTAACCGCGGCACAGAGCATTGCCGATGCTATCGGGTATCCTGTTATGGTAAAGGCTTCAGCAGGCGGCGGCGGCAGAGGTATCCGCCTTGTAAACACCCCTGATGAATTATCAGCGCAGATTACTGCAGCAAAGCAGGAGGCTTTGGCTTGCTTTGGCAATGATGATATATATATCGAAAAGTTTATTGTAAATCCAAAGCATATAGAATTTCAGATTTTAGCCGATAATTTCGGCAATGTTATCCATTTAGGTGAGCGTGACTGCTCAATGCAGAGAAGAAATCAGAAGGTCTTGGAAGAAACGCCTTCTACTGTTATGACCCCACAGCTTCGTGAAAGAATGGGTAAATCTGCAGTAGCGGCAGCTAAGGCTTGCGGCTATCAGAATGCGGGAACGATCGAGTTTCTGCTTGACGCAAACGGTGACTACTACTTTATGGAGATGAATACCCGTATTCAGGTTGAGCATCCGATTACAGAGGCTGTAACGGGCGTTGACCTTGTAAAGCAGCAGCTTTTGATTGCGCAGGGTCAGAAGCTCTCAATAAAGCAGGAGGATATAGTTTTAAGAGGTCATTCTATCGAATGCAGAATCAATGCAGAAAATCCTGATTTCAATTTCAGACCATCCCCTGGTGTTATCAAGTCGCTTCATATCCCTGGCGGTAACGGTATCAGAATTGACTCTGCCTGCTATCAGGGCTGTGAGATTTCTCCATACTATGATTCGATGATTGCAAAGCTTATCGTTCACGCGCCGACAAGAGAAGAGGCAATTGCAAAAATGCGTCTTGCCCTCTCAGAATTTATTGTTGACGGTGTTTATACAAATATTGATTTCCAGCTAAAGCTTATCAGAAGCGAGGCTTTTGACAAGGGCGATTACGATATCGGCTGGCTGGGAAGAACAGAACTCTAAAGAAGGAGGGTAACTGATGCTTGAAGATTTATTTTCGGTTGTAAAGGAACGTTTCAACGGAACTGACAACAGGGCTGAAAAGGTCGAAGAAGCACCTAAGAAGAAAACCGAGATACCAAATAATCTGTTTTTTAAGTGCCCTCGTTGTTCAGAGGTAACTTCAACAGAAGAATTTGCAAAAGCAAACAAGGTTTGCCCAAAATGCATGTATCACTCAAGAATTTCAGCAAGAGAAAGACTTGCTACAATCTGTGATAAGGATAGTTTTATTGAATTTGACGCTGATATGCGTTCAAAAAATCCTATCGAATTTCCTGACTACGATACAAAGCAGCAGGAGCTTCGTGAAAAAACAGGCCTTGCTGATGCTGTTATCACAGGCGAATGCACGATAAGAACTGAAAGAGTTGTTCTTGTAGTTATGGATTCTCGCTATATGATGGCTTCAATGGGTAGCGTTGTAGGCGAAAAGATTGCAAGAGCATTTGAGTTTGCTACAAAAGAAAAGCTCCCTGTTATCGCATTTACCGCATCAGGCGGTGCGAGAATGCAGGAGGGTATTGTATCCTTAATGCAGATGGCCAAAACCTCTGGTGCCGTAGCGCTTCATTCAAAGGCAGGTCTTTTGTACATAACTGTACTTACTGACCCGACAACCGGTGGTGTAACCGCTTCATTTGCATCCTTGGGCGATATCATCATTGCAGAGCCAAAGGTTTTAGTGGGCTTTGCAGGCAGAAGAGTTATCGAGGGCACGATAAAGCAGCGTTTGCCTGACGATTTCCAGTCTGCAGAGTTTATGCTTGAGCATGGCTTTGTGGATATGATTGTTGAAAGAAATAAAATGAGAAGAACTCTGGCTCATCTTATAAAGCTTCATAAAAAGGAGGGCGAATAATATGTCATTGCTTGCCAGTGAAAAGCTTGACCTTATCAGAAACAAGCTTCGTCCTACCGTAAGAGATTATATTCCTCTTATTTTTGAGGATTTCTTTGAAATGCATGGTGACCGCCTTTTTGGTGATGACGGCGCAATTTTAGGCGGTATCTGCCGCTTTGAGGGTAAGCCTGTAACGGTTATCGCTCAGGTCAAGGGCAGAAACCTAGATGAAAATAAAAAGTCAAATTTCTCAATGCCTCATCCTGAAGGCTACAGAAAGGCTCTGCGTCTTGCCCGTCAGGCTGAAAAGTTCGGGCGTCCTGTAATCTGCCTTATCGACACTCCCGGTGCATTCTGCGGCATTGATGCAGAAAAGCGCGGTCAGGGTGAAGCGATTGCAAAAAACCTATATGAGTTTATGACTTTGAGAACTCCCGTAATATCAATCGTTCTGGGTGAAGGCGGCTCAGGCGGCGCGCTGGCTCTTGGCGTTTGTGATGAGCTTGCAATGCTTGAAAACGCACTTTATTCCGTAATTTCTCCCCGTGGCTTTGCGTCAATCCTCTGGAAGGATACAACAGGCTCAAGAGAAAAAGAAGCGGCTGATATTATGAAGATTACCGCTCAGGACCTTATGAATTTCGGCGTTTGCGACCATATTATTGATGAAGCTCCGGGCGGTGCTCACTTTGATATCGAGCAGACTGCAGAAAATATTTCAGATTATATTCACAATGCGTTAATAAGAAAATGTAAAAAACCTATTGACGATTTGCTGTCTGAACGTTATACTAAGTTTAGAAAAATCGGCGAGTTCTCAGAGATCTGAGAAAACTGATTTGCAAAAAATGATTATATAGAGAGCGAATGCTCCATATAATATAGCTGTGAAAACAGCGTGAAACAAATGATTATATGAAATGGAGGGAAAATTATGGTATTTGATAAAATCAAGGATATCATTGTTGACCAGCTTGACGTAGACGAGGATAAGGTAACTATGGAGGCTTCTATCACAGATGACCTCGATGCTGACTCACTCGACGTTGTTGACCTTGTTATGGCTTTAGAAGATGAATTCAACGTAGAAATTCCTGAAGAAGCAGTTGAAAATGTAAAGACAGTTGGCGACATCGTAAAGTATGTTGAAGACAACATCTAATATCTGAATAAAACATTTAAGGGCTGTGATATAACCACAGTCCTTTTGTTTTTTATGTATTTCATTGTGCAAAGTGACAAAATTATAAAAAGATGTGTTTTTACACTTGATTTTTCTCAAAATGTTGGTAAAATAGTATTTAGCACTCAAAGTGTGCGAGTGCTAAAATTCGACAAATAATACATTTAATATAAGGAGGACAAAATTATGAATATCAAGCCATTGATGGACAGAGTAGTTATTAAGATGGTTGAAGCTGAAGAAACAACAAAGAGCGGCATCATCTTAGCAGGCAGTGCAAAGGAAAAGCCACAGGTAGCTCAGGTAGTTGCAGTAGGCCCTGGCAAATCAGATGTAACAATGGGCGTTAAGGTTGACGATAAGGTTTTAATCTCAAAGTACTGCGGTACAGAGGTTAAGCTCGACGGCACAGATTACATCATCGTTAAAATGGAAGACATTTTGGCAGTTGTAGAATAATTTATCAGGAGGACACGATTATGGCAAAGGAAATTATTTTTGGTGAAGAAGCCAGAAAAGCTCTGCAGTGCGGTATCGATACACTTGCAGATACAGTAAAGATTACTTTAGGCCCTAAGGGCAGAAACGTTGTATTGGATAAGAAGTTCGGTGCACCGCTCATCACAAATGATGGTGTAACAATCGCTAAGGAGATCGAGCTTGACAATGCTTTTGAAAATATGGGCGCTCAGCTTGTAAAGGAAGTTGCAACAAAGACAAACGATGCTGCAGGTGACGGTACAACAACAGCTACTCTCCTGGCTCAGGCACTCGTAAGAGAAGGTATGAAGAATATCGCTGCAGGCGCTAACCCTATGATCGTAAGAAAGGGTATGCAGAAGGCTGTTGATGCAGCAACTACAGCTATCGTTGCAAACTCAACAAAGGTTGCAGGCTATGATGATATCGCATCAGTTGCTTCAAACTCAGCTGCTGATGAAAAGGTCGGTAAGCTCATTGCTGACGCTATGGAAAAGGTTTCTGCTGACGGCGTTATCACAATTGACGAATCAAAGACAGCTGAAACATATTCAGATGTTGTTGACGGTATGCAGTTTGACCGTGGCTATATCACACCTTACATGGTAACAGATACAGAAAAGATGGAAGCTGTTATTGATGATGCTTTCATTTTGATCACAGATAAGAAGATTTCAAACATTCAGGAAATTCTCCCACTGCTCGAGCAGATCGTTCAGGCTGGCAAGAAGCTTGTTATCATCGCTGAAGATGTTGAAGGCGAAGCGCTCTCAACTCTTATTGTCAATAAGCTCAGAGGCACATTTACTTGTGTTGCTGTCAAGGCTCCTGGCTTTGGTGACAGAAGAAAGGATATGCTCAGAGATATCGCTATCTTAACAGGCGGTGAGGTTATTTCAGAAGAGCTCGGTCTTGACCTTAAGGAAACTGATATTTCACAGCTCGGCCGTGCAAGACAGGTTGTTGTTCAGAAGGAAAATACAATAATCGTTGACGGTGCAGGCAATACTGATGAAATCAGGGCTCGTTGCGCTCAGATCAAGGCTAATATCGAAACAACAACTTCAGATTTCGACAGAGAAAAGCTCCAGGAAAGACTTGCAAAGCTTTCAGGCGGCGTTGCTGTTATCAAGGTTGGTGCAGCTACAGAGGTTGAAATGAAGGAAAAGAAGCTCAGAATCGAAGATGCTTTGGCAGCTACAAAGGCAGCTGTTGAAGAAGGTATCGTAGCCGGCGGCGGTACAGCGTTCATCAATGCTATCCCTGCTGTTGAAAAGCTCATTCCTACACTCGATGCTGATGAAAAGACAGGTGCCAAGATCGTTCTCAAGGCGCTTGAAGAACCAGTAAGACAGATTGCTCTCAATGCAGGTCTTGAAGGCTCAGTAATCATCGATAAGATCAAGCGTTCACGCAAGGTAGGCTACGGCTTTGATGCTTACAACGAACAGTATGGCGATATGATTGCAGCTGGTATCGTTGATCCTACTAAGGTTACAAGATGCGCATTACAGAACGCAGCTTCAGTTGCAGCAATGGTTCTGACAACAGAATCACTCGTTGCTGACAAGAAGGAAGATAAGCCTGCTCTTGACGCTATGGCTGGTCAGGGCATGGGCGGTATGTATTAATATCGCAAAAAGATATTCAAATATCAAAAGGGCAGATGTTTTCTGCCCTTTTTCTTTTAGATATAATGTTTAAAATGAAAATGTTACTTTATAGAAATTGCCAAAATTTAATTCGTTGCTTGACAAATTGTTAATCAAAGTTTAAAATAAAAATAACGATTACAAACGGAGGGGAAGCAGATGTCAGAACAGGTTGAAAAGACCATATATGGTACAAAAAAAGTTGTAGAAAAGCCAATTGAAATTGATGAAGAGGTTTTAAGAGCCCGCCGCAGAGAAACTGAGCGTAAGGTTAAAATGGGTAAGCTTATAATGTTCCCATGCGCAGGCGGTATGATACTCCTTGCAGTTTTAGCTCTTGTTGCTATGGCGCAGATGAGCCCTGCTTGTATTATTACAGCGGCTTCTCAGCTCGTTATGGGTATTCTGATTCTTGCAAAGCTCCCTGTTATGAAGGCATACAGCTTTGTAAATCCGGTTTTGGCGCTTATAGGTTTTGTGGTAACGCTCGGTCTTGCAGAAAAGGTTTTAGTAGGCGGCGTTGTAATGGGTATAATCATTATCCTTTGCGATATAGCCTTTGCAGTATGCTTAAAGCTCTTCTATCTTATGACATACTTTGCAAACCAGAAATTGAGAAAGAACTAAAAATTAAAGCTCCGCAGAAAATGCGGAGCTTTTTATTATGTAGATAGTATCGGTGTTGATGAATTTCTAAACTGGCTCGGGGTGCAGCCCTCCTGCTTTTTGAATGAGATGCTGAAATAGTTTGAGTTATTAAAACCGCATTCAAGCGCTATTTCGTTTATCTCCCATGAGCTTGAGAGTAAAAGGCGCTTTGCCTTGCTTATTCTTACCTGCATTATATATTCCGTAGGTCTTAAATTGAAATGCTTTTTGAAAAGCCTGCAAAGGTGCTGCGGGGTGAGATTTGCGATATCTGATAATCTGTCAAGGGTGATAGGCTCCTTATAGCAGATTTCTATATAGCGGATAACGCTTATCAGAGGCGCAGGCAGTTCTGCTTCTGTCTTGATGTTCTGAATATTTCTGTAAAATTCAATGAGAAACTCATACAGAATACCTGCGGCACGGAATGCGCCGTAAACCCTGTCCTGATTAATAACATTATGCATTTTTACGATGTAGTTTTCAAGAGTTGAGCAGTCCTCAAAATCAAAGATAGCAAAGCCTGAAAGCCCCAGTCCTTTTAAAATATCATCAGCGCAGCGCCCTGCTATTGAAACCCAGTGGGTATCCCATACCTTGCCCTCAGTATAATATTCGTGTGAAACGCCCTTAGGCAAGAAAAATGCCTGATTAGGCTTCATCTCGTAGGTCTGACCGCCTATTTTGAGTACACCCTTACCTTTTGTTGCAAAAAGTATCTGATGATGCTCAAAGCCATCTCTTCTTACAATATGATACTGATGCTCGTTTATACCGCAGTTTGCAACGCAAAGCGGCAGTTCGAGATGTGAATCTGTATATAATTCATCATAAAACCACATAAATCTCACAAACCTTTGCAAAATATATTCAAATAAATAACTTTATAATTTGATTATAGCGAAAATACGCTGTATTGTCAACAAATAAAGGTTAATATTATAATATGCTTTACAAAATCGCAAAAACGGGGTATAATATATAGTATAAGGTGCAAAAAAAGAAAGGCGGTAAACTATGGATAATGAAATCATGGAGCTTGAAAAGAGCTATAAAAAAGCATGGCTTACAACAGTAGTAGCGCTTGCAGTGCTTGTTGTATCTGCAGGTTATATTGCATTCAGAATGATGAGCAACAAGGCTTATTATGAAAAGTGGAAGGATTACGATGATTGCGGACTTGCATAATAATCGCGTGTGTTTGGAAAACGAGCTTTTCAAAAGAGATATAAAAAGCTATGGTATAACAGATTTTGAGGGCGTATGTAATATGCGCCCTCTTTTGCAATGCGCAAATTTAAAAAGAATGTATGAAAGGGTAGAAAACCCTAAAAGCATCATAGTATGCCTTTTCCCATATTTCAACTTTATCCCTAAAAAGCAAAATCTATCGCTGTATGCAGGGCTGCCAGATTACCATAATGTGATTATCCCCGTTTTGAAGGATATCTGTGATAGCTTATCGCAGAAAACGGGGTACAGCTTTACAGCGTTTACCGATAATTCGCCTATTCCAGAGGTAATAACCGCCGTGCGTGCAGGGCTTGGAGTAAAGGGTGATAACGGTCTTTTGATTTCAGATGAATACGGCTCATTTGTTTTCATTGGTGAGATTGTAACGGATATGCCTTTTGAATATACCATATCTGAACAAAAAGAGTGTATACATTGTGGCGAGTGCAAAAAAGCCTGCCCTACAAAAAAACTTGATGGCAAGGGCGAATGTCTTTCTCAGATAACCCAGAAAAAAGGTGACCTCACAGACGAAGAAAAAGTACTCATCAAAAACAGCGGCATAGTATGGGGCTGTGATGTATGTCAGCTTGTCTGCCCTATGAATAATATTAATAAGAATAGAAAAACTGCTCCGTACAAGGATTTTGCAGCAAGTGAAGAAGACTTTTTCATAACAAAAGAACAAGTGCCGATAAGAATAAAAAACAGCGCATTTTCATTCAGGGGCGATAAACCGATTTTAAGAAATATAGATATTGTAAAAAGCGATTACGAAAAGTGATGTCGTAATCGCTTTTTTGTGCTATTTTACGCACTTTTGTTGTTGACTTTATTGGTTAAAAGTGCTACAATAAGAAAGGTTATATAATAAATTTGAAAGTTTCAAAGAGGTGATTTCAGATGATAAAAGCGGCAACAGCTATGGTAAAGTGTCTTGAAAAAGAGGGTGTCAAGGTCGTCTTTGGCTATCCGGGCGCTGCTATCTGCCCATTTTATGATGAGCTTTTAAAGTCTGATATCAGCCATATACTTGTTCGTCATGAGGTAAACGGTGGCCACAGCGCATCAGGTTATGCGAGAATGACCGGTAAGCCTGGCGTATGTATCGCAACATCAGGCCCTGGTGCTACAAACCTTATAACCGCTATTGCAACAGCATATATGGATTCTATCCCGCTTGTTGCAATAACAGGTCAGGTAAACTGTGAGCAGATTGGCCGAGATGTTTTTCAGGAGGCTGACATTACAGGTGCTGCAGAGCCATTTGTAAAGTACAGCTACATTGTCAAGAATGCGCAGGAATTGCCACGTGTTTTCAAAGAGGCTTTTTATATTGCCGCGTCTGGCAGACCTGGTCCTGTTCTGATTGACGTTCCTCAGGATATTCAGGAAACTCTCATTGATTTTGATTACCCCGAGGCTATCGAGCTTCGTTCATATAAGCCTACATCAAAGGGTCATCCTATGCAGATTAAGCGTGTCATCAAGGCAATCTGCGAGGCTAAAAAACCTATTCTGTGTGTAGGCGGTGGCGTTGCAAATGCAAATGCCGCAAAGGAAGCGTATGAGTTTGCGCATCTTATGAATATACCTGTTGTTACAACTATGATGGGCTTGTCTGTTTTCTCAACTGATGACCCTTTGTATCTTGGTATGATAGGTATGCATGGCTGCAAGGCTGCAAATTCAGCTATGAACGATTGTGACCTGCTTGTATTGCTGGGCGCAAGAGTTGGTGACAGAGCAGTCAAATCCCCTACATTTTTACAGAATACATCAACTATCGTTCATATAGATATCGACCCTGCCGAAATAGGTAAGAATATCGCAGTAAATATTCCTCTTGTTGGTGACGCAAAGCTTATTTTACAGCAGCTTTGCAAAGAAGCGCAGGGCAAGAAAGCGCCTGATACCAAAGAATGGATAGACGAGGTTTTGAAAAGAAAAACTCCTCCCGTTTACAGCGCAGTTGACAAGGGCGTAAATCCAAGAGAATTCATAAGTCTTTTATCTGATAATATGCCAAGGAATACAACCGTTGTTGCAGACGTTGGTCAGAACCAGATATGGACAGCCTCCTGCTATAAGATCAAAGACGGTAAGTTTTTAACCTCAGGCGGTATGGGTACAATGGGTTACTCAATTCCTGCGGCGATCGGCGCAAAGCTTGCTGCTCCTGACCAGCATGTTATCGCTATCTGCGGTGACGGTGCTTTTCAGATGCAGTTTATGGAGATTGCAACAGCTATTCAGCATAACGTAAACATCAAGATTGTAGTTGTTACAAATAACTATCTTGGTATGGTAAGAGAAGTTCAGACTAAGCTCTATGGTGACAGACTCACAGCCGTAGCGCTTGACGGCTCGCCTGACTTTGTAAAACTAGCGCAGGCGTATGGCATCGAGGCTATGAGAGTTGATGATATGTCAAAGGCACAAGCGGCATTTGAGCTTTTATCCCGCAAGGATGGCATTTCACTTGTCGAGGTAGTAGTACCTGACAGAGAAAGCACACTTTAAGGAGGTTTTTATATGAAACATACAATTTCAGTTCTGGTAGAAAACCGCTCAGGTGTCCTTTCAAGAATTGCCGGTCTTTTCTCAAGACGAGCATTCAATATTGATTCTCTTGCAGTGGGTGTCACAGATGACCCTGAGGTATCAAGAATTACAATCGTTGTAGATGTTGAGCAGGATATGGTAGAGCAGGTTGAAAAACAGCTCAACAAGCTTATTGATGTTATCAAGATCAAAAGGCTTACTCCCGATGAGCTGCTTGCTCGTGAGCTTTTGCTCGTGAAGGTTTCAGCGGGCGCTGACAAGCGTTCTGAAATTACAACAATTGCAGAGATTATGAATGCAAAAATCATTGATATTACCCTTACTACCATGACTCTCGAGGCTTCAAGTGCCCCAAGCGACCTTGCTCGTTTAGAGGAGATTTTAAAGCCTTACGGAATTATCGAAATAGTAAGAACGGGTACTATCGCAATACAGAAGGGTGCCGAGGGTATCTCGGTTAATAAATAGATTTTTCAAACTCAAGGAGGAAAAATATAATGGCAAAAATATTTTATGAACAGGATTGTAATCTTTCGCTTTTACAGGGTAAGACAATTGCTGTAATCGGTTATGGCTCACAGGGCCATGCTCACGCTCTCAACGCTAAGGAATCAGGCTGCAACGTTATCATCGGTCTTTACGAAGGCTCAAAGTCATGGGATAAGGCAGTAAGACAGGGCTTTGAAGTATTCACAGCTGCTGAAGCTGCAAAGCGCGCTGACGTTATCATGATTTTGATCAACGATGAAAAGCAGGCTGCAATGTACAAGAAGGATATCGAGCCTAACCTCGAAGAAGGCAATATGCTTATGTTCGCTCACGGCTTTGCTATCCACTTCGGTCAGATCGTTCCACCGCCATACGTTGACGTAACAATGATCGCTCCAAAGGGCCCTGGCCACACAGTAAGAAGTGAATACCAGGCTGGTAAGGGCGTTCCATGTCTTGTTGCTGTTCATCAGGATGCTTCAGGCAAGGCTCAGGATAAGGCTTTAGCTTACGCTGCAGCAATCGGTGGCGCAAGAGCAGGCGTTTTGGAAACTACATTCAGAACAGAAACAGAAACTGACCTCTTCGGTGAACAGGCAGTACTCTGCGGCGGTGTTTGCGCTCTTATGCAGGCTGGTTACGAAACTCTCGTAGAAGCAGGCTATGACCCAAGAAACGCTTACTTTGAATGTATCCACGAAATGAAGCTTATCGTTGACCTTATCTATCAGTCAGGCTTTGCAGGTATGAGATACTCAATTTCAAATACTGCTGAATACGGTGACTACATCACAGGTCCTAAGATCATCACAGAAGAAAC
>CALBJC010000080.1 GCA_937892655.1 uncultured Clostridia bacterium | reverse complement strand
CATAACCGCAATCTGAACCATATACGCCTTTGTTGAAGCAACGGCAATTTCAGGGCCTGCATGAGTATAGATAAGCATATCGCTTTCACGAGCGATAGATGAGCCCTTTACATTTACAACGCCAAGCGTTTTTGCGCCCATCTTCTTTGCAAGATGAAGCGCTGACTTTGAATCGGCAGTTTCACCCGACTGAGAAATGATGATAACCAGATCATCCTTTTCAATAAGCGGATTTCTGTATTTGAATTCAGACGCAATATCAACTATTACAGGAACTCTGGCAAGATCTTCGATAACATACTTGCCGACGATGCCCGCATGCATTGCAGTACCGCAGGCAACAATGAAAATGCGCTTTATATCCCTCAGAGAATCAAGGGTAATAGAGCATTCCTCAAGGCAAGGCATACCGTTTAAAATTCTTGGCTTGATAGTTGTCTTGACAGCGGTTGGCTGCTCGTGAATTTCTTTAAGCATATAATGCTCATAGCCCTGCTTTTCTGCAGATTCTTCATCCCAGTCGGCAGTTTTGAGCTCTTTTGTGAGAGGCAAACGGTGAATATCGAAAAATTCGATACCGCCCTTTGTAAGCAGAGCGATCTCATCAGCCTCTAAAAGATAATAATCCTTTGTATACTTTAAGATAGCAGGAACATCAGACGCTATAAAGCTTTCATTCTGACCAACGCCTACGATAAGCGGACTATCCTTTCTGACAGCGTAAACACGGTCCGGGTAATCTGCAAAAACGATAGCAAGCGCAAATGAGCCCTCAATATCCTCAAGGGTTTCTATAATAGCCTGCATAGGGTCATCCTTGTAGTAATAATCCAGAAGTTGAGCTACTACCTCGGTATCTGTCTGAGAAACAAATTCTCTGCCCTTTGAAACCAGAAAAGCCTTGAGCTTTATGTAGTTTTCAATTATGCCGTTGTGAACGAGCGTAACCCGCTTACCTGAATGAGGATGTGAGTTTATATCAGACGGCTCACCGTGAGTAGCCCATCTTGTGTGACCGATACCGATACTACCCTGCGGCTTACCCTGCGCGAGCATCTTTTCTTCTAAATCGCGAAGACGCCCCTGGGATTTTACGACCTTAATATTATCCTCTTCAAAAACAGCAATACCTGCTGAGTCATAGCCTCTGTATTCAAGCTTTGAAAGCGCATCCAAAAGCACCTGTGTACAATCTCTGTGGCCAACATAACCTACTATTCCACACATATCTATAAAATCCTTTCATATTGATTCTTTCATATATTAATCTATTAAAAATAATTTGTTATAAACTTAACATATATACTAATTATACCCTAAATGCCCCTTAATGTCAATGAAAAGCTGTAGCTATCGCTGATTTTTTCCACAAATTTCAAAACTCCTATTGAAAATAAATCTTATTTGGAGTAAACTTATTTTGTAACGCACAAAAAGGAGTAAAAGGAGTATCAAAGAAAAATGATCATAGATTCCCACGCACATATATTTCCTGAAAAAATAGCGCAGAAGGCATCTGACAATATCGGCAGATTCTACGATATACCTATGGACCTTGACGGCACAGTAGACGCTCTGCTAAAAGCTCATGACAAGGCTGGTATTTCAAAGGCGGTCGTTCAGTCAGTTGCGACATCGCCCTTGCAGGTATGCGCAATAAATGATTTTATAACAGCGCAGGTGAACGCTCATTCTGACAGACTTATCGGCTTTATGACCTTACACCCTGACTATGAAAACATCTTCGACGAGGTTGAGCGCGCAACAGATGCAGGGCTTCTGGGCATAAAGCTTCACCCTGATTTTCAGCTTTTTTCGCTCAACGACAAAAAAGCCTACCCTATCTACGAGGCGGCAGTTGCAAAGGACCTGCCGATTCTGATTCACGCAGGCGACCCGAGATACAAATTTTCAAACCCTGCCCTTATAAGAGAAGTTCTTGACAATTTCCCACGATTAAAGGTTATCGCAGCGCACTTCGGCGGCTGGTCAGAGTGGGATGAAGCGTCACAGTGCCTCGGTGACAAGGAGGTATGGATAGATACATCCTCCTCGCTTTACTCGATATCAAAGGAAAAAGCGCTCAAGCTCCTTGACATTTTCGGAACAGACTACACCCTTTTTGGCACAGACTATCCTATGTGGGAGCCTTGTGAGGAGATAAAAAGAGTTGAGGCACTCGGGCTTGACAATGAAACGATGGAGAAGATATATCATAAGAACATTGAAGGCTTACTTCACATATAAAAGTATAAAACCACTTCTGAAAAATCAGAGGTGGTTTTTTAATACTCTATTTATCTTCTCATATTATGGCCATTCATCTGCATACCATTCTGGTTATTCTGATTTTTCATAGATGTGCCGTCAAAGGTCGTTGAAGCAGACGGTGGGAGAGTATTGTAATCGCGCATAGGTCTGTCGCCCGGGTAATAAAAGTAAACAAACTTTACCGAGAAAACATCGCATACGATATAGATATTTCTCACCTCGTCATAAAGCGTTAAAAAGCTTTTGCCTACATGTACTAAAATGCCCTGCTTTCTTGTTTCTGCCTGAGTGCCTAAAATAAATTCAACCACAACATACTCGCCTATATTATCAGCGAGTATCTGCTGAACCGACCCTCGCATTTCGGGCGTACCAAAAGATTGCTGTTCGGGAACATTTATCCCCTGCTGCAAGTGGTTTGGACGTCTTGTATTATTCATTCTAAGCGGCTGACTTTCAGACGATGCCGCCTGAAAATAGCCTCTCTCCTCTGACTCCTGATTCATAGCTGCCATAAGTTCTCCTTTCGGTACGATAAATAATGAATGATGAATAGTGAATAATGAATAATTAAGGTGTCTGCTACGCAACGTCTAAAGCCGCAGACGGATTTTATGTTGGTTTTGTTTTGAAGATAAATGAGCGAAAATGGCATTACGCTCAGACCTGTCCTTCCCCCTCTCACCCGCGTACCGCGTTAATCACCTACGGTGATTATGCTCTCACCTCAGGGCGAGTAGGGGCGATTCACGAAATGCGTAGCATTTTTGCGCCCTTGTAGTACGTTGGTGCGTTCGGCGTGGGTGAGATTTTATGTTTTGCGGTGCGGGGCGGGGAAGGTTGCAACCCGTCGCAGAATCTGCAGATTGTTTCGGGCGATTCGTAAACGCAAAGCGTTTTTGCCCCATACACAAGATGGACATAAAATCGTAGTGAGTGTGCCCCCAACTGTAGGGGCGAGCATTGCTCGCCCGCCCCGTAGTGCGTTGGTACGTGGCAGAAGGCGGTTGACCTTTCGACGAGAGGTGCGGGTGTATTGTTGGGCGTGAGATTTGGGGCGATTGGTTTGCAATCGCCGTTGTGCCTGCAGATTGGTTCGGGCGACCACGAAATGCGTAGCATTTTTGCCCCTACTGAGAGGGTACACCGCAGGCACCTTTTCTCTTCACAAAGTCGTAGCTTTTTCAGCTTTTACGCTAGCCGTTTAAGTCAGCGCATATTTGTCTGTCGGGTTATAAAAGCAGTGATCGCCTATTCTTATCACAAACTCGCCTACCTCTGACGGAAAAAACTGCTGACACTGCGGCTTGTAGGGGTTGAAGTACCAAAGCGCAAAACCGAGGTTTGTCAATCGGTTTCCCGCTATTGCCCAGTTTGCGATATCATAGTGAATCTGCTCTGCGCCCATATTGTAGATAGTCTGCGGATTATACTGCCCTCTTATTTCTTCACGCACGCAGTCAAACTGACCGGGCTGATAAATTATCGCTCTTATCGTTTTTTGCAGTCTGCCGTATTCGCCATAGGTTATGTTTACTCTGTTCATTACAACGCAGGCGACCGCCTTCATTCCGTTTTCGCCCTCGCCCCCCGCTTCACAGCGGATTATACGCGCGAGAATATCTATATCGGCAAGTGCTATAAATATCCCCCTTTCAAAAATTCATTACTAATGTATATTCAGCATATTTTCTACATATTCTATCCTTTAGAAAATAAGGGGTGAGAAAATGGATAGCATTACTGATAAAATAAACTGCGATGAGCTGAATTTGCTTTTTTCAAAATCGGTTGACCTTACAATGCGAAGAATAAATATAAATGACAGAATGTTTTGCTACATTCTATGCGTTGACGGGCTTTGCTCTGCAGACCTTGTAAACAATACCATACTAAAGCCTATAGCTGAAAATACTTTTATAAAGGGCGATGTTTGCGATGAGGCGGTTTTTGACCACCTTGCAAACGGCGGTATATACAGCGTTTATCTGACAACTACCGCATCTGAAAAAAACCTTTTGCAAAGCGTTTTATCAGGTCAGGCAGCGCTGTTGTTCCCATCTCTTTCAAAGGCGATAATTTTTGATGTGCGTTTTTTTGCAAGGCGCTCTTTATCTGACCCTGAGAGCGAAAGCGTAATGACAGGCTCAAAGGACTGCTTTATCGAGGCTCTGCGCACAAATACAGCCTCTGTAAGGCGCAGAATACGCTCACCGCACCTTGTCATCGAGCAAGGTGTCGTAGGCAGGCAATCGCGCGCTGACTACGCTATTTTATATATGGACAATCTCTGCGATAAAAAGGTAGTTGAAAAGATAAGAGAGCGGATAGAAGCTATTGATATAGATAACCTCGCGGCACCTGAATTTTTGGAAAAATACATCTGCGACGAGAAAAGCAGCATTTTTCCGCAGGTTATTTTAACAGAGCGCCCTGACCGCACCTGCTCAAATCTGACAGACGGCAGAATAGCTGTAATGCTCGATTCTCTGCCTTATGCGTATATTCTGCCTGCCCAGCTCGTATCCATTATGCAGTCGCCCGATGACTACGCACAAAACGCTGTTACTGCCTCAGTAACGCGCGCTCTGCGCTGGCTCTCGCTTATCGTAAGCCTGATCTTGCCTGCATTTTACATCACCGCCACAACCTTTCACAGCTTTTTACTGCCAACCGAGCAGGCTCTGGCTATAGCAAAGGCGCGTCAGGGGGTGCCGTTTTCAACCTTTGCAGAGGTCATACTTCTGCTCATAGCGTTTGAAATTCTGATGGAATCGGGTCTTAGAATATCTGACAAGATAGGACAGGCTATGTCAACTGTCGGAGCGCTCGTTGTAGGGCAGGCGGTAGTTGAGGCAAATTTAGTTTCATCCCCTGCGCTTGTGATAGTAGCAATTACTGCAGTGCTCGGATTTATGATACCAAATACCGCTTTGCGAAACGCTCTGCGCCTGGTGAGATTTTCAATCGCCCTGCTATCTTCGCTTATGGGGCTTTTAGCGATCGCCGTGGGAGTTTTCATACTGCTTATATATCTTTGCTCTATCGACAGCTTTGGTGTGGCATACTTATCTCCCATTGTTGACTCTGATAAAAAATCACAGCATGACACATTTATCCGCGGCAGTATCTTTTCTTTTAAAAAGCGCGAAAAGACGCTTTCTCAGAATCTTACTAAGCAAAAGGTGAATAATGAATAGGATAAAGCTTGTTTTAATAATACTTGTTGCTGTCACTTTATGCGGCTGTGCGGTAGATATGAATAAAACCGATATTTCATCATCTGTTATCGCCCACAGCGCCGCTATTGATTTTGACAGTCAGAAGGGCAGATACTCGGTATATATCGCATATACCGATGATAATAAGCCCTCTGTTTTACAAGGCGAGGGCAAAAGTATTTCAGAGGCGTTTTTGGCACTATGCGAAACTTCAAAAAAATATCCGCTTATATCCTTAGCGGAGTATTTTATTGTTTCGCATTCTGCCCTCAGAAACGGGGCAGAAAATATAAAAACGTTTTTTAACTCCCAGAACGACCTTCGGTATGACGCGCTGATATTTACCTGCGATGAAATAAAAACTGTCTTTTCAAAAGAAGAGTTTTATACTGCCCTTACAGACACAGGCCTCAGAGCCTTTTTGCAGAAGCGGATAAAGCGCCATTTCAACACCATAGGCAATTTTTTAAGCAGTGACAGCTTTTATCTTTTAAATATAAAGATCGCCGACTCCACGCTTTTGCCAAACACCATTTCATATATAAACGAAAATAAATTCTCTCAGAGCTTTGATGAGAATATGTCGCTGGGGATTTTACTGCGCCTTGACAATCTGCTTTCAAAAACGCTTGAGTATGAAAGTGCTATACTTGAGATGTATGATATTTCATATAATGGTGAGAAGCTTTCATATAACGTCAACATCTACCCCAAAAGCAGAGCGGCAGAGCGCGAAATAAAAGAAAACGCCAGACGCCATTGTGATGACTATTTGAAATTTCTGCTGTCGCAGACGGGCAAGGCCGGCGATATAAAAATAACCTCAAACCAGTATTTTATGGGGTAAGGAGTGAATAGCCTAAAATGAATATTACCTCAAAACAGCTGATGAGTTTATCCTGCGCTGTGGCGTTATGCTCGCTTGTATGGAGCCTGCCTGCTCTTGTGAGATCGCCCTTTTGCGTTATACTGCCCTTTATTTTCATAACGGCATTTTTATACTGTCTAAAGGAATTTTGCGCCCAAAAAGCCCCCTTTTTTCTTAAAAAGCCGCTTTTGTGCCTTTATGCTTTATGGGCTGCGATGAATGCTTTTTTATACTTTGAGCGGTTTTCATATTCTCTCAAAATCACCGTTATGAAGTTTTCGCCAAAGTGGTTTTTATCGGGCGTTATCGCCATAGTCGCTCTGTATCTTCTGACAAGAAGGCGCCCTCTCAAAACTGTTATGCGCCTGGCTGAAATCATCTACCCTTTCTCAGCTTTTGTGATAATTATATTTTTTGTGATGCTCATTCCCTTTATTTCAAAGGGCGGACTGAGAGGGGCAACCGATATGGAGCAGGCCTTTGATATAAATGCAATGACGGGGCTTACCGCGGCATTTTCTCCCCTTTTTATACCCGTTTTGATGGGCAAAAAAGCTGACTTTTCATTTTCAAAAGCAGTAAAGTATACAGCGGTATTTTTTGTAATCGCCTCTCTTTATATTCTTGCCTTTCTGCTTTTGCCATCACTTGGCAAAAGCAGCATTTTCTCGCTTTTTACCCTGTCAAAGGCAGTAAACATTTTAGGGGTATTAGAGCGCCCCGAGGGACTTGCAGTAATAGTTGCGGCATTTCTGATAATGCTGTCAGCGCTTTTTTATATATCGCTTTTTTGCTACCTTGCAAAAGAAATTTCAGGTAAAAGCACAAGGCTTTTTACAGCATTTCTTGTAGCGGCAGTTTTCATACTTTCTTTGTTTGTCAATACAAGCGGTGTTTTCTTGGCGCTTGAAGCTGCTTTTTCATATATAAACCTTTTGTTTTCGTTTTTCATTCCGCTTGTAATCATGCTTATGCAAGCAATAAAGAACCTCAGAGGAGAAGAAAAATGCTGATAGTTTTTATCAGGGCAATACTTTTATATATACTCATCATCTTTTCAATACGCTTAATGGGCAAGCGCCAGCTCGGAGAGCTTGCCCCGTCAGAGCTGGTTGTAACGATTTTAGTATCAAATATTGCAACTCTGCCCATTGAAGATATAAACATACCGCTTGTAATGGGGGTAATACCCATTTTAACGCTTGTATGCCTTGATGTTTTAATGTCACTTGTGACGCTTAAATTCCGCAGTGTACGAAAGCTCGTTTCAGGGAGCGCAAAAATAATCATCTCAGACGGCAAGATAGATCAGGCGATGCTGAAAGAACTTCGGTTTTCAACTGATGATGTTATGGAATCTCTGCGCGGTATGCAGATATTTGATATATCGCAGGTACAGTACGCCATAGTTGAAACAACGGGTAAGATTTCAGCGTATTTAAAAGATGATTACCAGACTGTTACAAATGAGCGTTTCTCCCACAAAAGCCCGCAAAATCCCCCCACTTTGCTTATCGACAACGGCGTTTTGATAAAGGGGGCGCTAAAAGAGATACACAAAACTATCGGCTGGCTCGATGACGTTCTGCGGCAGGAAAAAATGAAGCTTTGCGATGTTTTTTATATGTCAGCAGATAAAAAGGGCAGATACACGCTTATAAAAAAGGAGAAAGCCCGATGAAAAGAGGAATAATCTGTATTGTGATTTTGGGCGTTATGCTCACCCTCTCGGTATCAGAGCTTTTTTATCTCAGAAGCGAAGTAGAGAAAATCACCGCCGATGTAAACGCCATTATCGCCCTTTCGCAGAGCGATCGCAGCGACAGCGTAAATGCCGCTATTGATAAGCTCAAAGGACGCTGGCAAAGCCTTTACCGCCACTGCGCATTTTTCATACAGACGCAAAAGCTCGAGGAAACAAACCTTGCAATATCCCGCCTTGAGGTAATGTATGAAAACGAAAACGACGAATTTTTCTCAGAGCTTGAGGTTATAAAGGCATCCCTTGAGAAAATTTATGTAAACGAACTACCGAGGGTTGAGAATGTGGCGTAGGGGGCTGGTAAATAGTGAATAATGAATAATTAAGGTGTCCGCTGCCGCGGACGGATTTTATGTAGGTTTTGCGTAGACGAGTGAATTTGATGAAATGGCATTAGGTTGTGACATTTTCCCCCCTCTCAAATCACCTATGGTGATTTTGCTCTCACCAGAGGGCGAGCCATTCATTGTGTCCCCCGTAGTGCGTACGCACCCCACTCGTAGGGGCGATTCACGAAATGCGTAGCATTTTTGCGCCCGAAACAATCTTCACAACGTACATCGGCTTGAAATCTTCCCCGCCCCGCACCATAAAGCATAAACGCCACGCCTTGCCACACGCACTCACGCACTACAAGCGGGCGATTCGTGAATCGCCCCTACAGAACGAACAAAGCAGTGATTTTATCAAACCTGAGAATATAAACAAACCATACTACCTAGTCAGCGATTCTGCCCCTACAGAACGAACAAAGCAGTGATTTTATCAAACCTGAGAATATAAACAAACCATACTACCTAGTCAGCGATTCTGCCCCTACAGAACGAACAAAGCAGTGATTTTATCAAACCTGAGAATATAAACAAA
>CALBJC010000079.1 GCA_937892655.1 uncultured Clostridia bacterium | reverse complement strand
TTTTTCTTTTTGGGCTTTGGCTCTTTTTTATCTTTTTTCTTTGCCGTTTTCTCAGCTTTTTTCTGCTTTGAAATATCCTCGTTTTCAATGTTAGAAAGCTTGTCTATCTGCTTTTTTGCCACTATATTCTTCCTCCGTATATAAATCTGAATAAAATCAGTAATTTTTTAAAAAAACTCTTCACAATTGCCTTGATTTCTGTTATAATAATTGTATGCATAATTTAAGCGACACAAGTATAACAAATATATAATAATATAAAAATGAGGTTTTGTAAAGATGAAATTAAAAAAGCTGTTTAGCGTATTGACAGCTATGTGTATCTGTCTTTCGCTGTTTATATTTAATATTGATTCAATTGCTCACGCTTCAACCTTCTCTTTGCCATTTGAGGTTTACTCAGAGGGTGCGTATTTAGTAAATCTTGACACGGGTGACGTTTTGTATTCAAAAAATGCTGATACAAAGTTAGTGCCTGCGTCTTTGACAAAGCTGATGACATTTTTGATCATCTTAGAGGATTATACTCCTGATGAGCTCAGAACAAAGTATGCGACAGCTACATCCCAGTCATTTGATGAGCTTTATATGACTGGCTGTTCTACTGCTGATATCAGAATAGGCGAGTCTGTAAGCTATATTGACCTTTTATATGCGCTCATTCTTCGTTCAGCCTGTGAAGCGGCAAATATCTTAGCTATCGACAGCTACGGCAGTCTTCAGGCATTTATCAACAGAATGAACGAAAAGGCAGCTGAGCTTGGTATGGAGAATACACATTTTTCAAATACCCACGGTCTTTTCCCTGAAGATAACTATACAACCCCTGAGGATCTATCAAAGCTCATAATCTACGGTCTTGAAAACTATTCTCTCTTTTCAGAGATTTCATATTCAGATACTTATGAGATGGAAGAAACCTCTTACCATTCTCCAAGAACCATTTCTCATACAAACTATATGATGTCACCGGGTAACGGCGGTGAATACTACTATCCATACATAAAGGGTATCAAAACTGGTACTACTGATGAAGCAGGCAGATGCTTAGCATCAACTGCAAGTAAGGATGGCTATACATATTTACTCATTACTATGAACGCTCCTCAGAAGGATAATTCAGGCAACAACGTTTACTACAACTTTGTTGACCATAAGAATATCTATGAATGGGCTTTTACAAATTTAGAGTATACAGAAATCATCAATAAGAATGAAGAGATCGCTTCGATCCCTGTTGCGTTTGCAGATGGTGTTGAAAGCGTCAATTTAAAAACAGCTGACGGTTATTCTCAGATATGGAACAAAACCGTTGAGAAAACAACAGCTATCCAGCGTATCATCACAAAGAATGAAGATGTTATTGCCCCTGTAAAAGCGGGTGACGTTTTAGGCTCTTTAGAGCTTCGCTACTCAGGTACAACTTTGGCAGTTATCGACTTGGTAGCTGTAAAGGATGTTGAGCGCGATACCTTGGTTGAGCAGATTACAATTGCAAAGAGCTTTATCGGCTCAAAGCATTTTAAAACAGCTATCTGGGCGTCAATCGGATTCTTTGTGCTTTATACAACTTTATTTATTGTTTATGTAAACCTCAGAAACCGCAAGCTCAGAAAGAGATACAAGGCTTCAACAAGAAACGTAAGCAGAAGAAGATAAGAGGAGTTAAAAATTATGTCATTAAGAGTTGGTATGGTATCTCTTGGTTGTCCAAAAAACCTTGTAGATGCTGAACATATGCTTTATATGCTCAGAGAAAGAGATTGTGTTATAGTTCCTGACGCAGCTCTTGCAGATATCGTTATTGTAAATACTTGCGGCTTTATTGAAAGCGCAAAGCAGGAGGCTATCGATACTATTTTAGAGTTCTGCGTTTTAAAGAATGAGGGCAGAATTAAAGCTGTTATCGTTACAGGCTGTCTTGCTGAACGTTACAGAGATGAAATTTTAACCGAAATGCCTGAGGTTGATGCAGTTGTAGGTATCGGTAAGAATGAAGAGCTTTATGAAATCATTTCCCGTGTACAAAACGGTGAAAAGGTCTGTGAATACGGCGATAAGAGAGCGCTCAATATTGACGGCAGAAGAATTATTTCAACAGAAGGCTATCTTGCATACCTAAAGATTGCTGAGGGCTGTTCAAACTGCTGTAGCTACTGCGCTATTCCGCAGATTCGCGGTCCGTTCAGAAGCAGAACGATGGAAAGCGTTTTAGAAGAAGCAAGATGGCTTGCAAAGGTTGGCGTTAAAGAGGTTATCCTTATTGCGCAGGATACAACCCGCTATGGTGAAGATTTATACGGCGAGCCAAAGCTCGCAGAGCTTTTACAGGAGCTTTGTAAAATAGATGGCTTTAAGTGGATAAGAATGCTTTACTGCTATCCTGAAAGAATTTCTGATAAGCTCATTGAGGTTATCAAGAATGAAGAAAAGATAGTGAAGTATATCGATATGCCGATTCAGCATTGCAACGGCGAGATTTTAAAGAGCATGAACAGACCTGGTGATAACTCGTCACTCCGTGCTCTTATCGGAAAAATCAGAAATGAAATTCCTGATATAACCCTTAGAACAACTCTTATTACAGGCTTTCCGGGTGAAACAAAGGAGCAGTTTGAAGAGCTGTCAGCGTTTGTTAAGGATATGCGCTTTGAGCGCCTTGGCTGCTTTGCTTACTCTCAGGAGGAGGGAACACCGGCTTGTGATTTTGAAAATCAGGTGCCTTTGAAAACAAGAGAGAAGCGTGCTGAAATTATTATGGATGAGCAGATGCTCATTTCTGAAAGCGTAAACGAGCGTATGATGGGCAAAACCCTTGAGGTTGTAACAGAGGGCTTTGACAGATTTGCTGAATGCTATTTTGGCAGAAGCGTTTATGATGCTCCTGAAATTGACGGCAAGATTTTCTTTACAAGCGAAAGAAAGCTCGCTCTCGGTGAATTTGTAAATGTACTCATTGATGATACACTTGATTTTGATTTGATTGGAGGCGTTGTTGATGAATCTGCCGAATAAGCTTACCCTTGCTAGATTTATCCTCATTCCGTTTTTTATTGCAGCTTTATATATAGATGCAATACCATTTAATATTTTTATCGCCCTTGTAATTTTTGCTGTAGCATCCTTTACAGATATGCTCGACGGTAAAATCGCAAGAGCAAGAAATTTAGTTACAAACTTCGGTAAATTTATGGACCCTCTTGCTGACAAAGCGCTTGTTATGGCAGCGCTTGTAGCTTTTATCGAGCTTGGCTGGTGCAGCGCTATTGCTGTAATCATTATTTTAACAAGAGAATTTATGGTTTCTTCATTGCGTCTTGTTGCTAATAACTCGTCAGGCAAGGTAATTGCCGCAGGCTTTATGGGCAAGCTCAAAACCGCATTTACAATGGTAGCAATCGTTGTAATTTTATTCTTACAGGGTCTTGCATCAGTAGATGTAAATGTTCCATACACAAACCTCATCGGCGAGATTTTAGTATGGGTAGCAGTATTCTTCACAGTAGTTTCAGGTGTTCAGTACCTTATGGGCTACTGGGATTTAATCGATACTGATAAGTAAAAAATTAAAAGGACTAAGGTTATCCTTAGTCCTTTTTTATTTGTGATATTTAGAGCCCTTTGAAATAGAAAATGCTCTGTAGATCTGTTCTAAAAGCATTACCCTTGCAAGCTGATGCGGAAATGTCATTTTGCTCATAGAAAGCTTTAAGTCACACATATTCTTGATTTCATCGCTCATACCGAATGAACTGCCGATAACGATATTTACAGTGCTTATTCCGTTTACGCCGATGCTCTCAAGCTTTTGAGAAAGCTCAACAGAGGATAACTGCTTACCTTCAATACACATAGCGATGTTATATCCCTTGTTGCTACTTAGTATTTCCTTTATCTTCTTACCCTCAGCTTCAAGGCAGTTTTCTATCTGCTTTTGTGAAGGGTTATCATCAAGCCTTACTTCAGAAAGCTCAATTACTTTTGCATTGCCAAAAGCCTTCAAGCGCTTTAAATACTCATCGCAGGCCATAACCCAGTATTTTTCTTTTAAATTACCGACAACGATCAGATTTATATTCATTAAAGAGTAACCACCAATCCGTTTGATTCCTGAGGCGCTACCTCAAGAATATAATCTCTGTTTCTCTTGAATTCTCCCAAAGCACGAAGCGTTGTGTTTTCAGCAACTGTAGGAGTATTGTTCTCAACGCTTAAATGTCCGAGAATTACTCTTGTAGTGCCATTCTTAATAAGTCTGTTTATAAAAGAAGCGCTGTCAGTGTTACACAGATGACCGTTATTTGATAATATTCTCTGCTTTAGCGAATACGGATAAACGCCGTTTTTGAGCATATCAAGGTCGTAGTTTGATTCAAGCAGTACAACATCACTGCCCATAACAGCCCTTTCAACTGTTGGGGTAACAAAGCCTAAATCTGTGCAGACAGAGATATTTATATCATCGTATGTATGAACTCTGTAGCCACAGCTCTGAACAGTATCATGCGGAGTATCAAAAGCGGTTATCTCGATATCAGTATTTTCACAGACTATAGTTTCATTTGTGATCTCATAAACCTTGCTAGTGCCTATTGCGTCTTTTCTGAATAATTCTTCAAGAGTTTTGCTCTGCGCATAGATAGGAATATTGTATCTTGATGTAAATACTTTTAGTCCTAAAATATGGTCAGAATGGTCGTGAGTTATAAAAATGCCCTTAACGCTCTGAGGAGTAAGCCCTGCCTGGTTAAGCCCATATACAAGCCTTTTACAGCTAACGCCTGCGTCTATCAGAATACCCGTATCGCCGTTGCCGACAAAAGTAGCATTACCCTTACTCGATGAGTAAAGCGGACAAACCTTAGCCATAAAACTCCTCCTTTCAAAATGAAAATGCCCTAAAGTAAACCTTAGGGCAGATTATAAATCAGATTAAATTAGCCTATTGAACGAAAGCCTTCGCTTACTGAAACACGCTTGATGTTAGCACCAAGCATTGAAAGCTTCTTTTCAATATGCTCATAACCACGCTCAATGTGGAAAATATCATCAATTTCTGTAGTGCCGCTAGCAGCAAGACCTGCAATAACAAGTGCCGCACCGGCTCTTAAGTCAGTTGCCTTTACAGGAGCACCTGTGAGCGCACCAACGCCTTCGATAACAGCAACGTGCTTTTCAACTGAAATATTAGCACCCATTCTTCTAAGCTCTGGGGCATATCTGAAACGATTTGAGAAAATATCGTCAGTAACAATGCTTGTACCTTCAGCTAAAGTCAGAAGAGTAGAAATCTGAGGCTGCATATCAGTAGGGAAGCCAGGGTGAGGCATAGTCTTGACATTTGCCTTCATAAATGGGCCATCAACGCTTACTCTTACAGCTTCATCATATTCTTCAACTGTAACACCGATTTTTCTCAGTTTTGCAGTAATTGATTCTAAGTGTTTAGGGATAACGTTCTTGATTAAAACATCGCCCTTTGTAGCAGCCGCTGCTACCATATAAGTACCCGCTTCGATCTGGTCAGGAATGATGGTGTACTGAGCACCCTTCAGTTCCTTTACGCCTTTGATACGGATCACGTCTGTACCGGCGCCTTTGATATTTGCACCCATCATGTTCAGATAGTTTGCTGTATCTACAACATGGGGTTCTTTTGCCGCATTTTCAATAATCGTCTGACCTTCCGCCATCGCTGCCGCCATCATAATATTAATCGTCGCACCTACAGATACCTTATCCAAATAAATATAAGTACCAATTAAACTTTCAGCTTCCACCTTGAAAAGGCCATGTGAAATATCTACCTCAGCACCCAACGCACAAAAGCCCTTTTTGTGGAGGTCAATTGGTCTGCTTCCGATATCACATCCACCAGGAAGTGCTACTTCTGTCTTACCATATTTACCAAGCAATGCTCCTATTAAATAATAAGAAGCTCTGATTTTTTTAATATAATCATCTTCAATGGCAATTCCCTGAATTGCTCTTCCAGTAATTCTAACCGTATGACGATCAATTCTTTCTACTACAGCGCCAATGCTTTCAATGGCCTGTAACATTACGTTTGTATCCCGAACATCGGGCATATTTTCTATTACTACGGGGTCATCCGTCATAATCGCTGCCGCCAATATAGCCAATGCTGCATTTTTGGCTCCGCCGATTTCTACTTCTCCAACTAACGGATTACCACCCTTAATTGCATACTGTTCCATGAGGGTTCCTCTATATATCATTATAATACGAAACGCCGGCACGCTCTACGAGCCGTCTTATTCGACGAAACGCCGTTTGCTCCGCGAGTCGTCTTATTCGACGAAACACCGAAAAACCTTTTGCGTACCGCTCTATTCGGCAAAAAACATTATTCAACACATTAACATATTATAACATATTGTGGCCATTTGTAAACATCAGAACGTTAGTTCAGATATTTTAAAGGATTCACCTGAGAACCGTTTATCAAAAGTTCAAAATGCAAATGAGGTCCGGTACTTACCCCCGTATTTCCGCTAAGGGCAATTTTCTGTCCCTGAGATACGGTTTGTCCTGCTGATACCAGTACTTTACTTAAGTGAGCATATCTGGTCTGGCGACCGTCCGGATGATTGATATAAACCACATATCCGTATCCGCTTCCCCAACCTGCTCTTGCAACTGTACCACCACAGGATGCAAAGATTGCAGTACCGGTAGGTGTTGCCCAATCCACTCCCTTATGGTAGGAACTTGCACCCTTAGTAGGTCTGTTTCTTCGTCCGAACTGGGATGACAAACGTCCTCCTGAAAGGGGCTTAATGTAGGTAGGCGGTATCTTGGTACCACGCTCTACAATCTTAGGCACAGCCTCATAAGTAATCTCCTCTTTGATAATTTCGGTGGCGACTTCTTTATCATTCTCAAAGGTAACCACAGCCACTACTTTACGATGACCTGCAGAAGGTTCCTGTAATGTCACCATATCCGTTGTATACCATTCATCGTTATCCACATAGATTACATCCGCTTCGTAATCTTCTTCATAGTACATCTCTTCCTGCCTGATAACAGCCAGCTTAGGCTCCGGTACAGTAATAATCAGCTCATCCCCTACTCTGATCATAGAATTTTCATCTTCTAAGGACTCATTCATTTCAATCAGCTTGTCCATGGGAATATTGGTCTTAATGGCTATTTCAGAAAGGGTATCACCGGAAATAACCTCATAAACTTCATTCTTTAATTCTTCCTGCGTTACTTCCTCAATGGCAGTACTTACCGGCATGATTTCACTTTCATCCAGATATGCTTCCACCACTTCAATAGGATCTCCGTAATTGACAGAAATAAGTCCCAGCTCGTAATCTTCAAAATCCTTTTCCACTGCCGGCTCAGCCGCCGCAAATACTGCGGTCATCTCTGCGTGAATTCCCGCCTCTGTATTTACCACCTCTGCAGCTTCTTCCTGCTCCTGCACCTCTTCTTCAGATGCTATTTCCGTGGTCAGTACCGGAAGTTCTCTGTTGGCATCCAGCACCAGATTTACCTGATATTTGTCTTCACTGTCATACTTATCAATCGCAGACTGTAAAAGCGTAAGTACATCCTCTTCGCTTCCTAAATTTACCATATATTCATTAATCTTTACCACATAAGATCTGTGCATGGTTTCCTGGATATCGCCCTTCAAAACATCCACCATGTTTTGAATTACCAAATCCTTATCATCTGTCTGACCCCAGAGTACCTGCTTTCCTTCCGTTTCCAAATTGGTCTCTATCAGTACCAATTCCTCGCTTCCTGATGCAATTTCTCTTCTTGCTTCCAGCACATACTCCTCTGCCTCTTTCGCAGAAGCCACTACGCCTACTTCTACATCATTTAATGTAACAGTAAACATATTATTACCCGTTTCTTCAAAAGTTACAAAACAAGGCAGAAAAAAGATACTGACAATAACTGCCAGTACTGCAATTTCAATCTTACGTAATCTTAATCTTTTATAATAACAAGAGATATGTCTCATGATAAAATGCTCCGAAAAAATTTGTAACATTTTTGTAACAGATTTATTCTATCAGTTATTAAATTACTTGTAAAGAGGTGGTTTTTACATTCGCCCCAGTATTGAAGTTCCCCTGTAATTAAGGTAAAATAAACGTAAACGGAGGTGATGGCATGGAACAAATCATTTTTCATATTGATGTTAATTCTGCATTCTTAAGCTGGAGTGCTCAGAAAAATCTGGCTACCGGTTCTTCTGTAGACCTTCGCACCATTCCTGCCATCGTCGGTGGTGACATAGAAAAACGCCATGGTGTTGTCCTTGCCAAATCCATTCCCGCCAAGGCTTACGGTATCCAAACAGCAGAGCCTGTCGTAAATGCCTTTCGCAAATGCCCCACATTAGTAATGGTACCGCCCAATCACACCATGTATCAGGAAAGAAGTAATGCGCTCATGCAATATCTCAGCAGTATCTGTC
>CALBJC010000078.1 GCA_937892655.1 uncultured Clostridia bacterium | reverse complement strand
AGATGCTCTCCCAGCTGAGCTATGCTCCCACACAACAGCGCTTTCGGGTTTAACCCTTAGCGACGAAATTTATTATACTCTAAATTTCAGGGTTTGTCAACCGTTTTTTTGAAAGTTTTTTTAATTTGGGATATTTTACAAAAGGATTTTTGGTTTTCTCTACATTTTGTGAAAACTATACTGTAAATATCTTCTTTTACCTTTACAATGCTACTTATTTATGTTATGCTCTTTATGTAGAATAATGTATAAAGGAGATGTAAAATGAAGAATTTTTTCAAGAATATTTTTTGCAGCATAGGCGGACTCAGAGTGATATGTATTATATCAACTGTAGTAGCTATTGCGCTTGGCGTTTTGCTCTTAATTCCTGATAAAGAAGAGGTAACCTTGCCGACAGATACACAAAGCGAGGTCAGCACCCCTGATAATCAGGAAGACACCACAGGCAAAATCTATTACAACGAAGGCGCGCTCGGTCAGATGTGGATTTCTGTACTTCCAAACGTTCCAAAAAGCAATGTAGCGAAGTATTCTTTCAGAGAAACCGATGAGGGATACAAGTATTATATAAATTCAGAGGGCGAAAAAACCTCTATGATAGGTATTGACGTTTCATATTATCAGGGCGAGATTGACTGGCAGAAGGTAAAGGCAGCAGGTATTGAATACGCAATACTGCGCTGTGGTCTGAGAGGCTACGAAACTGGCGAGCTGAGAGTTGATACTAAGTTTCACGAGTACATAAAGGGCGCTAATGACGCAGGCATTCCCGTAGGCGTTTATTTCTTCTCTCAGGCGATTTCACCTGAAGAGGCAAAAGAAGAGGCAGGCTTTGTTTTAGACCAGATAAAAGGCTATAAAATTGATTTTCCGATAGTTTATGACTGGGAAACGATAGGCGAGGATACTGCGAGAACAAATCATGTAAGCCCTGATATGCTCACTGACTGTACAGTTGCATTCTGTGAGGAGATAAAGGCGGCAGGCTTTACACCGATGTATTACACAAACAGAAATATCGGCTACAGAAAGCTCGATTTGTCAAAGCTTTGTGATTACGATTTGTGGATAGCCGATTTCAATGAGTATCCTAGCTTTTATTACAAGTATACAATGTGGCAGTATTCATATACGGGCAGAGTTGACGGTATTGAAAATGATGTTGACCTCAATGTATGCTTTAAAAACTATGCAGAAGAAAATCCTGACAGACTTTCATAACAAAAAAGCGTGCATTACTGCACGCTTTTTTGTTATTCAAAATCAAATTCGACACCATTGATTTTTACGGCTACTACGTTTTCAATATCCATTACGAAGCTGCCCAGTTCCTCGTTATAATACTCATTTGATGCGATTACAAGGTCTGAATACATATTGCTTTCAAACGGATATGCAGGACACATTGAGCCGTTTTGCACAGGCACTATGCTACCGTCTGCCATTACAAGCTCGACTGTCGGCATAGGCACTTCATACAGCCATGTTCCTCTTACTCCGCCTTCACCTCTTACCTGTCTATAAACACCGTTCTGCATACCATAAACAGTAAACGAAAGCTTTGAGAGTCTTATACATACAGGCTCAAAGTATTCGCTCACCTTTTCATCAGATACAAGCTTATAGGTTTTAGCCTCAATATTACCCTCAACACCAATAATCTCGTTGACTTTACCGCTTGGCGTATTGAATGTAAGGTTTGCTTTGAAGTCCATATAGTCAACGCTTGAGATGCTTGTTCTTACTAAAAACCATCTCTGGTTTTCGGTGTTGTTCTCTAAAATATCTTCGGTGGATATTCCGTAATTTACTCTGTAATCCGCATCATCAGTCAACTGGATATACGGCTCAATTGTTACGCACCAGTTATTAGATGTGCCAATTCTCATATTCTGATTTTCAAGCCACTCTCTTGCATCATCATTGAACGCTGTATATACGGCAGTTGCGGTAATACTCTGACCGTCAGACAAAAGCTCTGCGATTTCAAATCTGATGTTTTCATCCTCGTAGCTGTAAACAGCATTCTGAATTTCCTGCGGCAAAATCATTTCTTCGCCATTTTCAACAGCTACGTTTCTTACAGACAGGATTGCCTGCTTTATTTCAGAAACAATATTCTGCGCAAAGGCTGTCTGCGAGAATGCCGCTAAGCACAAACAGCAAAGAGCTGTTGCAACAAGAGGCTTTCTGACATTTGTTTTCTTCGCAGGCTTTGCTGAAATGCTGTCAAACAGCATTTGCTTATTCTCGTTGCACTTGATGTTATCAAACGCATTTATAAGTTCATTTTCTCTCATTTGATCTACCCTCCTAGTTCAATTTTCAAAAGCTCTCTGGCTTTTGCCAGCCTTGTTTGTATAGTAGACTGGTTTGTTTTTAAGATTTTTGATATTTCACCGGTTGTATATCCTTCATAGTAGTAGAGATATGTAGGAATTCTGTATTTTTCCTCAAGCTCCAAAACGAGCTTTAACACCTCGTTGGTTTCGCATATTCTTTCATTTGTTGCGTCGTTTTGGTCAGTACGCTTTGCTCTCCACCACTTTTTCAGATGAGTTTTACAGCAGTTTGACGCTGTTACAATAAGCCATGCTTTTGATTTTTCGTCATCCTTTGGTTTCATATTCTCAAGCATTTTCAAAAATACTTCCTGCGTTACATCAAGCGCATCAGACTCGCTTTTCATATACAGAAAGCATATTCTGTATACGCAATCAAAATATTCAGTAT
>CALBJC010000077.1 GCA_937892655.1 uncultured Clostridia bacterium | reverse complement strand
GGCGTTAAGGACCTCGCCCGTTCATTCAAGGAAGCTCAGATCGCTCTTGAAGTCGGCAAGGTATTCGATACAGATAAGGTTATCGTTTCTTATGACAACCTCGGTATCGCAAGACTTATCTACCACCTCCCTACAACTCTTTGCGAAACATTCTTAAAGGAAGTATTCAAGAAGGGCTCAATCGAGTCACTCGACCACGAAACTCTCTTTACAATTCAGCGTTTCTTCGAAAACAACCTTAACGTTTCGGAAACTTCAAGAAAGCTTTTCGTACACAGAAATACTCTCGTGTACAGACTTGAAAAGATCAAGAAGCTTACAGGTCTTGACTTAAGAGAATTTGACCATGCTATCATCTTCAAGATTGCTCTTATGGTAAGAAAGTATCTTTCTGCAAATCCGGTTAAGTTCTAATTTATTAAATGACAAAAAGGGCATTACCGCAGAGCTTTTGACAAAAATAAGCCTCGTGTTAATGCCTTTTTCTATTTTCTGGGTGGTGTATAAAATGATAGAATTCAAGAATGTGTCGGTTACCTATCGTTCCAGCGGTTCAAGAAAGGTAGACGCACTTAATAATATAAATCTAAAAATCAACGACGGTGAATTTGCATTCGTAGTAGGTCAGTCAGGTGCAGGTAAATCGACTCTCATCAAGCTGCTTTTAAAGGAGATTGACGCTACCGAGGGCGACGTTATCGTAAATGAATATAACCTCTCCCGTATGCGCCGTTCAAAGATTCCTTATCTGCGCAGAACTATCGGCGTAGTTTTTCAGGATTTCAGACTTATCCCTACTATGAACGTTTATGACAATATCGCATTTGTAATGCGCGCTGTTGACGCTGATCCGAAATTCATCCGCCAGCGTGTTCCTTACGTTATCTCCCTGCTCGATCTGCAGGATAAGATAAAGAGCTTTCCTCATGAACTTTCAGGCGGTGAACAGCAGAGAGTTGCAATAGCGAGAGCCTTTGTAAACAACCCATCTTTGATTATTGCCGATGAACCTACAGGTAATATCGACCCTGTTCTTTCTCACGAAATCGTTCGTCTTTTAAAAGAAATCAATGCGTGCGGAACAACAATTTTGATGGTTACTCACGAGCATGAGCTTGTTCGCGATTTTGGCGGCAGACTTTTGAACCTTTCTGACGGTAACCTTACTTTTGATGAATATGTGGAGGGCGATTATGAGAACCAGCAGTATTAAATATCTCGTCCGCACAGGTACAAAAAGCCTTTGGATAAACAGAGTAATGACCTTTGCATCATTCTGCGTAATGCTCGTTTCAATGCTTCTGATCGGTCTTGCGATCTTAACGAGCGTCAACATCAACAGAATTATCGGTGCTATTGAAGATAAAAACGAGGTAGTCGTTCAGATCTATGATACTACCCCTGAGTCAGAAATTGAAAGCTTACAGACAAAGCTTGAAAATACAGAAAACGTAGCCTCGGTTACATTCTACTCAAGAGAGCAGGCGCTTGAGGATATAAAGGCTGATATGACTCCTGATGAGCAATCGCTTTTTGATTACTTTGATGATAATCCTCTGCCTGACACCTTCAGAATAAAAATTGATGACATCTCCCGTATGGGCGATACAGCGCTTTTTGTTTCTCAGTATGATTTTGTAGAAACAGTTTCTCAGCCTACTGACTTTGCGACCTTGCTCACCGATGTCAGAAACATCATTTCAGCAATTTCGCTGGGCGTTGTAGTAGTTCTGATTATTATATGCCTTATCATCATTTCAAATACAACAAGAGCAAGTGTTTTCGCAAGAAAGAAAGAAATCGAGATTATGAAGTATGTAGGTGCAACAAACACCTTCATCAATCTCCCGTTCTTTGTTGAAGGCTTACTCACAGGTCTTCTGGCTGCAGCAGTTGCTTCAATCATAACAAAGCTCGTTTACGATGCTTTGTATAACGCGTTTTCTTCAGGCTTCCAGCTCTGGTCAGCGCTGGGCGTATCGTCGCTCATTCCATCTAGCGATATTATGATATTTGTATTCCTCGGCTACATTGCAGCAGGTATTGTAATAGGCGCTATCGGTATCACAATGAGTACAAGAAAGCATCTGAGAGTATAAACTATGTGTAAATCTATGAAAGGATAAGGCTATGAAAGCAAAAAGAAAGATAAATATAAAAAGGCTTCTGTCAAGAGCGTTTGCTTTATGTCTTGTTGGCGTTATCTGCTTTTCGCTTATAGTTATCGATGAAACCAAGATAGTTCCTGATGTATATGCATCAATCTCATCAATTCAGGGCGAAATCGATAAGCTAAAGCAGCAGCAGGAGGCGCTCAAGGCTGAGATCAATGCCACAAGAAATGACGCTGCCTTAGAACGAGAAAATCAGCAGGCAATAGAGGAGCAGATCGTTGTTACAAATGCAACTATCGCAAAGCTTGATGAATACATAGCTACCTTGCAGTCACAGATCGTTGCAAAGGAGCAGGAAATTTCAGATCAGGAAATTCAGATTGCAAACAAAGAGCAGGAAATCGATGAGGGCATCGAAAAGTTTAAGCAGAGAATAAGAGTGCTGTACGTTGCGGGCAATACCTCAATGGCAGAAATACTGATGAACAGCTCAGACTTTTACGATATGCTTATGAGAACAGAGCTTATCTCAAGCGTTGCAAAGCATGATGATGAGTTTATTACAGAACTTATAAACCTCAAAAATTCATACGAGAACGACCTTGTAAAGCTAGAAGACGCAAAGGCAACTCTTGAAATCGACAAGGCTACCTTTGAAGCGCAGTGCGATGAATGGAGCGACGAGCTTTTATATCTCACAGACTTAATGCAGCAATCCCAGGAAAATCTCTCTCAGCTTGAGCAGGAAGAAAGCGCTATGCAGGCAGACCTTGCAGCACTCCAACAGCTTGAGCGAACAAGAGAGGCTGAACTCAAGGCCGCTATTGAAGCCGCAGAGGCGGCTAACCGTCCATATGTTGGCGGTACATTCACATGGCCTGTACCGCGCTGTTATGTTATAACCTCAGGCGTTGGCTGGAGATGGGGCTCATACCATAAGGGTATTGATATTTCTCAGCCGGGTATTGCAGGCTCCCCTATCGTTGCGGCAAACTCAGGTACAGTTATCAAGGTTGCGGCTACCTGTACTCATAACTACGGCAAGTATTCAAACTGCTGCGGTAACGGCTACGGCAGATATGTTATGATCGACCACGGCGGCGGATATGTAACCCTTTATGCTCATATGACAGATGTTTTGGTTTCTGAAGGTCAGGTAGTAACAAGAGGCGAACAGATAGGAACTGTAGGCTCAACCGGTCACTCAACCGGCCCTCACCTTCACTTTGAAATAAGACTTAAGAATAACATCGAAAATCCGATGAATTATTTTTCAAGATAAAAGCAAATAAAAGGAGGATTAAAAAATGGGCTTATTAGATTCAATCTTAAAATCAGTAGGCAAAGCTATCAAGGAAAAGGCATCCGATGTTGTTGATGACGCAGTTTCATCAATCGGCAAAGGCACAAACCGCACAGAAACATTCACCTTCTCTTCCCTCCCGGCAAATTTAGCAGAGCTTCAGGCAATGCCAGAAGCATCACTTGATTCGGCATTCAAAACTGTAGCGCTCACAATTGCCGCACTCTGCGCTTTTGAAAAAAATCCAGACGCTTGTATGGAAATGCTCGATTTTCTCAAGGGCCCTGCAGATGTAAGCACCTTTGAAAAGGGCTTTATCAAGGAACGCCTTGACGGAAAGTTCTACAAGACATTTTCATTCTTTGAAGGTGCGACCCCTGAAAACAACTATACTCCGAAAACGCCTTACGTTATCAAGGTAATGGAAAACCCATATTCATTCGACAATGAAAACTGGGCTACTCTTTATGTAAAGAGCAGCGGTGCTGATGACGCAAGACCTGTAAAGCTCAGAAAGAAGCCTTCAACAGGTCAGTGGTTTCTAAATGACATCCAGTGTCTTTCAGACATCCGCATCCCTACCGCGCAGGATGAATGGGCGTAATGAATATAAAAAACAAAACCCTGAGATATTACTCTCAGGGTTTTTATTATACCATAACCTCTTTATCTGCAACAATTTCTGTTTCAGGCTCGATGGTCATATCCATACAGGTTCTCTCAACCTCTTCTCTTGCCGAGATAAAAACCTGAGCAATAAGCGGGTCAAAATCTATCGCCGAACCCTTCGATATGATTTTAAAGCATTCATCAAAAGGCAGAGCCTTTCTGTAACATCTGTCAGATGAGATAGCATCAAACACATCGGCTACCGCCATAATTCTTGCACAAAGCGGGATCTCATTCATCATAAGTCCGTCAGGGTAACCCTTGCCGTTCCATTTTTCGTGATGATACCTTGTAACCTCATACGCCATTTTTACATAATCGGTATCGCCAAGATTTGAAAAGTTACGCTTTATAATTTCAGAGCCTACCTCTGAATGAGTTTTCATATCTTCAAATTCATCCTCTGTAAGCCTTGCAGGCTTTTGCAAAATCGCATCAGGTACAGCGATCTTTCCTATATCATGCATAGGCGCTGCCTTGAGAAGATTTGAAACGTAATCCTTTGTAAGAACATTTGAGTAGAAATTATTTTCGATCAGCTTGTTTGTGATTATCTCTACATACGCTACCGAGCGCTTGATGTGACCGCCCGTATTGTCATCACGGTTTTCAATCAGGTTTGCAAAGCCCATAACCATTTCACCGTGATACTTAGAAAGCTCCTGCAAGGATGGGTCCTCCTGATTCATATAGATACCAAGAACAAATATTGTAACGCCAACGCTTGCAAAAAGCATTTCAGGGAAAATAAGCTGAATAATTGTAATCGCCGCTAAAACTATAAGGTATGTAATAATACTTGAGCGCTTATGCTGTTCAATATTTTTCCAGCGGTTTACATAGATAGCAAATGACAAAACTATATAGACCCAAGCGATAACATAGCTTGTATAAAGTGCAACACCTGATGCGTAATATGATGTTTCACCCTTTATGTATTCAAGCGAATGTATGTTTGCTACAACCAGAACTATGTTTACAATAAACGGCGAAAACAGAAGAATCCTCGTTGACCTTTTCTTAGGCGTAGCCCCTGTTATCTGAATAGCGTAGATGAACAGCATAAAAATAACCGAGTCAAAGCAGATTAAAAACATCAGATGAAAAAGCGTATTGAACGCAGGTGAAACCAAATCCTGATAGTTTAACGAAATCGCTGTTGCCCCGTCAAATAAAACTGTAAAGATACCAAGCGACAAAAGCTCATCAAAAAGAGTGTCATTTAAGTCCTTACCGTATACCCTGCATTCTTTTATGTAGATGAACGCAACATACAAAAGAACAATCAGACACCCTACCTGAAGCTTGCAAAACTCCATATAAAATCTCCTTATTAAAAATCCCAATCAAAAAATCTATTTTGTTTATTCTTTATACTAATAACAGTATAGCATAAGTTTTTACCGCGGTCAACGTTTACAAGGGTGATGTTATAAACATTTAGTATACATCAACATTTATATAACATTCAGTATTGATAATTTTGCGAAAAATTGATAAAAAAACAAAAGCCGCTGTCGATTATCCGACAACGGCTTAAATTTATTTTATGAGTTATGCGTTTCTCCAAGGAGCGTTCTTTGTTCTTTCCCAGATTAAATCCTTGATATAGTAACCTGTTTCGCTGAGTGTCTTATCCTGAGAGAAGATCGATGAGCCTTCATTCTTATCATTAACTGCCCAGTTACAGCTTGAGATGTTGTTCTTATCCATCCATGCAAACCATTCTTCAGTTGACTGCTTTGAGATAGCGCCATTACCATCAGCGTTTACGCTGCCCCATTCTGTTACAAAGATAGGGATACCTGCAGCCATTGCTCTATCTGCAGACTGTCTTAACCATTCCTTATGAGTTCCTGCATAGAAGTGAAGAGTATATGCAACATTTTCATCGTCAACAGGATTTGCAGCTGCATCTTCAACCTTCTGTGACCACTGAGGTGAGCCAACGATTACAAGGTTGTCAGAATATTTTCTGATAGCATCAATTACTGTTTCAGAGTATGTCTTTACAGTTGACCAGCTGACCTGAGTAGGTTCGTTGAATACTTCAAAAATGATATTGTCATACTCGCCATACTTCTGAGCGAGCTTTTCAAAATACTGTACTGCTTCGTTTGTATTGTTGTGAGCGCCGTGTGAATGCCAGTCCACGATAACATAAACGCCACGTTCGATAGCTCTGTCAATTACGTTTTCAATGAGCGCTTCACAAGAGCGGTCGTGAGGCTGACCGTTATCCTGAATACCATAAGAACAACGAACTACTTCGCAGCCATACTCATCAACAAGGTAGTCGACATAGTCAGCTGTATAATACTTCTGTGACCAGTTTGACCAGAAGAAGCTCATACCTGTAACTCTTACTACCTCGCCTGTCTTTTCGCCTACAAGCTTGTTGCCCTGAGCTATCATTTCACCGTGATATGAAACAGGAGTATTTCTAGGCTCTGCAGGAGTATCATCAGAAACCGATGAATCTGCATCAGAGCTTGAGTTGTCAGCAGTTGAATCATCTGTACTGCTGTCGTCTGAGCTTGATTCATCCGCAACGCTTGACTCATCATTGCTTGAATCGTCAGGAATTACTGTATCAGGCACCGAAACCTCCTCCTTACTCGAATCATCAGCTGTGCTGTCATCATTGCTGTCAACGTTATCTGAAATAACATCGTCATCGCTTGTGTCTACAACAGAGCTGTTATTTGTGTCATCTGTCGTGTCATCCTTATCTACTACCTTCGGTACAATGATAAGGCATAACACTGCTACAATTACCAAGAATATCGCGATAAGTCTTTTTGGCATATAAAACCTCTCCTTTTAACCGATATTAAATAAACGTATTGTATTTTCTGTGCATAAATCTACTAATTGTTGAACTTCTATACCCTTAATTTCCGCCGCCTTGCGTGCTGTAAACTCAATCATATCCGACTGACATCTGCCAGGCCTTATAGGCTCAGGCGTCATATAAGGGCAATCCGTTTCAAGCAAAAGTCTGTCGAACGGTACAACCGCTATTGCCTTTGCCGCACGCTTTGCGCCCTTGAAGGTAAGCGCTCCTGTAAATGAAATATACATTCCAAGCGCTAAAACTTCAGCTGCAGTTTCTGCAGACCCTGAAAAGCAATGAACAACGCCACGCGGTTTATGCTTTTTTAAAATCTCCATACAGTCTTCTGTGCAATCTCTGATATGTACAATTACCGGGAGATTCAGTCTTTTTGCAAGCTCCAGCTGAAACTCAAAAACTTCAATCTGCTTTTGCTTATCGTAACCCTCATAGTGATAATCCATACCGATTTCACCGATAGCCTTGACCAAAGGATTTGTAGCAAGCACTTCAAGCCTTTCTCTCCAATCATCAGGCAGCTTATCAATCTCACTAGGGTGAATACCGACAGATGTATAAAATCTGTCAATCTCCCCTGCGGTTTTGATACCAAATTCTGATGACTCAAGGTCGGTTGCAGCGTGCATTATAGCAAAAACGTTATTGTTAAGCTGAGATTTTATCAGCTCAAATCTATCTTCATCAAACCATTTATCATCATAGTGAGAATGGCTATCGAAGATATTAGTGATTTTTTCAGTCATTTTAAGTCAATTTCCTATACTATTTGTATATTATCTCACACTCAAAACAAGGAGTAATCTCTTCGCGGGCAAGTTTACCGATAATTACGATTTTTTGCTTGCCTTTATCTGTAAAGGAAACGTCTTTACAGATAATAATCTCCTCACCGAGTGTTGCCTCGCTCAGATAATTGATTCTGAAGTTGTCTACATCCTGCTCAAACTCCTCTAAGGTCAGAGCGTTTACAACTATATCTCCGTAGTGGGCGTTATACATATGCCCGTTTGAATCTAAATCTGAAATTTTTACAGTATGGCGCAAAACCTCTGTCGGAGTATTTTCCGCCTTTATTCTGCCAACCTCCAAAGCACCGATAAACTGAGTTTCATCCTGCGGCTGTGGGTATGGAAATTCAGAAGGCTTGTAGATTTTTCTTGTAACAGGGTTACATAAAATCCAGCCTGATGTTCCGTCAATCAAAACATCCTCGCCATGTCTGATTCTATACTGCCTTTTCCACAAAGCGCCCTTTTTGCCGCCCTCCCAGGTTTCTGTTACAAGCGGCATCTGGTCGCGCGGATAATCGTAAACCTTGATGCTTATGCGGGAAAGTAAGAATACAAAGCCCTCGTTCCACAAAAAATCGTGGGTAAAGCCTTTTATCGTATAATCATAGCCCGCAACCTCTGCGGTAACCTTTAAAAGTGTAGAAATCTTCATTCTGCCCTTGTGATCGCAGTCGTAAAAGGCTGTGCGGTAATCAAGGGTAGTGTGAACAGCTTTTTCCATATTATAAACCGATCTTTTCCTTACCGCCCATATATGGTCTTAATGCAACAGGGATATTGATTGTGCCGTCAGCATTCAGGTTGTTTTCCAAGAAAGCGATAAGCATTCTAGGTGGAGCTACAACTGTGTTGTTGAGAGTATGAGCAAAATACTTGCCGTTTTCGCCTGCAACTCTGATTTTGAGTCTTCTTGCCTGAGCGTCACCCATATTTGAGCAAGAACCAACTTCAAAATACTTCTTCTGTCTTGGTGACCATGCTTCAACGTCGTATGACTTAACCTTTAAGTCTGCCAGGTCGCCTGAGCAGCATTCAATTGTTCTTACAGGAATATCGAGAGATACGAAAAGGTCAACAGTATTCTGCCAGAGCTTTTCAAACCAAGCCATGCTGTCTTCAGGCTTACAGATAACGATCATTTCCTGCTTTTCAAACTGGTGAATTCTGTAAACGCCTCTTTCTTCAATACCGTGAGCACCCTTTTCCTTTCTAAAGCATGGTGAGTATGAAGTAAGAGTATGTGGCAATGTATCTTCCTTAACGATAGTATCGATATACTTACCTATCATTGAGTGTTCCGAAGTACCGATAAGATAGAGGTCTTCGCCTTCGATCTTATACATCATAGCATCCATTTCAGCAAATGACATAACGCCTGTTACAACTGAAGAACGGATCATAAATGGAGGAACGCAGTAAGTAAAGCCTCTGTCGATCATAAAGTCACGAGCGTATGAGATAACTGCAGAATGTACTCTTGCAATATCGCCCATAAGATAGTAAAAACCGTTACCTGCAACTCGTCTTGCAGCGTCAAGATCGATACCGTTGAGTCTTTCCATGATTTCTGTATGGTATGGAATTTCAAATTCAGGAACTACAGGCTCGCCATACTTCTTGATTTCAACGTTTTCAGAGTCATCCTTACCGATAGGAACGCTGTCGTCAATGATGTTAGGGATAACCATCATGATTTCCTTAACCTTGCCCTCAAGCTCAACCTCAAGCTTTTCGCATTCAGCAAGCTCTGCAGAGAACTCGCCTACTCTCTTCTTAGCCTCTTCAGCCTTATCCTTTTCGCCCTTAGCCATATAGCCGCCGATTTCCTTGGAAATACGGTTTCTGTCAGCTCTCAAAGAGTCAGCCTTTGTCTTAATTTCTCTCATCTGCTTTTCAAGCTCGATAACCTCGTCTACTAAAACGAGTTTCTTATCCTGGAACTTCTTTCTGATGTTTTCCTTTACTGCCTCAGGGTTTTCTCTTAAAAATTTAATGTCAATCATTTCTATTACCTCTTTTTATTAGTTTCCAAGTGAAATTTTATCTGCAAGGTCAGTTAGATCTGCCTCGTCATAGAATTCAAGCTGAATAAACTTCTTATCGCCCTTTGAGAATACCTTAACCTTTCTGCCCATAGTTTCGGTTAAAGCAAGCTCAACCTCTTTGTAGATTGAAGGATTTGAAAATGCCTCTGCAGCCTTTTCTTCCTTCGGAGCCTTATCAAGCGATTTTACAATTTTTTCCAGCGCTCTTACTGATAGCTCTTCTTTAATAACTCTCACGCAAAGCTCATTCTGAACCTTTGTATCCTCAATACCCGCCAAAATCTTAGCGTGACCGAGTGAAATCTCGCCTTTTCTGAGCGCTGTAAGCGGATCTTCATCGAGATTTAAAACTCTGAGCATATTGGCAACCTGCGAACGTGATTTGTTTACAGTCTGAGCTACCTGCTCCTGAGTCATATTGTAGGTCTGCATAAGGTCATTATAACCGAGCGCCTCTTCAACAGGATTTAAGTTTTCACGCTGAAGGTTTTCAATGAGCGCCAGCTGCATTGTTTCTTTATCAGTAAGCTCCTTGATAATTACAGGAACCTGAGAAAGCCCCGCCATTCTGGCAGCTCTCCATCTTCTTTCGCCCGCAACTATCTGATACTGACCATTCATAAGCGGTCTTACAACAAGCGGCTGCAAAATGCCGTGCTGCCGGATTGAACTGCATAATGAAACTATCGCTTCATCATCAAAATCCTGTCTTGGCTGAGCCTTGTTAGGCTCAATTTCTGATATTCTGAGCGTTGAGGTGGATTTCTCGTTATCGTTGTTATCCTCAAACAGCGAATCCAGACCGCCGCCCAGGCCCTTTACCTTTTTAGTAGCCACTAAATCAACCCTCCTATATCCTTTTTAGCTTTCTTTTCTCTTGACAATAGTTCCTTGCAAAGAGCCATATAGCTTTCAGCGCCCTTTGAACGAACATCGTAATACATAATAGGCTTTCCGTGAGACGGTGCTTCTGAAAGCGCTATGTTTCTTGGAATAACCGTTTTGAAAACCTTATTCGGGAAATACTTTTCAACCTCTTGTGCTACCTGCGCAGTAACGTTGTATCTGCCTACATACATAGTATACAAAATACCCTCAATTTCAAGTGAAGGGTTGTATGACTGTCTCATTCTCTTGATAGTATCGTTTATCTGAACAAGGCCTTCGAGTGACAAAAACTCACACTGAATAGGAATAATAACGCTGTCAGCAGTAGCAAGCGCGTTTAGTGTCAAAAGTCCGAGTGACGGCGGAGTATCAATCAGTATGTAATCATAATTTGGCTTGACCGTCAAAAGCTGCATTTTAAGGCGCAACAGCTTGTTATCAAGATTGTTAAGCTCAATTTCAGCGCCCGCAAGCTTCTGCGCCGCAGGTACGATCGATACATTCTTAAACGCTGTCTTTACTATACAATCAGCGATTCTCGCCTCACCTATCAGAACCTCATAGGTAGTATTCTGAATGTTTCTTTTCTTGATACCAAAGCTGGTTGTAGCATTACCCTGAATATCAGAGTCGATAACCAAAACCTTTTTGCCCTTACCGCCAAGGGCCGCAGCCAGGTTTACAACAGTAGTTGACTTACCAACGCCACCCTTCTGGTTTGAAACTGCAATTATCTTACCCAAAACTACACCTCCGTTTAAATAATCTGCATTAAAATTAATTATACCACGATTAGCAGCTTTTGAAAAGGGTTTTTAAGAAATTTTATGAGTTTTTACGCAGTTTTTCAGAAAATTTGTTCCACGTGGAACATTTTTTATAAAAAAGACAGACAGCGTAATAAAAACGCTGCCTGCAAAATGAGGTATATTGGGGATAACAATGTGTTTTAGCCGTTTGGAATAGTAATTATAAATTCAGTAAAGCCATCTTTTTCAAGTCTGCGAGTTTTTGCATTCACACCCGCTGACTGCATAGTCTTTACTGCATTATTTATCGTATTGAAAAATAATCTTACATCTTTAAAAACAACCGCACGCTTTTTGTAGCTTTGCGCAATTTTCTGCTCATCTAAGAGTTTTAAGATAAGCGCTTCTGTCTTTTCTACATTCAGCGCCTCTTTATATGCCTTATCGATCACATCAAGCCGTAGCCGCCCCTGCGGTAAACGCAAAAGCGCCCTTGCGTGTCTTTCTGTGAGTCCTGTTTTCAAAATCAGTTCTTTTTCTTCATCTGAAAGCTTTAAAAGCCTTATCTTATTTGCAAGGGTAGACTGCGCAATACCCAGTCGCTTTGCGGCATCCTCCTGAGTCATTCCGTAAAAAGAGATAAGCTCCTCTATCGCCTGCGCTTCTTCAAAGAAATTGAGGTCTGCCCGCTGAATGTTTTCTACAAGTGCTAAAAGCGCCGATTTTCTCTGAGTTATATCCATTATGATGCAGGGCACCTTTTCCAGTCCCGCCTGCCTTGCCGCCCTGAGCCTTCGCTCGCCGCAGATAAGCTCGTACTTTTCGCCAACGCTTCTGACAGTAAGCGGCTGAATAATTCCGTCAGTCGCAATGGATTCTGACAGCGTGTCCAGCTTGTTTGAGTCAAACTGCTTTCGCGGCTGATATGGGTTTGCAACGATGCTTTCACAGTCGATCTCTACTATCCTCTTTACATCTGCTCTGGCGGGCAACTTGAATAAAGCCATTTTATCTCCTCCTCAGATTTTACTATCTGTGGCTATTATATCTCAGATTATGCATATAGAAAATAGTAAGTTATCGCAGTTTGCGACTAGTTTTTATTTTTACTCCCCCTTTTTACTGTTTTTATGCAAAATGTTCCACGTGGAACAAAAAAGGCTCTGATAAATCAGAGCCTAAAATATTATTTTTCCTTTTTCTTTTTTATAAGATTATGCATAGGCTTTGCCTTTACCTTTGAAATGCCCTCAAGTGCTAAACGTTCAGCCTCTAAACGTTCTTGTTCTTCACGTTCCAGTCTTTCCTTTTCAGCCTTCTTGGCATCTTCAATAGCCTTCTGAGCCGCTTTGCGCTTTTTCTTATCCTCATACATTCGCGCGTCTGCAGAGCTCATCAGGTAATGATAATCAGGAACAGCCAGCTTACAGAAGTCATAGCCCATTGAGAATTTTACATTGACCTCCTGACCGCCGGGCAGGAACATCGTTTCTGAATTCTGAAGTCTCTTGAGCTTTTTGATAAGCTCTTCAAGCGGTTCGACCGTTTCACAGCCATAGCACATCAGAACATATTCATCGCCGCCCTGACGGGATACAATGCTTTTACCCTCAAAGGCAGTTTTTAAAACATTACCAACCTTTTTAAGATAAAGGTCACCGCATTCATGGCCGTAAACGTCGTTTATTCCCTTAAGGCCGTCAGCATCGATCATAAATAATACGCCATACTGAACCTCTCTTGGATTTGAAAACACCTCATCAAGCGCTCTTTCAAGGCCACGACGATTTAAAAGCCTTGTAAGCGAATCAACATCACGTTCCTCCTGCAGACGCTGGCGTTCGATAACATCCTCAGTTGCATCCATAATGATACCAAAAACCTCATCGCCTACTCTTATCTGTTTGATTTTTACATATCGCTTTTTGTCAGGCAGAGCATAAATAAGCTCATCCTTATAAACAACGTTTGCTTTTATCTGATTTAAGTATTCCTCAAAAACCTTATAATCCTTTGCAAGCTCACATTTCTTGTTAGAATCGATAGATAAAACCTTTTTTATATTCTTTATAAACTTAACACCGCTTGAATTGATGTTATACTCATAAATACCCATCAGACCGTTGATACTGTCAAGAATATATGAAAGCTTATCAGAGTTTAAGGTAATGCTCTTTTTCATCTCGTTGATGTGATTGCTAAGCTCCTTGAACTCAAGGGAATACTTTGCATTGACCTCTCTTTTTAAATCGCCCTTTGTTATATCCTCAAGTGCCTCATTTACTCCTGAAATCTGCTCTATAACTAAAGTATTCAGCGATTTGAGCATTGCTCTTAGCATTATAGCGCATACTACAAGTACACAGAAAACAATAATAAGGCTGTAAAGAATAACCGGTCTGTTCAAAGAAGCCTTTGTACATACTCTGCCAACAAGAACAGAATCGATCTTTGTGAAGATACAATATGAGGCTGTTCCCTGCACACTTGCGCTGAATCCACGCTCTAATTTTTCAAAATCTTCCTTTTCAAAGCCAATGCGGTAGATATTCTTCCCTACCATATCATAGTCAGTTGAGCCCTTGATATCACCTGTCACAGCGTCAACTGCATACATATTCGTATCATATCCGACCGTCAGCAGAGAAAAAATATAAGAAAGCTCATTTTTCTTGGTAACCTCCATAACTCTTGTAGGCTCCAAACCAATCTGAACAATATATTCTCCGTCCTGCGACCATACTGCTGCATACTGCATTGACTTACCCTCTGCAGTATTAGGCATAACATCCTGACACAGCTGCATAGTTTTGTCACTAAGCATAGGCGCAAAGAACGAAATCTGTTCGCCGCTTTCCATTGTATAACCTAAATATTCTGAATTTGTTGAATAAACGATTTTTCCGCTTTTGTCAAAAAGATGAATTTCATCTACCTGAGCTATATCCATTATCTGAGCAAGTCCATCAGGTTTTGCAAGTGCTCCTTCGCGCAGAGAAATCATCTCAGAAACCAGCTTTGCGCTTTCGATACAAGACCTGCTGTGTTCAGCCTCAATCTGCAAAAGCTCCTGATGATTATCAAATAAAATCTGCTCTATCTGAGTAAACGCAACGTGAGATTCATCAATCATAGTCTTTCTGCTACTGTAAAGCAAAAAGCAAACGGAAAGTAAGATAATCACCCCTGCTACTATCAGTATAATCAGTTGCAGATGCTTAGCTATCCTTTCCTTTAGCGTTGTCATAAAATCACCCATACCCCTGTCAAAACGCCAAAACGAACAATATTAACATTTTGTGAATACATTATACCACGGAAACATAAAATTTGCAAGCAAAAAGCAATATTTTGCTAAAAAGTTCAGAAAGGCTTTTTATTTAATTCAGAATGCAAACGTTATCGTAGAAAATATATGAATAATTGAATTTTGTTGACAGTAAAAAACCTCCGCATACATAAATATGCGAAGGTTTGCCAGGTTAATATTTCATTTTAGCCTTTGGTCGAGGATATTTTAGAGGAGTTGCTCTTACCTTCTTTATAACGATAAGCGTTCTCTTATCGCCGTTTGGCAAAGTATACTCTGTATTTTCAATTATCTTGCCGCCCAAGGTTTCAATAATCTTCTGAGCATTTTCAAGCTCTTCTTTGCAGTCGCTACCCTTTAGTGCGCAGAAAACACCGCCGACCTTTACATAAGGGATACAGTATTCGCACAAAACAGGTAGGTTTGCAACCGCCCTTGCAGTAGCTATATCAAAGCTTTCACGCAAAGCACTTCCCTTTTTAGCGCCATCCTCGGCTCTTGAATGAATACAGTTTGCTGCAAGACCTAAACTATCAGATACCTCTTTTAAGAAATTTATTCTCTTATTTAAGCTGTCAAGCAGCGTAATCTTTATATTATCCTGCATAATCTTTAGCGGACATGACGGAAAACCCGCACCCGTACCAACATCAATAAGCCTTATATCCTCAGTTCTGATAAGACCATTGAGGTTTTCTGACAGATAAAACGGTAAAACGCTGTCTAAAAAATGCTTCTGAGCGATTTCTTCAGGGGCAGTAATGGCTGTAAGATTGATTTTCTCATTCCATTCAACCAAAAGAGTCGCATATTTTGCAAATTTATCATACTGCTCTGTTATGATGTTAAGGTCACACTTTGAAAACAGCTTCTGAAATTCACTGTATGAAATAAGCATTTACTTTCCTCCGTTTTGTTCAAGCCAGATAAGCAAAACCGAAATATCCGCAGGGTTAACGCCCGATATTCTCGACGCCTGACCTACCGATAAAGGCTTAATCTTATTGAGCTTTTCCTGAGCCTCTAATCTAAGACCTTTAATTTCTCTATAATCCATATCCATTGAGAGTGTTTTCTTTTCGAGCTTTCTCATGCTCTCAACGTGTGAAAGTGAGATAGCTATATATCCCTCATACTTGATCTGATTTTCTACCTGCTCACAAATATCCTTTGAAAGCTCTTCTCTCTGCGGGTCACATACTGCTAAATCGTAGTATGAAATCTGCGGACGGCGCAACAAGTCTGCAAGCTTACAGCCATTGTTTATAGGAGCAGTTCCCCTACTTTCGAGCATTTCATTCAAAGGCTTTGACGGACCGATATTTGTTTTCTTGAATCTTTCTACCTCAGCCTTGATTTTTTCCTGCTTTTTCAGAAAACGCTGATACCTTTCCTCTGAAATTAGCCCTACCTTATAGCCAGTAGGCGTTAATCTCTCATCAGCATTATCCTGTCTTAAAAGCAAGCGGTATTCACTTCTCGATGTAAGCATTCTGTAAGGGTCCATACAGCCCTTAGTACAAAGGTCATCAATAAGTGTACCAATATATGATGAGGCTCTGTCTAAAATAATCTGTTCACGCCCCAGCTGTGAAAGTGAGCAGTTTATGCCTGCAATAAGTCCCTGTGCTGCGGCTTCCTCATAGCCTGATGTACCGTTGAACTGACCGGCACCGTATAATCCCTTTACCGCCTTGAATTCAAGCGTTGGCAAAAGCTCTGTAGGATCACAGCAGTCATACTCGATAGCATAAGCGTTTCGCATAATTTCTACTCGCTCTAAGCCCTTGATTGAACGCAGGAATTTGATCTGAACATCCTCAGGGAGCGATGTTGACATACCCTGAAGATAATATTCATCAGTATCAAGCCCCATAGGCTCAATAA
>CALBJC010000076.1 GCA_937892655.1 uncultured Clostridia bacterium | reverse complement strand
AAAGACCACAGAACAAACTTTGAAAATGGTAATATAAACGCAGTTATGGACGGCGATATTGACGGTTTCATTAACGCATATTTAAAATTACAGGCTAATAAATAAAATGGATATAAGAAAAGACTCATTAAAAAAACATTACGAGTGGAATGGTAAAATTGAAGTTGTCACTCGTTGCCCACTCGAAACAAAAGAAGATATGTCTTTAGCATATACCCCAGGTGTTGCTGAAGCGTGTCTTGAAATAGAAAAAGACGTTAACAAGTCATTTCAGTTAACAAGAAGGAATAATTTAGTTGCAGTTATAACAGACGGCACTGCAGTTTTAGGTCTTGGCGATATAGGCGGCCTTGCAGGTATGCCTGTTATGGAAGGCAAATGCGCACTCTTCAAGGAATTTGCAGGAGTTGACGCTTTTCCTATCTGCGTAAAATCAAAGGATACCGATGAAATTGTAAGAACAATTGAGCTTATCTCAGACTCTTTTGGCGGTATCAATCTTGAGGATATTTCAGCGCCTCGCTGTTTTGAGATCGAAGCAAAGCTCAAGGAAAAGCTTGATATCCCGGTATTTCACGATGACCAGCACGGTACTGCTATCGTAGTAGGCGCTGCCCTTACAAACGCTTGTAAAGTTGCAGGCAAGAAGCTTTCAGAATTAAAACTTGTAATAAACGGTGCAGGCGCTGCGGGTATTGCTATCTGTAAGCTTTTGTTAAGCCTTGGCGTTGGCGATATTATTATGGTTGATATAAACGGCGCAATCTGCGAGGGTGACAAGATGTTAAACAGCGCTCACGAGGAGATCTCAAAGGTTACAAACAAAAATCACCTCAGAGGCACTTTAGCTGACGTTATCAAGGGCGCTGACGCTTTTGTAGGCGTTTCAAAGCCGGGGCTTTTAACTGAGGATATGATAAAATCAATGGCTCAGAAGCCTATTGTATTTGCAATGGCAAACCCTACACCTGAAATTATGCCTGATATTGCAAAAAAGGCAGGCGCTTACATTGTGGGTACCGGAAGAAGCGATTTTGCAAACCAGATAAATAACGTTGTTGCATTCCCGGGTATTTTCAAGGGTGCTTTAGCGGTAAGAGCAACTGAAATCAATGACAGCATGAAGCTTGCTGCATCAAGAGCAATAGCTCAGTGCGTAAGCGATGACGAGCTTTGCGAGGATTTCATCCTACCAAACTCATTTGACAGAAAAATACCTGTTGCAGTTGCAAAGGCTGTAGCTGATGCTGCAATTGAGAGCGGATGTGCAAAAATCAAGGAATATAATTTATAAAGGAGATAATTTATGAAATATCAGTATATACCATCAGGCGTTTGTTCAAGACTCATCGAATTTGAGGTTGATGATGCAGGCATTATTTCAAACGTTTCTTTTATGGGCGGCTGTAACGGAAACTTAAAAGGCATTTCAAAGCTTATCGAAGGCATGGAGGTTTATGACGCTATCGAAAGACTCGAAGGCATTACCTGCGGTATGAAAAGAACCTCATGCCCTGACCAGTTGGCACAGGCTTTAAAGCAGGCACTTTAATTTTCAGAAAAATTTTCCAGAGAGGAGGTAAAAAATGAGCGACAATAAAACCTATGTAAATGAAATATTTGACAAATGGCGCGATGATAATAAAAATCCGCATACATTCAGAAACGATTCAACCGAGGTTGAAAAGGCGTATATGGATGGCAAGGGCTTTATCCATCAGACTACCGAGCAAAAAGAGAAAAAAGCTCTGAAAAAATGCGCAGGCGCTTTTGGTCTGAGTATGACATTGATGTTTCTGGTAAACATCTTAGGCTCAGTTATTCTTAGCGAATACAGCTATCACGTTCTGACATTTGATGATGTTATCAACAACAGAATAATTGAATACACCGATATGAAATCTCTGCTTATCTATATAGCAGTATGCACGCTTTCTTTTTTACTTCCTATCATATCATTCATGCTTTTGACAAAGCTGCCATTCAGGGCATTTGTAAACTGGCATATTCCGGAAAAGGATACAACCCTCTACTGTCTGCCTTTTATTATTATTACAACGATTATAGCAAGAGTAATAAACAATATTACCTTTGTTTCTGTTTCTAAGCTTGGCGTAACAGAAAAGTATTATAACTGTATCGTTTCTGACGATATCGGCGTTATTTTATTGTTTACCTTCTTTGAATTTTTCGTAATGCCGATACTGTTTGAGATTTTCTTCAGAGGTCTTGCAATGCCCGTATTCTCGCAGTTTGGCGGAACATTTACAATCGCTCTGACCTGCATATGCGCATCGCTGTCTGTATCATCGCTTATGTTTTTCCCATATACAATGCTTATCGGCATTACCGTTGCATACTTTGCTTACAAGACAAGGTCTTTACTTGTGGCAATAGCTATGAGAATAACAAGCCGTATGATTTCATACATACTCTGGCTTTCAACCTTCTCTATACCTACTCATTATCAGAAGCCATTTGAATATGTCACATACGCAGTACTTTTATTCTTCTGTATAAGATACCTTTCTTCTCACCCGCCTGAAAAATTTGCGAAATTCAATGTAAGCGACAGGCAGACAAGCATTTCATTCAAAGAAAAGATATTTACCATTCTTTCATCAGGTCCGTTTATTCTGTGGCTTGCTTGTACTATAGTTTACTCTATCCTTTCAGTAAAGCTGGTGTAGATTATGGATAGTCTGTATATGAAAAAAGCGCTTGAGCTTGCTAAAAAAGCGTATGATATGGGCGAAGCGCCGATAGGGGCGGTAGTTGTCAAAAAAAGTACGGGGCAGATAGTCGGCGAGGGGTATAACCGACGTGAAACCGATAGATCTCCTCTTGCCCACGCTGAGATAATCGCTATTGAAGAAGCGGCAAAAACGCTTGGCGGCTGGCGGCTTATCGACTGTGAGCTTTATGTAACACTAGAGCCATGCCCTATGTGCGCAGGGGCAATAATCAATTCAAGAATCGAGCGAGTAATCTATGGCGCAGAGGATAAAAAGGCAGGGTCACTGAGCTCTGTTATAAATCTGTTTGAACTGCCTTACAATCACAAGCCGCAAATCACAAGCGGTGTTTTGCAGGAAGAATGCTCACAGATATTATCAGATTTTTTTAAGGAACTCAGAATTAAAAAGCAAAACAAAAAAGCCGAAGAGTAATCTTCGGCTTTTTATATTTAAAACATCATATTTTCTATAAATGCAGATGAGAAGAATTCGCTGTCTGCAAGCTCTATGTATTCCATATCTCTGCAGATAGCCTCTGCTTCGTAACGCTTTGCAGGGTTTACCAGAACCTCGCCTGCACCCTTTAGTGAGCTGTTGCCGATATGGTAAATCTTGTTTTTGAGCTTATAAGGGATAAGCCCTATTGCGCAAGCGCTGTTGATATTGAGCTTTGCGCCAAAGCCGCCTGCAAGCAAAACCTTATCTATAGTTTCAAAGGAAATTTCTGCATACTCAACAAGAGTTGCAATACCTGAACAGATTGCAGATTTTGCAAGCTGAACCTCTCTTACATCTCGCTGAGTTATCTCAATTCCGCTGTTGATATCAAGATAATAGCCATCATCGCCAATCAGAAGACCCGTTTCATCAATAGCGCCTATATCAAGGCCTACGCTTATCGCATCTAAAAGCCCTGAACCGCAGATACCCTTAGGAGTACCGCCACCGATAACGCCTACCATCAGAGTATCATTCTTTTCAAAAACCTCTGAGATAGCGCCTTCACACGCCGCCATACCAAACTCAATATTAGCGCCCTCAAAAGCAGGACCCGCAGCGGTTGCCGCGCAGTAGAGCTTTCCTCTGTGGCAAAGAGCTATTTCGCCGTTTGTACCGATATCTACAAGCAAGGTTGTTTCATCGGTATAAAGCATACCCGAGGTCATAACGCCAAGGGCGATATCTGCGCCCACGAATGCCGCAGGGCATGGGGCGATATATACATCGGCATCAGGGTTGATCTTAAGACCAAGTTCCCTCGCCTTTTTTGTAATACCAAACGATTCTGACATCTGATAAGGAGTCTGAGCCATTTTTGAAACATCGCAGTCGCATAAGAGATGCAGCATAATGCTGTTGCCTGATACAACCGCCTGTTTTATGTTATTGGCATAAATGCCATACTTTGCCTGAACGCTTTGAACAGCGTCATTTATAGAATATACTACCGACCTTGTCAGCGCCTCGTTGCCGTGGTTTATAGCGTATTCTACTCTTGTAATAACATCAGCGCCCATCGCTCTCTGACGATTTGTAACGCCCTCTGTAACTACCCTGATGCCTTCATCAAGGTCATAAAAATCAATAGCAATAGTTGTAGTACCGATATCTACTGCCATACCAAGATTGAATGAAAACGGTGATAATTCATCGGGGATATCATTTGTCTCAACCTCAATACTCTCGCTCATTACAGCGATAGCGCAATCCTCAAGCGGATATGATTCGCACGCTAAAATAGAATTCGGGGCTACTACTTCGCCCTCAGGGGTTTTAACCTTACCTGAAATGAGAAATACTCTGCATTTTTGACAGGTACCCTTACCGCCGCAAGGGGCTGAGATATGCGAGCCGTTTAACTGCAACAGCGTTAAAAGAGGTATTTTACCGTCAGTTTCATAACAGTTTGTGTTGCAGATAACCTGCATATTCTCATCTCCTTTTTATTAGAGTAAAATCTGCTCGTCGCAGTATTCGCAGGTAACAATGTCACCGCATTTTGTAAATGTAGGCTTGATGTAATGCTCTAGGTTTGTGATACACTTAGGATTTTTACATACAACGCCAGGGTATTCTTTACCCTTGACTAAAGGAGCTTTATCCTCATTTTCATCAAGTACAGTTAAAATAAGCGCCATTCTTACATAAACGCCGTATTTTGCCTGCTTGAAATATATAGCTCTTGGGTCATCATCAATTTCAACAGTTATTTCATCAACTCTTGGGAGTGGATGTAAAACCGCCAAATCACGCTTTGCGCTCTGGAGCTTTAATCTGTCAAGAACGTAGATATCCTTCTGAGCGAGATACTCTTCCTCGCTTGCAAAACGCTCCTTCTGAATTCTTGTCATATACAAAACGTCAAGCTCAGAGATTGCCTCTTCTAAGCTTTCAACCTCCTTGTAATCGCAGCACTGCGCTCTGAGAAGGTCTATAATGTAGCTTGGAACCTTGAGTTCCTTTGTTGATATAAGTACAAATCTGTTATTTTCATAGCATGAGAGAGCCTTGATAAGAGAATGAACTGTTCTGCCGTTTTTGAGGTCACCGCAGATACCGATTGTAAGGTTATCCATTCTGCCCTTTTCAAGCTTTAAGGTAAGAAGGTCTGTGAGAGTCTGAGTCGGGTGAAGATGACCGCCATCGCCTGCGTTGATGATAGGGCAATCAGCCGATAATGCAGCAGCCTTTGCAGCGCCAGGGTTTGGATGACGGATAACTACGATATCTGAATAGTTACTTACTATCTTTGTAGTATCCTTTAAGTTTTCGCCCTTTGCAACAGATGATGACTGAGGATTATCAAAGCCGATAATGCTACCGCCCAGTCTTATCATAGCTGACTGGAATGACATCTGAGTTCTTGTTGATGGCTCATAGAAAAGGGTTGCCATAATTTTGCCCTCGCAAGCCTTTGCATACTTTGCAGGGGTCTGCTTGATTAAAGCACCAAGCTCAACAACCTTGTTCCACCACGAAACAGGATAATCGTTAAGGTCTAAAAGATTTGTAAATTCAGACATATATACTCTCCTTACTGAAAATGAAAATAACAGAAAAAGCGCTAAAAAAATCCCGAGGAATGTCATTATTCCCCGGGATTTAATTATAACATATTTTATGTTGTTTGTCTAGATGGAAAAATATAAAATTTATATTATACCTTGAGCTTTACTCTGATGCTTTCGATTACTTCGCCTGCGTCATCTGCATTGATTTCAAATGAGTAGTCACCTGAATTACCGATGATAAAGCCATAGTCACCATCTAAGAATTCTTCCTTCTTGTCATCATCAAACTTAACGCCTAAATCCTCTAATTCTTCGATAGCGTCATCAACATCCATACCGCCTATTTCGATATCGTTGATTAAAACCTCTGTGCCTGAGAAATTAAAACGTGCGCTGTAAGAAAAGGCATAAATTCTGCTATCCTCAAAATCGCAGGCATTTACACTTCTGTTATAAACGCTGAAGGTTACATTTGTATATTCGCCGTCTTTGAAAATGTAGTATGGTGTTGAACTATACTTTTCACCAGGCACCTTTGGCTGTGAGTCTAAATCGAGATCACCGCTGCCTGTCATTGAAAGACCTACTGTAAAGCCTGCATCTACAAGCTTTTCAACTGTCATACCAACACTCAGGGTTTCATCATCGATAGTTACCTGTGGCTTTACGATATTCAGACGGTTAATAATTACAACGACCACTACCACGATAACTATAGCCGCAAAAACAAGGTTGAAAAGCTTGTTTTGCTTTTTCTTTTCAGCTTCTGTATTTACAGCACCTGTGTTTTCAATGTTTGTGTTTTCCATATTTTCCATTTGTTTTTTCCTCCGTGTTTTTTAGAATATAATATTTTGCTTTCACACACAATTACCATTATACCGATATGAAACAAAATAGTCAAGTTAGTGATTGTATTCCCTTTCATTTATAACAATAAGCGTTTCTAAAATATCATACAGACAGCCTGCACAGTTACATACAGAAACTATAAAGAATATCAGCGCTACATTACCGCTGAACAAAAAGACTACATCAGGTATAAGCGTTAAGAATAAAAATGGTGCTAAATAGATTACTGCAAACTGCCATTTTGGCGGCTTTTTATCATAAGAACCTACTGTTACCAAAGTTGGCACGCCTATCGGATCTTTGCCGATTTTTATAGCTACATTACCCTTGAAAAACAGCTTCATAAATATAAAATGTATAAACTCGTGAACCGGTAATGTTAAAGCAATAGCCAAAAGTGCCATTAACATTCTCTGCCACATCTGATAATCATAGTTTACCTTTGATCGAAACAGCAGAATATGTATCGGGATTATTATTACAAGCCATATAAGCATTGTAAAAGGATTTGACTTTAGTTTTTTGAGCATCAGTATTCTCCTTTCAAAAAGGTTTGAGCTTCGTTTCGGTTTTTAAAAACAAAAGCCTTCTTATCGGGATATTTTTCTAAAAGGCTTAGTATCTGCGGTCTGCTTTGTGAGCTGAAGTTATTTATAAGCTCTAAAAATTCTTCATCTACTTCGTTTTCATCTTCAATCCACGGCATATCTGAGCGGGGCTTTCCCCTGCGGTTTTTGGCGCCCTCAATACATACATCGGTCGGATAGTCAAGAAAGATTACTGTATCGCACTCTAGCATACGCATTTCCATAGTAGAGCTGTAATTGCCGTCAATTATCCATTTATCAAGGCTCAGTATTTCTGACAAGCGACTAAGAAAAGTTGTTTTTTCAACAGTTGTTCTGTCAGCATTCCAATAAAGCATATCAAGATGAAAAAGAGGGAGATCTGTTTTTTGAGATAAAGCACGGGAGAATGTACTTTTACCACTCCCCGGGC
>CALBJC010000075.1 GCA_937892655.1 uncultured Clostridia bacterium | reverse complement strand
GTAAAGGCCTGCCTGTTCTTTCGGAAGAGGAGGGTATTCCGTACCAGTGCAGAACTGATGCAGTTCAGACTGGTGGTTTCTTTGGCGGTTCCAGCAGCCCGATTCTGATTGTGAGCTATCCCAACCCGCCTACGCGCTTCTTTGACATTGTTTTCGTGGTGAACGACAATATCATCAGCTTCCACGTGATCGGTGAGTCTGAGCAGAATACGAAGGCGAACAAGAAAGCGGCGTATGAACAGGAAGGCAAGTTTATCCGGGCTGCAATGATTAGCGCAGACGAATTTATCCTGGAGCAGGAGCGGGCATGGCAGGCAGATGTTTTGGACGCATTTGCATCGATGTTTGAGCAGTAAGGGAGGAAAAGGTATGGCTCAGGATATTTGTGCAACTTGTAGATTCTATAATCCCGACGGCTATGGGAAGGGTTATTGTGTACTTCATGAGAAAACTGTGAACCATGGCGGTCATTGCCGGGATCACGAGGAAGATTAAGGAAAGGAGGAAAGAGTATGGCGAATGACGGTTGGTTCAAGTGCGACAAGTGCGGCTTTATTCCTGAGGATCCAACAAATCCTCCAAAGTTCTGCCCTGAATGTGGCGACCCATTCAACGAAGAAGACGCTGAATAATAAACTCAAGGCTACAGAGAAATCTGTAGCCTTTTTAATTTTCATATTGCATTTTTATCGGTTTTGTTTTAAAATATAGATATATGACAACAGGAGAAAAGCTATGATAAAACTAAGAAAACTGATAACTGTTTTTCTGGTGATATGCATATTTTCTGCTTTTTCTGTAAATGCAATTGCAGAGAATGTTATAACAAGCGATATTGTGATAACAAAAGCGGATATGCAAAACACTCAGATAAGTGAAGAGATTGTAACAGACAGCGTTGAGGAAGATAACTCCTCCCCCATTATGTATGTTCTTGTAGCAACAGGCTCACTTTGCGTTATATCGGTTTTGTATCTTGCTGTCAAAAATCTAAAACACAATAAGGGGAATAAAAATGACCTTTGAACAACTTATAAATTCAATCAACTCAGTTGTAATTTTCAAAAACATAACTCAGAGCGAGCTTATTGTATCGCTCAAAAATCTGCTTTCCGGCTGTGTTAAAAAGCAGGGAGCAAACGAGCTTATTCCTTTGTATTCTCAGTTCATATCAGACCTCTACAAAAAAGGCAGTAGCTTTTCAAGGGTTTTACTCGATATGATTTTAGAAGATGAGAATATCTATATCTCGCTTTCATCAAACGGCGGTGAGATACCCGGGGTAATGTATGAATGTGTAAGCCACGAGTTTGCAGTTTTGCAGGCTATTTCAGTGCTTACCTCTTATGACTTAAAAAGATCTATCGGGTATGACGGATACCTGCCTGATTTTGAAACCGAATACTTTGATATAAAGGCTATGTATGCGCAGAGGCTATGCGATATTTCAATTTACGGCTACGGTATGTTTGTTAAAAACAGCGCATTTATGTTAAGAGATTCTACCTTAACAGCGGTTTTGCATCCTGATACTACAAGGCTTTGTGACCTTTTTGGCTATGAGCTTGAAAGACAGCCTGTTATTGATAATACTCTGGCATTTTTAGATAACAAGCCGTTTAACAATGTTTTACTATACGGCGATTGCGGTACGGGTAAATCATCAACTGTAAAGGCTATAGTAAACGAATATTTTGACAGAGGCTTAAGACTTATCGAGCTTAAGAAAAATGAGCTTCATCTGCTCCCTGCTGTTATTGAACAGATTGCAACAAATCCGCTCAAATTCATTATATTTATTGATGACCTGTCATTTGGCAGTGACGACAACGATTTTGGCGCTCTCAAGGCTGTTTTAGAGGGTACAGTTGCAGCGGCTGCGCCTAATATGGCAATTTATGCAACATCAAACAGACGCCACCTTGTAAAAGAACGTTTTTCAGACAGAAACGGTGATGATATTCACGCTTCAGATACAAGGCAGGAGCTTATGTCATTATCAGAGCGCTTTGGCATTACCGTTACATTCTCAAAGCCTGAGAAAAAGCTGTATCTTCAGGTTGTAAGCGAGCTTGCAAAGAAATATGGCATTAATATGCCGCAGGAAGAGCTTTTTATCAAGGCAGAGGCATTTGCTATCTCAAAGGGCGGACGCTCACCAAGAGGCGCTAAGCAGTTTATCGAAAGCCTCGCCGGAAAGAAGGACTAATAATGCAGATAATAAAAGCTGGTATTGATGATGTAGAGGAGCTCGCAGCCCTTGCAGACATTATATGGCATCAGCATTTTCGCGGGATTATCTCTGATGAGCAGATCGAATATATGATTGAAAATTTTCAGTCACAAAAGGCTATGACAAATCAGCTTTTAAACATGGGATATGAATATTACTTTTTTAATGTAGATGGCGAAAATCAGGGGTATTTTGCTATTCAGGAACAAAGAGAAGAAAACCTGATGTTCATATCAAAAGTATATCTCAAAAAGGAATTCAGAGGCAGAGGGTACGCCAGAAAAGCCTTTGAGTTCATAGAAAACGAGGCAAAAAACAGAGGCCTTAAAAAAACAAGGCTTACAGTAAACCGCCACAATGACGACACAATTGCCATTTATAAAAAGCTCGGTATGTATATAGCCGATGAAAAGGCTGCAGATATCGGAAACGGCTTTGTTATGGACGATTACATATTTGAAAAGGATTTATAGTTTGAAAATAAGCTGCCGTATAAGTAATACTTTACGGCGGCTTTTTTAGCATAAAACTGCTATAGTATTTAAACATTGGCACATTTGTTAATTGTAATGCTTGAAAAATTATACTATACTTTTCTCAAGAGGGTGATTTATATGAAAAGAAATCTCGTTGCGTTACTTGCAATGGCAGGATTGAGATAAGAATTGATGATGTAAACTCAGAATGTGTAGGCTTTATCGAATTTGAAAACGATGAGTTCAAGGGAGAAAACTCAGAGCATGAAGAATTAAGCGGCAAGCATGATTTATACCTTGTATTCTCAAATGAAGATATTAAAATAAAGTACTGGCAGTTTATATAGAAAACAACAGAGGATGAAAAATCATCCTCTGTTTTTTTAATATAGACCAACGTGTTCTGTTGTAGTTTTTATATTGCTTGTTATCGAAAACTCTGTATAATTATCTTTATTTATCCCCTCGCAGTCACGATAAAAGTCAATGTCGATATAAAATGTATCATCAACAAGCTCAATTGTGCCTATTGCAAAGACATTATCAATAGTGTCATCGTAGCCCCCTGAGCATGATTTACTGAAAACATGAATTTTGTTTTCTTCGTATTTTTCCACATCATAGCTGAAGCAATACCCTTTTGAATCATAGTGCCAGTAAGTACAAATCAGAGGATTTATTGCTGTTCCCTGAACTTCTACCGACACTTTATCCTGTTGTGCCGGGAAGCCTCCATACTGAAACATCTTTTCGAGTACGGCTGTATTCGCTATAATTTCATAACCCTCTTCTATACTTATCGGTTGAGAATAGTATCTTGTTACGCCCCCATTTGAAAAGCAGTGTTGCCCGAAAACAAAAGGACAATATTCAGCCGAGTTATCTATATATTTGTATTTCGTGTTAATATACTGATCACGCGCATTTTTCAGTTCAACAAAGATGATATTTTCTTCAATTCTGAAAATATAATATGGTTCACAACCCTCATATATATTCTCAAAACAATATTGAGCCTTATCGATACTATCAAAAACGAATGCATACTTTTCAATAGCAATATACTTATTTTCATCAAATACTGTTATCGTATAGCTATCAGCATACTTCTGATGCGTGTCGGTTGCCAAGAAAAAGGGGGCTGATTTCGACATACTCACAGCAAAATCATCACTGGCATCTTCCATAAAAAAGCTCCTTACCCGTGGGTCAAGCTCAATTGTACCGAACTCGCCATAATCATCAAGGCTTTCGTAACTATCAAGTGGTATGCCATACGGCGTTTTTGTGTAAAAGCCTACGCAATCAGTTACAAGCAGCTGCTCAGGATTGCTGATTCTGCAAATTCTTGCGCCCGCCTTATAATCGGCATATAATTCAACATTGATATTACCCATAATATCATTTTCTTCATCATATACATCATACAGGTAGGTATTGGGTTCAGCATACGAAAAATCAGAAATATCATCAGCATCAAACTGATATACATCACCCTGATAGTGAACCAGTATAGAATCTTCGTCAATCACAATGTCACATGAGTTGTAATATATTCTATTTATCGTATCTCTGCTGTATACGCCCTGAATCTGAGAAGGAAAAAGGTCAACAGTCTGATCATCTGATACACTTTCAGTCTGGTCAGAAACAGTAACATCGCAATCATTTTCAAGCTCGCCGGCAATAGTTGTAACCTGATAAGATGAATCGTCAATAGCGCATGAAGTGAGCATTACAGTTGAAAGTATAAACGCAATTCCAAGATGATATCTTTTCATTAAAATCCCCCTCTTTTCTTCTAAGACTAATTATATTCATTTAATTTACAATGTCAATGGCGGTATTATTGCCCTTTACATATATAGTGTAGTTTTAAAGTCATTTTGTTGCATAAAATTTCAAAATGCAAAGAATTTTTCTTGTACTTTTATTTGGACATATCATCTGATATACTGAAATTACAGAAAAGAAACGCACTGTTTGCATTTGTTGTTTGCTGACATAGTCGTTTGACACTCCTTTTTTAACATAAATACCTCTTTTCTTTTATATTTTTCTATCGTTTCTTTTCTGTTAATTCACACTTTCTTTCTAAGAAAACCGCACCGAAAAAACGGTGCGGTTTTTCTGACAAAAGGCGTAATCCGACAAAAGTCTTGTTGACAACAGCCAAAAAAAGCTGTATTATAAAAGTACCCCAAAAACGTCTGGGTGTGGCGCAGATTGGTAGCGCGCTACCTTGGGGTGGTAGAGGCCGTGGGTTC
>CALBJC010000074.1 GCA_937892655.1 uncultured Clostridia bacterium | reverse complement strand
CCAATTTTCAGATTCTTGATACCGGTTCTTTCTTTTTCTCTTGATTCAATATCATCGATTATCCCCTTACCGCCTGATATAATCTGACGCAATGTATCAAGGTCCGCGTTAAAGCCATCCTTGATAACGCCACCATCCTTTAAAAGAGCTGGCGGTTCATCTACAATTGCATTTTCAATCAACGCTGAAATCTCATCAAGCGTTGATATTTCGTTATTTAATGCAGTAAGAAGTCGTGATGAAAAACCACTTAAAATATCTTTGATTCCAGGAAGCTTAAGTGCCGTCAAGGATAACGCCTTTACATCTCTTGGGGTAGCTGTTTTATACATTACCCTTGTCATCAAACGTTCAAGGTCATATACGCCTGATAAACATTCAGATAATTCGCCCGCTTCAACAGGAGAATTAACAAACTGATTAACAGCATCTAATCTTGCCATTATTTTTGCAGGATTTGTAAGCGGCTGTTCTAAAAATGATTTGAGCATTCTCTTACCCATCGAAGTCTTTGTCTTATCCAAAACCCATAAAAGTGAGCCTTTTCGCTCCTTATTTCGCATAGTTTCAACAAGCTCAAGATTTCTCTTAGCAGTAAACCCTACAGACATAAATTCATCATTCTGATGAGTATTTATAACCGAGAATCTACCCACTAAAGATTTTTGGGTATCACATATATACGCAAACATAGCAGCAATACTATTTGCCGCAATGGAATTTTCGTCAATATTTAGATCTTCATAGCTTTGAGCATTAAACTGAGTAAGAACATTTTCTTTCTGAAGTACAGGGCTAAAGCTATCATCTTTAACCAAGGTTGAGCTTGGCTTGATTTTTTCAATTACAAATTCATTGACCTCTTTTAAAGTCAAAAATCCGATATTATAAATAATTTCTGCAGGAGAATATCTGGATAAAACTTGTATACATTCATTCTGTAAATCACTTCCGCTAAAGGTATAAGAATGAACTTCACCTGTAGAAATATCTGCAAAACACAAAGAACACTGATTGTCAATACCATAAAATGAACAGATATAGTTATTCTTTGATTCATCAAGCATAGTGCTGTCAATAAGAGTACCCGGGGTTACAACTCTGACAACCTCTCTTGTAACAAGGCCTTTTGACAACGCAGGGTCAGTTGTCTGCTCACAAATAGCAACCATAAACCCTTTAGAGATAAGTTTTTTCAAATATAAGTCACAAGCGTGATATGGCACACCACACATTGGCGCTCTTTCATCAAAACCGCAATCACGACCTGTAAGCGTAAGCTCAAGTTCTTTTGAAATGGTAATAGCATCATCAAAGAACATTTCATAAAAGTCGCCGAGTCTGAAGAAAACAACGTGATTTTCATATTTCTTCTTGATTTCAACATATTGTTGCATCATTGGCGAAAGCTTTGTAACATCAATATCAGCCAGCCTTAGCATCAGACTCAGCTCCTTTCAATCAAATTTCAATTAGTGGCATCCTGAGCAGGATGAACAGCTACCTGAACAACCGCTTGACATTGTATCAGGGCAAGTAGCAGGATCTTCGCCGTTTGCTGCGAAAGTAAGAATTGTATTGATCTGATCTAAAATCTTATCAATGCTCTCCTTAGCCTTCTGATATTCAGTCATATTAGGATTCTGCATAATCTTTGCATAAAGATGCTTGATTTCATCGTTAAGCTCAGCAATCTTATCCTGATCTTTTTCTGGCTGTGACATTGCCTGGCCAAGTGCGACTCTCTTAAGATTGAATTCACCGATAATATCCTGAAGCTCCTTATCGTTGTCATTCTTTTCCTTTGCAACAAGGTATGCCTTGTATCTGTCGTCAGCCTGCAATGCCTTACCCAATTCTCTTGCAACTTCAATAACGTTCATAATTTATAACTCCTTCTTGTTAATTTGCAACCTCTCCAAGCAAAGCCCAGTTAGTTGCTTTTAAAATCTTAATATTAACAAAATCTCCAATAAGAGATTTGTCGCCCAAAAATTCAACGATGATATTCTCATCACATTTGCCTGTCAGCATTCCCTCGTTGTTGTCAGACATCGATGTAGGCAGAACCTTCAATATTTTTCCAATATACTTTGAGAGTGACCTTGTAGCAACCTCACGCTGCTCTAATATCAATTCCCTGAGCCATAGACCTTTTTCCTTTGAAGAAATATTATCCTCAAGTAATGCCGCTTTTGTGCCATTTCTCTTAGAATACACAAAAGAATATATATTATCATAAGAAACTCTTTTTATAAACTCTTTTGTATCACAAAACTGCTCATAGGTTTCTCCTGGAAAGCCAACAATTATGTCAGTAGAAAAGCTGAAATCCGGTATTTTGTTTCTCGCGTAATCAACTATTTTCAGATAATCGCTTGTTGTATATTTTCTGTTCATCTGTCTGAGTATTTCATCATTACCGCATTGAACAGGAAGATGTAAATGCTTACAAACCTTCTCACATTCACAGATAGCATCAATAAGATCAAAACTTGCATCTTTTGGATGAGAGCTCATAAATCTTATTCTGAAATCACCTTCTATATCATTTAGCGCTCTCAATAACTTTGGAAAGCCATATTCATAAGAATTGACATTCTGCCCTAAGAGATTTATCTCTTTGTATCCTTTCAAAACAAGCTCAGTTACCTCAGAAACCACTTCATCAAACGGTCTGCTACGTTCTCTGCCTCTCACATAAGGAACAATACAGTAGCTGCAGAAGTTATTGCATCCATACATTATCGGAACATTTGCGATAACTTTATCAGTTCTTTTTTGATAAACATAGCTCAGATCAGTTCCGTTTTCATTGTTGTTAAAAACTCTTGTTCTGCTTTCTAAAACTTCACAAAGCATATCATACAGCTGAGTGTAAGAAAAAGTACCAAATACCAGATCAACCTGATTATAGGTTTTCTTTATTCTTTTTGAAATATGCTCCTGCTGTGCCATACAACCGCAGATACCAATTATAACATCAGGCTTTGCAAGTTTCAGATGCTTGAGCTCACCTATAAGTCCAAAAACCTTTTCCTCGGCGTTTTCCCTGATAGCACAGGTGTTGTAAATTATCAAGTCAGCTTCATCAATCGAGCTTGCTGAATAAAAGCCAACATCCTCAAGATATCCAACAAGCTTTTCACCATCAGCAAAATTCTGAGCGCATCCAAAGCTTTGAATAAAACAAAGCGGAGTATGTTCATAATGAGATTTAATAAGCTTGTTTAAATACAGCTTTTTATTCTCCATAACGCAACCCCATTCCGTTTTTAAACAAATATATTTCATTATACCACATTATATAGTATATTTCAAGACAAATAGTCATAAAAATCACAATTTTTTGTATATAGCAACACAAAATTCAATTTCAGTATCAAGCTTATCTATTTTATCTAGCTTTTGCTTATCTTTAAATGACGTTTTGTGATAATATGGCGTCATAGCAAATAGATTTTTTACTTGTTCATTTGAATCAAGTGATATATTATATTTTAATTCATCTGTCTCCAATAACTCAAATCCGTCTAGCTCATAATCAGAAGGGGCGTTTTTATACGGAGTATCATAAACAGCCTTTTTTAGCGAATACAGATGGTTTTCAAGTCCAAAAACCATAATCATATATCCAGATTTCTTTATAATTCTTTTGTACTCAGATTCAGAATACGGAGAAAATACAGTCAACAGTAAATCAGCTGCACCATCATCAATCGGCATTCTGAAAACGCTTCCTACTGCAAGTGAGAGATCTTTGCATCTTTTGGAGGCATACATAAGAGCATGCTTTGAAATATCAATACCAACAACCTCACAGTTTATTTCAGACTCTTTAAGATAATTATAAAGATTTGCTGTATAGTAGCATTCGCCACATCCTGCATCTACAATAAAAGAATTTTTCTTAAGATATTTTTTTGAAATTCTACATATAGCATCACTTAACGGCTGATAAAAACCACAGTTGAGAAATTTATATCTTGCATCTACCATCTCTTTATCATCACCATGGGTCTTGTTTTTGTTTTTGGTATTGATAAGCAGATTTACATATCCTTTTGATGAAATATCAAAAGAATGATTATTTGAGCATTTCATTGTCTTATCTATGATACAAAGCTTTTCTCCACATACTGGGCACAAAAACTTACTCATACTCTCACCTCTGATGAAGATAAAATAAAAAGCACAACGATAAACGTTGTGCTTGATTTGGTGCACCATCGGGGACTCGAACCCAGGACCCACTGATTAAGAGTCAGTTGCTC
>CALBJC010000073.1 GCA_937892655.1 uncultured Clostridia bacterium | reverse complement strand
ATTTAAGGAACAGATACCGTTTGAAAGCTCCTTTGGGAGCATCGGGATAACCTTATTTGCAAAATAAACGCTCGTACCCCTTGCAAAAGCCTCGTTATCAAGCTCGCTCTTTGGGCGGACATAAAAGCTTACATCTGCAATATGAACGCCAAGTAAAAAGCCGTTTTCTGTCTTTTCAACTGATACGGCATCGTCAATATCCTTAGTATCGGCGCCGTCAATTGTGAATATGAGCTTATCTCTTAGATCAAGGCGGTTTTGAGCCTCTTTTTCAATCTGGCTTTCATCACAGACCTCTTTTGCATTCTGTAAAACTGCCTCTGAAAATTCTGTAGATACCCCTTCAAGCTCAAGTACCGACAATGCACATACTGCCGCCTTCTGAGAGCTGCCGAAGTTTTCTACAACCTCGCATCTGTGGTCGCTGTGGCGATTACCTCGCTGTGTAATCTGACACATGACCTTATCCCCTATCTCAAGCGGAATGCCAAGCGGGTTATCAAAACGCATAGCGTATTTTGAAAGGCTGTCAGGTATAACCATTATTTTGCCCTCATCATAAGCTATGTTGCCTGTAAACTTAGTAAAGCCCTCTTCGATGATTCTGACAACCTGACCCTCAGCCTTCTCGCCGTTATGAGCCTTTTTTGTGATCCTTACAGCTACAACGTCCTCAGGCATAGCGCCCATTAAATCACGCCCCGGGATAAAAATCTCTTCACCCTCTGCTGACGCCTTTATTTTTGCAAAGCCAAAGGTTTTGTTGAGCCTAGAAATAACGCAGTTTACAACCTCACCCGAATTTATAACAAAGCCCTTGTCGGTTTCTGTTATCTTTCTGTCACGCTTCATATTCTCAAGAACTCTTGTAAAAGCAGGAAACTCCCTGTCTGAAACCTTGCAAGCACGCAGAAGCTGGCGGTAAGGCAAAGGGCTTTTCTGTGCAGTTTTTATTGTGCTCAGAATTCTCTGCTCAAAGCTTTGCATATTTCCCTTTTGCTTTTTAGCCTTCATGAATTTTGATTTTAATTTCTTTGATTTTCCCATAATTCTTCCTTTTCTTATTCTTATCTGCATTCTAAAAAACGCCGTATCATAAGATACAGCGTTTTAGTCATTTATCAATTATGCACGAGCAATAATAAAGTTTACTAAAAGGGTTACGATAAAGAAAACAAATGCCATAACCTTTGTAACTCTTGAAAGTCTTGCTTCTCTTGTTCTTGATGCATTCTGACCGTAGAAGGAGTCATTTGAACCGCCGCCGATAGCTGATGCGAGGCCACCCTCCTTAGAATCCTGAATCATAACGATAAAAGTAATTAATACGCTGGCAACGAGCAAAATAATGCCAGCAACGATTTCGATTGTAGTCACTTTTTCCATTTCCTTTCTGTTTAATTATATATTATGATTTAATCCTTATTTTATGCGATAAAACCAAATTGAGTATACCATATTTATATATATACATTCAAGTGATTAACAAAATGTTTTCTGATTGTTATTATAAATTTAATCTTTAAACATTAAATCTCTCGATATAGCCCATACAGTATTCATCCTCAGTAGTAATAACTCTTGAAGCTGTGACGCTATCCATTGTTTTTGGGCTTAAAACGTCGATAATAGCGCTGTCAAGCCCTGCATACATAATAGCAGGGATAAAGGCGGTATTGATGTTTATTCTCTTTGGCAGACCAAACGAAATGTTTGACAGACCGCAGGTTGTTTTAACGTCATCAATCTGCGCTTTAATACCCGCAACTGTATCAATAGCATTCTTTGCCGCCTGTGGATTTACAGCAACAGACTCGATAACAGCGTCAATATAGAGCTTTTCTCTTGGCAAGCCCTTCTGAGTACAGATTTCAGTTATCTTCTTTGCATTTTCAACACGCTGCTCAGTTTCGCCGATACCGTATTCATCTATAGGCAAAGCTACCAGCGAAGCGCCGATTTCAACCGCTAGGTCAATAAGCTCATGACGTGAATCAAGAGTGATGGAATTTATGATAAGGTCACGCTCAACAAGCTTTGCGGCCTCTCTTATAACCTCAACATTAGGTGAATCAAGCATAATATTGCAGCTTGTATTATCCTGAGCGATCTTTATAATCTCACACATTACCTCAAGCTCATCTTCAACTAAAATGGCTGTATTGATGTCAAGATAGTCAGCGCCCGCCTGCTCCTGAGCGATACATAATCTTTTTATTTCTTCATAATCCCGGTTTTTCATAATCTCAAAAACCGATGGGATTGAGCTGTTTAACTTTTCTCCGAATAAAAGCATTTTTATGCCCCCAATTTGTTATATGATTTAAAAGTATATCACATTAAAGCGCCAAATGCAATAGCAGTGACGCATTTTTGCTACTTGAGCTTCATTTTTCTGTATTCTGTAGGAGATATAAGCTCATAGCGCTTGAAAACTGCGCCAAAATAACTAGGGTCGCTGTAGCCTACAGCCGCAGTTATCTGCGCTATTGACATATCTGTACTCTCAAGCAGACCCTTTGCCTTTTGAATACGCTTTTTGCTGATATACTCCACAGGGCGCATCTGCATAATCTCCTGAAAGACCCTGCATAAATGCTGTGGTGAAACCTCAGCTAAAGAGCATAGATCGTCAAGCGATATATCTGTATGCAGGTTTTCTTCGATATAGTTTAAAACGGGCATTAAAATACGGCTTCTGTCATTCTTTTCATTTGAAACCTCCATAAAGAACTGCTTGTAAGCCTCAACTATATACTCGGTAACAATGCCGCAGCAGGTATATTCACCGAACATCTTATCGGTTTTTAAGGCAACAAACATCTTTCTAAAAAGCCCCTCAAGCCTTGAACCGTCTGCAACCTTTTTTACAATAGGCTTTGTAAAGCCCGTATTTATCAGCATTTTTTCTACAGCAAAGCCTGAAAATGTGATCCAGTGAGTTTCCCACAGCTTGCCGATAGGATAGTATTCGTGAGGGTAGTTTGCAGGCAAGAACAGACAGTCATCCTTTTGGAGAATAAATTCTTTATTATCAATGATAAGCCTGCCCTGACCTTTATGAGTATAGATAAACTGCGGACAGTAATACCCGGCAGGGCGGTTGTTGTGAAGCTCAAGGTCAGTAAGACCAACGCCCACTAAATATACCGGAAAGGCATCTGCGCCATCGCAAAGAGGATAAATAGACTGATTCATAATTTAAAACTCCCAATCCTTAAAACATTGACTGTTCATATTTTAATGATACTACAAAGTCAACACCCTGTCAATACGCTATTATTTATCTGCAAGATTTTACATAGTTAATATTTTATGGTTAATATCTCTAGAATAGTGTAAATATTTATGATTGACTGTACTATAAATGCAATTGTAAAATTAAAGTGTAATAAATCGGACCTACATTATTTTGAAAGGATGGTAGTTTATGCTTACAAAACGTTTACTCGCAGCATCATTAGCGCTCACAATGCTTTTACCTTTAGCAGCTTGTGGCAAGGACGGCGAAGAAACACAGACCACTCCTCATACTGACAAAGTAACAATGCCTACAGTTATTGAGGATGAAGAAAACCCGATCGAAAAGCTCCCTGAAGGCGAAAACGAAATCATCTGGATGTCACACTATGACCTCAACCCTTCAGCAAACGTTGACAGAGATGTTGCCCTCACACTTTTTGAGGACGTATACGGCGGTAAGATCAAATACAGCCAGACATCATGGAATACCCGTTTTGACGACCTTGCAAATGCAATTATGTCAAACAAGGATGTTCCTGACATCTTCCCTTATGAATGGATAGCAGTTCCATGCGGCGTTTCAAAGAATATGTATCAGCCTATCGACTCGATCGTTGATTTTGACGATCCTCTCTGGGTTGACGTTAAGCAGGATGCTGAAATTTATGCCATCAACGGCAAACACTATGTTGCTCCATTCTACTTTGATATTTCACTCTGGCTTTTCTATCAGAAGGATAAGCTTGCAGATGCAGGTATTGCTGACCCTTACGAGTTATACCTCGAAGGCAACTGGACATGGGATACCTTTGAAGAAATCTCAGCTCAGTGGGCAGACCTCGGCGAAGATTACTACCCTCTCACAGGCGCATTCGCTGACAGATTTGTTCCTACAACAGGTCAGACTCTCATCGTAAACGACAACGGTACATTCGTTGACAACACATCACACCCTGATATTGAAAGAGCTATGGCTTGGCTTTATGACTACGCTAAGAACGGCTGGATCTATGATACATACCTCGGCGAGCCTGTAAACGCGTTCTCATCATCAGTAAACATTCTCTTTGACGGCATCGGCCCTTGGGCAGGTCTTAACGACTACACACCGACAGACGAAAATCACGGCTGGGGCGCTGTATGTATCCCTCTTGACCCTAATACAAACGAAAAGATCTGCGTATCAGATATGAAGGCTCATATGTGGGTAAACGGTTCTACAAAGGATAAGGCTGTAAAGTGCTGGTTTGAATGTAACAGAATCGCTCAGACAGACGAAGAATACAAGGCTGTTGACGAGCAGAAGTTCTGGGCTAACAACCCTTACTGGACTCAGGAAATGTATGATATGTATACAGAAATGAAGTCACCTGAATTTAAAAAGGCGTTTGACTTTGGCTATGGCGTTTCAGATACGATCGCAAACAACGCAATGGACAGACTCTATTTCAGCGTAACCCGTTCAACAGACGGTGTTCAGAACACCTACGCATCAGTAAGAGCTGACTGGCAGGGCTTTATTCAGTCAGAGCTTGACGCTGTAAACGCTGCTGTTGCGGCTATGGAATAAAAAAGAGATAAATCATTTGTTTTTATTCTTCTACACTTCTTATACGAAAACCCCTTGATAAGGTAATCTTATCAAGGGGTTTTTACTATATCTGTAAAATATCAAAAACATCAGAGTCTGTTATAATATCGTCCTTGCAGGTATAAAAAACTGATTTTTCTTCATCAATAAAATCAAACGCCTGCGCATACATAACGCCATGCTCTTTGTCAACCGCATGGATATGAATTTCATCAAAAACACGAGTAGTGTATATCCTATGCTCAATGGTTGAATAAAACATAAGCTTGCCTGCCCACTGCTTTTCACCCGCCAAAACGCAGGTTTTACAAAGCCTGAAAATAAAGCCCTGGGCGTATCTGCATACGAAAATACAGCTGTATTCTCTGTCAGAATATTCCTTTTCAAACTTGTCTGTTTCAATATCCGGCAGGGGGTATTTTTCGCTCATAAATAAAGGTCTTTGCATAATCTCTCCTTATTCTATGCCTAGCTTTTGTGAAACTTCTTTATAAAAGCTTCTGAGGCGCATATCAAGAAAAGCGAGCGCTTTGACTTTCAGCTCATCTTCGATCCCATAAAAAGCCTGCGCGATACTTCCCGTAATTGCAGCAAGCGTATCGCTGTCACCGCCTACAGAAACAGCTGTCCTGATAGCGTCAACGAAATTTTCTGACTCTAAAAATGCCTCTATCGCCTGGGGCACTGTTTCCTGACAGGTTTCATTGAATTTATATGTCGGGCGGATCTCATCAATTGTAAAATCAAGCTTGTAGAAATTATCTTCAATATACGCTCTTATTTCTTCCTTGCTCTTTTTCTGTCTTGCAAGAAAGATTGCTGCCGCAGTCGCCTGAGCGCCCTTTATTCCCTCGGGGTGATTGTGGGTTACTGCCGACACGACCTCAGCCAGCCACAGCGCCTCATCAAGCGTTTTTGCAACCTCACCGCAGGCGCTTACTCTCATAGCAGAGCCGTTGCCAAAGCTGTTATAAGGGGCAGGATCATCAGAATACATCCAGCCGTAAAATTTGCCGCCATAGCCGCAATGGCGGTATGGTCTGCCTACTGACTGCATACATTCAACCGTTTTCTGAGAAAGCGCCGTATAATCGCCGTCGCAATCAGCAATCGCCTTTGCAACCGCTATCGTCATAACGCTGTCATCAGTAAAAAAGCCCGTTTCATCTAAAATATCAAAATCCTTGTATCTGTAGTTTTCAAACTCATATTTTGACCCTGCGATATCACCGATTATTGCACCTAGCATATTATCAGCCCCCTTTTTATACTATACCACGCCATTTGCCCAAATAAAAGTACAAAAGCGGGAAGTCTTCGCCTCCCGCTTTAAAAATTATTCTTCCATTGCTGTAATAAGGTCAACTCTGCGCTGATGTCTGCCACCTTCAAACTCTGTCGTTAGGAAGATGTCAACCAGCTCGCAGGCAAGCCCTGCGCCTACCACTCTGCCGCCCAAGCATAAAACGTTTGCATCATTGTGAAGTCTTGTATACTTTGCGCTGAAGTAATCTGAACAAGCGCAGGCTCTGATGCCCTTTACTTTATTAGCCGCCATTGAAATACCAATACCTGTACCGCAGAAAAGCAAAGCCTTATCGCAAGTACCGTCTACTACCTTCAAACAAGTGTCCTTTGCAGCGTTAGGGTAATCACAAGCCTCACCCTCGTAACATCCGCAATCGATAAACTCGATACCCTTTTGAGTCAGATACTGTGCAACAGCCATTTTCAAATCGTAACCGGCGTGGTCACTGCCAAGTGCTATCATCATAATTCTCCTTTAGTTTTTCAAATTTAGATCCTTTTCAGCCTTTGTGACCTGAAGATAGATAGCGTCAAGCGACAAAGCATCTGCAAGCTTATCCTCATGTTCAAAAGCATACTGACAAAGCAGAGCCGCTCTCTGATTTGCCATAAAATAAGGGGCAACCCTTACATTTTCATTATCCAAAAAATATCTCTCCTTGATATTCTGCGCTAAGTCACCAACAAGCATTATATCGCCCGTTATATCCTGCGCTGCATTTAAGATCATGTCGGTTGAGCATACTGTATCCTCAGCCTTTGATATGATCTTATCGCCGTCAGAATAATAGTGACCAAAATACATAACATCGCGCCTTGCGTTCATAACGCTGAAAATATCAGCCTTGACGCACTTTAAGTTGTATGCCAGCGCCTCTAAGGTTGAAACGCCTACTGCCTTTATATCAAGGCCCATGCATATACCCTTTACAGCGGCAATGCCAATTCTAAGCCCCGTATAAGACCCGGGGCCTGCAGAAATCGCAACAGCGTTTACATCCTTGATTTCTCGCCCTGCATCCTCTAAAAGCTTTATAACCATAGGCAGAATTATCTGCGAATGGGTAAGAGTTGTATAAACTGTGTTTTCAGCTAAAAGCCTGCTATCTTCCATAAGGGCAACAGATGCAATTTTTGCAGAAGTATCAATCCCCAATATCAGCAAAGCGGTCATCTCCATTCACAGTTTCAAAGGTTATCTCGCGGGTGTTTTCATCAATGCGGTTTATGGTTATGGTTATGTAGCCGTCATCAAAGCCGTCAATGACATTTTCAGACCACTCAACAGCAACCGCCGCACCCATATCGATATAATCGTAAAAGCCCGTAACATCAAGCTCGTCAGAGGATGATATGCGGTACATATCAAAGTGAGCAAGCGTTTTTGAGCCTTCTTTATATTCATTAACGAGCGCAAAGGTAGGCGATGTAACCTTATCGCCAAGCCCCATACCGATAGCAAGCCCTCTTGTAAAGGTAGTCTTGCCTGCACCCATCGAGCCTTTATAGGCTATAACATCACCGCTTTTAATTCTCTCCCCCGCTTTTGTAGCAAGCGAGATAGTCTGTTCGGGCGATGTTGTAATATAAGTTGTTTTCACATTAAAAATTCCTTTATCAGAAAAGTCCTGAAATGTTGCCATCGTTATCGCAGTCGATCTTTTCAGCAGCAGGTACCTTTGGCAATCCAGGCATTGTCATAATATCGCCTGTGAGCGCTACTACAAAGCCTGCACCAGCAGAAAGGCGAACATCTCTTACAGTAATCTTGAAGTTTTCAGGCTTGCCGAGCTTTGCAGGGTCATCAGATAATGAATACTGAGTCTTTGCAACGCATACAGGAATCTTATCAAAACCAAGGTCTGTAATTTCCTTGATAGCCTTGAGAGCCTGAGCTGTAAATACAACGCCGTCTGCTCTGTAGATTTCCCTGGCAATAACATTCAGCTTTTCTTCGATAGAAAGCTTTTCGTCATAGATCGGAGCAAAATTCTCAGCGCCATCTTCTCTTTCAATTGTATCGCATACCTTCTGAGCTAAATCTGTGCCGCCTTCGCCGCCCTTAGCAAAGATTTCAGCGAGTGAAACTTCAACGCCCATACCACCGCAAACGCGCTTAACAACAGCGATTTCAGCCTCTGTATCTGTATGGAAGCGGTTGATAGCAACTACAACAGGAATGCCGAACTTCTTCATATTTTCAATATGAGTCTTTAAGTTTACAATACCCTTTTCAAGAGCCTCAACGTTTTCAGCTGTAAGCTCTGTCTTTGGAATACCGCCATTATACTTGAGCGCTCTGATTGTAGCAACAAGTACAACGCATGAAGGCTTAAGTCCTGCAAAACGGCACTTGATATCAAAGAACTTTTCAGCGCCGAGGTCTGAGCCGAAGCCTGCTTCTGTAATAGTATAGTCACCAAGCTTCAATGCAAGCTTTGTAGCTCTTACTGAGTTACAGCCGTGAGCAATGTTTGCAAACGGGCCGCCATGCATAATAGCAGGAGTGTTCTCGAGTGTCTGAACGAGGTTTGGCTTGAGAGCGTCCTTTAAAAGTGCTGTCATAGCGCCACAGCCGCCGAGGTCTTTTGCAAATACAGGCTTACCGTCATAAGTATAGCCGACTAAAATTCTCTCAAGTCTTGCCTTTAAGTCTGCAAGGTCGGATGCAAGGCACAAAATAGCCATAATTTCTGAAGCAACAGTAATCTGGAAGCCGTCTTCTCTAGGAACGCCGTTTATCTTACCGCCAAGACCGCACATTGTAAAACGAAGTGCTCTGTCGTTCATATCCATACATCTCTTGAAGAGAATTCTTCTCTGGTCGATGCCAAGAGCGTTACCCTGCTGAATGTGGTTATCTATCAAAGCGCACAGAAGGTTGTTAGCCGCAGTAATAGCGTGCATATCGCCTGTAAAGTGAAGGTTTATGTCCTCCATTGGTACAACCTGTGCATAGCCGCCGCCTGCAGCGCCGCCCTTGATACCAAATACAGGGCCCAAAGATGGCTCGCGAAGTGCGAGCACTGCATTCTTGCCGATTTTGTGCATAGCCTGAGCAAGACCGCATGAGATAGTAGTTTTACCCTCACCCGCAGGAGTAGGGTTTATAGCAGTAACTAAGATAAGCTTACCGTCAGGCTTATCTTCAAGCTTTTTGAAAAGAGCTTCTGAAAGCTTTGCCTTGTAATGACCATAAGGCTCAATATCCTCATAATCAATACCGAGATTCTTTGCGATCTCATCAATCTTTTTCATTTGCGCATTCTGAGCAATTTCGATATCTGTAAGCATACATAACACCTCATTTTAAATTTTAATGCAAATAAATACAAAATAAGTATACCACACATTTATTCTAAAAGCAAGCATAAATGCCTTAAACGCGCTACTTTTGATGTAAACAATGCGTGTATTTTTTAAGGCGTTTATTACCCCGTTTCATTTTGCATAATGTCAAAAGAGTAACAACACTCACTTTAATAAATTGTTTAAATCGTCAAAAAATAAAAAGTTGAAATTTAAGTATTGACAAGCCTCTGAATAGGTGTTATAATAATTAAGCTGAAACAAGCGGCAGTGCTGGAATAGGCAGACAGGCACGTTTGAGGGGCGTGTGTCCTTGACGTATGGGTTCAAGTCCCATTTGCCGCACCAAGCAAAAACTCACAAGACTTCGGTTTTGTGAGTTTTTTATTTTTTGATAATCATTCCAAAGGAGCAACCTATGACCTATGTTATGAGCGATATTCACGGCGAATACTCAAAGTTTATAAAAATGCTCTCGATTATAAATTTTTCTGACAGCGATACCCTTTTTATCCTCGGCGATATGGTTGACCGAGGGGATAAGCCTTTAGAGGTCGTGCTCGATGTTATGGCCCGTCCCAACGTTTTTGCAACAATGGGTAACCACGAGCTTCTGATGCTCGATGTTTTGTATCAGCTTGATACAGAGATTACCGAGGAAAGCATCTCAAAAATCACCGATACCGATATTTTAGAAGAGTTTTTAGAATGGATGGAAAACGGCGGCAAGCCTACGCTTGCAGGATATCAGAAGCTGTCAGCTGAACAGAAAGAGGCGGTTTTAGAGTATCTGGGCGACCTGCCATATTACGAAACTGTAGATGTCGGCGACAGATCATTCGTTTTAGTACACGCAGGGCTTTCAGGCTTTGACATCAAAAAGCCGCTTTTGCATTACACAGCGCAGGAGCTTTTGATGGACAGGGCTGACCCTTACAGAAAATACTATCCTGAAAAAAACATCTATGTAATATGGGGGCATACTCCGGTTTTATATTACCACGATAAGCCCGAAATCTATAAATCTTTCAACAACATTTTGATTGACTGCGGAGCCTGCTTTGAAGAGGGGCGCCTGGCTTGCCTTTGTCTTGATGATATGAAAGAATACTATATATAAAAACAAACCGCAAAAGCCCTTGCCTTGCGGTTTGTTTCATTTTGTGGTATAATCACTTTATAAAGGAGGTTTTTGTTATGGCTTATGAGCATCTGACACAAAGAGTTGAAAATCAGATTTTATCCGACAGACAAGCAAACAGAAATTTACAGCTTGCGTTTGACGACCAAAACGAAATACGCAGATATGACAGCCCTGCAGTTACCCTTATCCGTCCGCCGTTTGTTGTAGATGCAGATAAAATCATAAATTGTCCGTATTACAACCGCTACGCCGACAAAACTCAGGTATTCTCCTTTTATAAAAATGATGATATTACAAGAAGGATGCTGCATATTCAGCTTGTTTCAAGAATTGCAAGAACGATAGGTAAAGCTCTCGGTTTGAATCTTGACCTTATTGAAGCTATAGCTTTAGGTCACGATATCGGGCATACCCCTTTTGGTCACGCAGGCGAAAGATATCTTGACGAGCTTTTCTATGAACACAAAGAAAGACATTTTTCTCACAATATCCACTCGGTAAGGGTTTTAGACGGCATCTTCACTCTCAATATCTCCTTACAGACCTTAAACGGTATTGCCGCCCATAACGGCGAGCTTGAGCTATCACAATACCGTCCGAAGCCGCTTTTGAGCTTTGATGAATATGACAGGCAGATAGAAAGCTGCTATATTGATAAAGAAAACAATTTAAAGCTGACCCCTTGTACCCTTGAGGGCTGCGTTGTGAGGATTTCAGATATTATCGCATATCTCGGCAAGGACCGCCAGGACGCACAGCGAGCAAGCCTTGCTGACAACAGCAGCTTTCACAGCCCTATAGGAAGCAATAACGCTGAAATTATCAACAATCTGACAGTAAACATAATCGAAAACAGCTACGGCAAGGATTACATCAAAATGGACTCAGAGCATTTTGATGCTCTTGTTAAATTGAAGGCTGACAACTACGATTCAATCTACAAGCGCCCTGAGCTATGTCAGACACTCGACAACGTCGTAAAGCCTATGATGCGCGATGTCTATCAAAGGCTTTTGGCAGACCTTGAAAGCCAAGATCAGTCATCGCCTGTTTTCACTCACCACATAAAAATCATCGAAAGCTCCCACTACAAGCGCCAGACACCATACTCTGAAACCGAAAAAAATCAGATAGTTGTTGACTATATCGCGAGTATGACAGATGATTATTTCATCGACCTTCATCATCATCTTTTCCCGCAAAGCGCGCTCACGATCAAATACAAGGGATACTTTGACAAATAATAAAACATTAAAAGCCGTCTTGTTAAGACGGCTTTTTTACTTTCCTATTTTACTATCTCATTATCCTTTACTCTTCTGAGCCTTTTGTATTGCACTCCTGCCGCAAGCGCAAAAACTGCCGCACCTGCCAGAATCACAAACTTTCTTTCCTTTACAAACGGTCTGTCAGGCTTTTTAGGGTTCAAATTCACCTTTACCCTGTAGCCCACTCGCCAGTTTTCAAAGACGTTTTCGTTCTCAATCTTAGCGGTGTAGCTCTGCCCCTCATACTCATAGCTCAGAGTATAGTATACTGTCTGAGTTGATCTTCCGTTTCGGCGGCGACCACCCCTTACCTCCATATCCTCAACGGTCGCCCTTATCTCAACAGAGTTTGCCGCCTCTATCTCAGAATAAACATAAAACCCGAGAAAAAGCACCGCAATAATTACAGACAAAAGGCAGGTTGCTTTGATTCTCCTTACATCTCCCCTGACAGCGCTCAAAGGCTCGCTGTTAAAACGAAAGCCCATTTTTCTTCTCCTCCTTACAATAAAAGTATTTGCTTTTACGCTATGATTTTACCATACATATCCATTTTAGTCAACAAAAAAGCCGACAGCTCTTGCTGTCGGCAAAATTTTACTTATTTTGTTTTGAATGCCTTTGAAAGAGTATTTGAAAGCTCTATGTACTGAGCTGCGTTTTCTTCACCCAGAAGCTTTGTAAGCTTTTCTTCGAGCGCTTCCATTTCTGCCTTCAGGCTGTGCATAGCCTGCGCGCCCTCTTCGGTTATCTTCATATCAACAGATCTGCGGTCATTGTCGCTTTTCTTTCTTACAACAAAGCCCTTTGTATTAAGACCTGAAAGCAGAACGCTTATCTGAGAATCGTGAAGCTTTACCTTCTCTTTGAGATATGCAAATGAGTTTACAGCGCCAAGCTCATAAAGCGCGCTTAAAACCTTATACTCATTTTCGCTGAGATTGTATTTTTTGTAAGGAATAGCGTTTTTATATGTTTTGCTGATTTTTGCAAGTGTGTCAAGAATCTGAGTTGCCATAAATTTCTCCCGCTTCCATAAAATATTACCTGATGCTAACATATTACAGAAGAAAAATAAATTCAACTTAAACTATTTAACACTCTTATTAAAATCGTTGAAAAATATATTCTTGTGTGGTAAAATTATTCTATCTGATAAGAAAAGGAATTTTTACAATGAATAAAATACTCTCGTTTTTCAAAAGTCAGGCGGTTTTATGCATCTCAGGTATCGCCTGCATAATCTCCTGCTTTTTTGTAACCCCCGATAAACAGTATATAGGCTACATAGATTTCAATACTTTGATTCTGCTTTTCTGCTTGATGCTATCTGTCGGCGGCTTAAAGGCTTCAGGCGCATTCACGGCGATTTCAAACAGACTTCTTTCAGGAAACGTCAGCATCTTCAAAATCTCTATGGCGCTTGTAACGGTATGCTTTTTTACCTCAATGATAATAACAAACGATGTAGCGCTTTTAACCTTCGTACCGCTGACGCTTATTCTTCTTGATGTAAAGGGCTACGAAAAATCGCTTGCAATGGTCGTTATACTTGAAACTGTTGCGGCAAACCTCGGCAGTATGCTCACCCCTATCGGCAATCCGCAGAATATCTATCTTTATGAATACTACGATATGTCGATAGTATCATTTTTCAAGGCAATACTGCCTCTTGGCTTTTTATCCTTCATCATAGTGTTTATGGCCCTTGCTTTAATCCCCAAAAAAGACGATATACTGCCTACCGACCACATGGACTCAGAATTTGAGCTTCAGAAAACAAAGCTCATAGTATCAGTTATAATGATAGCCGTATGCCTTTTATCAGTATTTAACATACTGCCTCACAAATGGTGTATCGTTATCTGCTACTTTCTAGCCCTCTTTTTTATGCCGACCTCAATTAAATCGGTTGACTGGGCATTGCTTGTAACCTTTGTATTCTTTTTCATCTTTTCTGGCAACATCGCAAGGATTGACGCTGTAAGCACATTCTTGCAAAACGCCATTGAAAAGCGTGAGCTTTTTGTAGCCTTCTTAGCATCTCAGGTTATCTCAAACGTGCCTGCGGCATGCCTGTTATCAGGCTTTACCGAAAATGGCGTTTCACTTTTGCAGGGCGTAAACATAGGTGGTCTTGGTACTCCTATCGCCTCTCTGGCAAGCCTTATCTCACTTAAAATCTACTCAAAGGCAAAGGGCGCTGACTCAAAAAGCTATCTTCTTAAATTTTTGGGCGTAAACTTTTCAATAGCGATTGTTTTGGTAGTTTTTACTGTAATTTTTATATAAAATTATTAGATTATAACACTTGTTTTTTGTCACTATTTTTGATATAATAGATTTACTAGTAAAATAAGGATAATTATATCCTCAAGATATATTATCAGAATTATCGGAGGTGCTTTAATGGCTAAGTTTGACCCCAGCTTACAGTCAATGCTGGAAGTATTCTTATATGAAACTACTACCCTGCTTGACCAGCTTGAAGAGCTTTTAATGACAACCGAAAAGGAAGAGAGCATTGGCTCTGATGAAATAAATCAGATATTCAGAATCATGCATACCATCAAGGGCTCTGCGGCTATGATGGAATTGCCAAACATCTCAAAGCTCGCTCATGCGGTTGAAGATCTGTTCTTCATTCTCAGAGAAGACCCTGATACCCAGTATGACAAAAACGAACTTTATACCCACCTTTTCAAAGCGTTCGACTGCCTGAAGGGTGAGGTTGATACATTGCCTGACGAAAGCGCAGAGCTTACTGATTTTACAGAAGAAATGAACGAGATCAGAGCTTATGCGGCTAAGATCAAGGGCGAAGAAGCCCCTGCTGCAAAGGCCGCAGACTCAAAAGGTTCAGGCTCATCTGCTGCCGCTATTTTTGACGACGGCGATTTTGATGACGCTACTATCTTTGCCGCTCACGTCAAGTTTGACCCTGAGGACAGTATGTCAAACATGCGTGCTATGGTTATGCTGCGCGGTCTTAAAAAGGTTTGTGAGGTCAAGAAAACTATCCCTGAAGACCCGACAGTTGATGACGCTGTAAAGGTTCTGGGCGCTGACGGTCTTGTGCTCAAATATTCCTGTGAGGACAACGAGGCGGTATTAAAGAAGATCAAAAAAGCCGTAGGCGTTAAGGGCGTTGAAGGCGTTGAAAAGAAAAGGGTTGAAAAGCCTAAGGCTGAAGAAAAGCCAAAGGAAGCTCCGAAGCCCGCAGAAGCCAAGGCTTCAGAAAAGAAGCCTGCCCCTGCAAAGCCTGCAGGCGAAAAGAAAGCGGCTGCCCCTGCTGACAGTATCATTTCAGTTAAGCTTTCAAAGCTCGATGAGCTTTTAGACCTCGTTAGTGAAATTGTTATTACAGAATCAATGCTCACTGCTCTGCCTATTATGCAGACAGATGAGAATTTCTCAAAGCCTGTAAGAAACCTCAAAAAGCTTACAGACGAGCTTCAGGATTTTGCCATGAGCGTAAGAATGCTCCCTATTTCAGTAGCATTCAACAAGATGAGCAGAATTGTAAGAGATATGAACGTTAAGCTCGGTAAGGACGTTGACCTTATATTCAAGGGCGAAGAAACCGAGGTTGACAAAACAGTTATCGACGCTCTTGGCGACCCGCTGATGCATATTGTCCGTAACTCTATGGACCACGGTATTGAATTACCTGCCGACAGAGAGGCTGCAGGCAAAACAGAGCGCGCTAAGGTTATTCTTTCTGCAGAATCTGCAGCCGGTGAAATCATCATCAGAATTATAGATAACGGTAAGGGTATGGATACGGCAAAGCTTATTGCGAAGGCTCAGAAAAACGGTCTTCTGACAAAGCCTGCCGAAGAATATACCCACGCCGAAGCCTTAAAGCTCATTATGCTCCCTGGTTTTTCAACCAACGAACAGGTTACTGAATACTCAGGCCGTGGCGTTGGTATGGACGTTGTTAGACAGAACATCGAAAAAATCAGAGGTACTATCAACATCAAGAGTGAACTGGGTCAGGGTACAGAATTCATCATCAAAATTCCGCTTACTCTTTCTATCATCGACGCTATGCAGATAAAGGTCGGTTCATCTTCACTCTTAGTGCCAACTTTGAGCATCAAGGAAGTATTCAAGCTTGATGTAAGAAATCTTGTTTCTACAACAGGCTCTAACGAAATGATTATGCGCCGCGATAAGTGTTACCCTATCGTAAGGCTTCACGATACCTTTGGTATCTCCACCGAGGTTACCGATCTAGCCGAGGGTATTATGCTTATGTGCGATTCGGATGCAGGCTCTGTATGTCTGTTTGCTGATGAGCTTTGCGAAGAAGTATCGGTAGTTATCAAATCATTCCCTACCCTTTTAAACAGAATGGGCGTTAAGGATAACGGTCTTACGGGCTGTGCTATCCTGGGCGACGGTTCAATTACCCTGCTTGTTGACGTTAAGGCTCTTACTGAAAAAGCAATGAAGGAGGATAAGCATGAGAAGACTTAGTGGCGACGATGTTGAAGTTGTAAACGAGAATTTAGTTGAGCTTTGCTTATTTTCCACAGGCGGTATAACATATGCCGCTGAAATCGAGTTTATAACAGATATTATCGAAATGTGTCCTGTTACTTTTGTTCCGGGCTTGCCCCGCTACATAAAGGGCATTATAAACCTTCGCGGTAAAATCGTTCCGGTAATGGATTTAAGAATGAAGATAAACCCTAAGGCTGACTACACTATCAATGACGTTTATCCTGACCGCTCATGTATAGTAGTTATCAGGCGTGAAGGCGTTTCATGCGGCCTTATGGTTGAATCGGTCATCGGTATCGAATCATTTGACAAAAAGACTATGGCTGAAAATCCTGACAAGGCAGGTCTTGTATCTCACATTTTCAGACGTGGCGAGGATATGGTTCAGCTTCTTGAATCAATGAAGCTTCAGAATCAGTTTTAGTAACATCAAATTTTAAGAAAAGGAGGTGGCAATGTTGGAGATCAGTGAAAAGGACCTGGAGAGGTTAACTACCTATCTCAAGAGAAAATTCGGTCTTGTTCTTTTTGAAAAGAAAGCGCTTGTTGAATCAAGACTCGGCTTTTACATAAAGGAAAAGGGTTTTTCAAATTATACAGATTATCTCAATTATGTTTTCTCTGACCATACGGGCAAAGAGCTTTCAAATATGGTAGACAAGCTCACTACAAACCACACGTATTTTATGCGTGAACACGAACATTTCCAGCATTTCACCGATGTTTTTCTGCCTAAAATGGAAAAGGCATTCAGAAACGAAAAGGAAAAAGAAATCAGAATCTGGTCTGCAGGCTGTTCATACGGCAACGAGCCTTACAACATTGTGATCTGTCTTTTGGAGTATTTTGGCATTTACGCAAAGCAGTGGGATTTCAAGGTTTTGGCAACCGATATTTCATTTACAGCCCTGCGTACTGCAAAGCTTGGTATCTACAAAGCAGATGTTATGGAAAGAATGGACCCTCTGCTTGTTGAAAAGTATTTCAAAAGGCAGAAGGATGGCTCATATCAGGTTATCGACAGAGTGAGAGAAAACGTTGTTTTCAAATACCACAACCTTATGGATGAAATCAAATTCAAAAAGGATTTCGACCTTATCTTCTGCCGCAATGTTATGATCTATTTTGACGATAAGACACGGCACAAGCTGACAGAAAGCTTCTATGACGCTTCAAAGCCTGGCGCTTATCTGTATATAGGTCATACAGAAAATCTGTCAAACCAGACAAGCTACAAGAAGGAAAAGCCTTCAATCTACATCAAGGAGTAAGGAGGGAGTCAAAATGGCAGTTAAAAAATTGAGAGTTTTAGTTGTTGATGACTCTCTTTTATATGTTGAAACTATATCCCGTCTGCTTTCCGCAGAGGGCGATATCGAAATTATAGGCCGTGCCTCAAACGGTGCTGATGCGCTTTTCAAGGCAAAAGAATTAAAGCCTGACGTTATCACGCTTGACGTTGAGATGCCGGTTATGGATGGTCTTACCTTCCTCAAAAACCTCTTCCCTGTTTACATCTGCCCGGTAGTAGTTGTAACCTCAACCCCTATCGACGCATTTGAGGCTATGAGCAGAGGCGCTATCGACTTTGTAAGAAAGCCTGTTGTAACAAAAACAAATGAGCTTGAGGAATTCGGTAAAAAGCTTCGCGGTATCGTAAGAATTGCATCAAACGCAAAGGTTATAAAAACCGCTGACCGTGTTTACAAGGTAGCCCCTGTAGGAAACATTGTAACAATGAAAACAAACCCTAAGTCACTTATCGCTATCGGCGCTTCAACGGGCGGTACAGAGGCTTTGCCTAAGGTGCTTAAGAAATTGCCTCTCAATACTCCGCCTATCGTTGTTGTTATCCATATGCCTGAGGGCTTTACATCAATGTTTGCGCAAAGACTCAACGGTATGCTCAAGCATGAGGTAGTTGAGGCAAAAAGCGGTATGTATGTTAAAAATTCTCAGATCGTTATCGCTCAGGGCGGTAAGCATATGAAGGTTTTTGCAGACGCTAACGGTTACTTTGTATCTCTCTCATCAGGTGATAAGGTGAGCGGTCATTGCCCGTCGGTTGACGTTATGTTTGAGTCAGTTGCGGCGGCGGCAGGTAAAGAAGCAGTAGGTGTAATACTCACGGGTATGGGTTCAGACGGTGCGCAGGGCCTTTTATCAATGAAAAAGGCAGGCGCTTACACGATCGGTCAGAACGAAGAAAGCTCAACCGTTTACGGTATGCCTAAGGTCGCAAAGGATATAGGCGCTGTAACCGTTCAGAGAGATATTCACGCTATCGGCGATGAGATAGTAAAATACTTTACAAACAAGTAAGGAGGGATATTTGAATGGCTGAAGAAATGCTCGAATTTGAAGATGACGAATTGGTATTTAAATATCTCACCTTCAGAGTTTCAAAAAAAGTTTACGCAGTTGACGTTTCTGTTGTTGCAGAAATCTCACAGCGCTGTGAGCTGTTACCTATTCCTGAGTTTCCCGATTACATCATGGGGTTAGCTCAGATAAAGGGTGAAAATGTTCCTGTTATAAATCCTCACGCTCGTTTTCAGGATAAAGACCCTGCCCCTGACGATGAGCAGAAATGTATCGTAGTAGTTGAAAATGAAGCTGAAGATAACTTTATCGGAATTATGGTTGATAAAATCGGTGAGCTTGTTGAAATAAATCCTGATTATATCGCCCCTCCTCCAAAGGTAAGCGCCAAGGCTTATACAAGATATCTCACAGGCTCCTTCAACCTAAACGGCTCAGTTGTTTTCATCTTGAATCTCCCGCTTATGATTAACGATGATGACGCCGCTGCAGTCAACGCTACAACCAAAAAATAACGAAAAGCCCTCCGTAAAATTGCTTGCGGAGGGTTTAATTGTTACAAAATTAACAAATATCTTGGAACAGCGGTTAAAAAGTTGAGAAAAGTATAAAATTTAATCGTTTAACCCTTTACAAATGCGCATTTTTGTGATAAAATACATAGTTGAAGTTATGTATTGTTCATAACGGTTTCTAAATATTAGAGGAGGACCAAAAATGGCAAGAAAAATGAAAACCATGGACGGTAACAACGCTGCTGCATGGGCTGCGTACCCATTTACAGAAGTTGCTGCTATCTATCCAATTACCCCTTCCTCAGTAATGGCTGAGGTAACAGATCAGTGGTCTGCTAAGGGTCAGACAAACATTTTCGGCACACCTGTTAGAGTTGCTGAAATGCAGTCTGAAGCTGGCGCTGCTGGTACAGTTCACGGCTCACTCGCAGCTGGTGCACTCACAACTACATATACAGCATCACAGGGCTTGCTCCTTATGATTCCGAATATGTACAAGATCGCTGGTGAATTACTCCCATGCGTTATCCACGTTTCCGCTAGATGTGTAGCTTCACACGCTCTCAACATCTTCGGTGACCACTCTGACGTATATGCTTGCCGTCAGACAGGTTTTGCAATGCTCGCATCAACAAACGCTCAGGAAGTTATGGACCTCGGTACTATTGCTCACCTTGCAACAATCAAGGGCAGAGTTCCATTCTTACACTTCTTTGACGGTTTCAGAACTTCACACGAAATTCAGAAGATTGAAACATGGGACAAGGCTGACGTAGCTGAAATGGTAGACATGGATGCTATCACAGAATTCAGAAACAGAGCTATCAACCCAGAACACCCAGTGCTCAGAGGTACAGCTCAGAACCCTGACATCTTCTTCCAGGCTAGAGAAGCTTGCAACAACTACTACAATGCTCTCCCTGCTATCGTTGAAGAATATATGGAAAAGGTTAATGCTAAGATCGGCACTAACTACAAGCTCTTTAACTACTATGGTGCTCCTGATGCTACACACATCATCATCGCTATGGGTTCAGTTAACGATACAATCGAAGAAACAATTGATTACCTCAACTCAACAGCCGGCACAAAGCTCGGTCTTGTTAAGGTAAGACTTTACAGACCATTCTGTGCAGACAAGCTCATCGAAGCTATCCCTGACACAGTTCAGCACATCTCAGTTCTCGACAGAACTAAGGAACCAGGTGCTCTTGGCGAACCTCTCTACCTCGACGTAGTAGCTGCTCTCAAGGGTTCAAAGTTTGACGGCGTTTCAATTTCTTCAGGTAGATACGGTCTTGGTTCTAAGGATACAACTCCTGACCAGATCAAGGCAGTATTCTGGAACGACCCATACTTCAGAGGCGATGATTACAAGCCTAAGTTCACAATCGGTATCAACGACGACGTTACAAACCTCTCACTCAAGTCAGAAGGCAAGCTCGACTCAGCTCCTGCTGGTACAACAGCTTGTAAGTTCTGGGGTCTTGGTTCAGACGGTACAGTTGGTGCTAACAAGAACTCAATCAAGATCATCGGTGACCACACAGACATGTATGCTCAGGCATACTTCTCATACGACTCAAAGAAGTCAGGTGGCGTAACAGTATCTCACCTCAGATTCGGTAAGACTCCAATCAAGTCAACATACCTTATCAACCAGGCTGATTTTGTTGCTTGTCACAACGAAAGCTATATCACAAAGTACGATATGGTTTCTGACGTTAAGCCAGGCGGTACATTCCTCCTCAACTGTCAGTGGGATGCTAAGGAATTAGAAGAAAAGCTCCCAGGTCAGGTTAAGAAGTATATCGCTAAGAACAACATCAAGTTCTACACAATCGATGGTGTTAAGATCGGTAAGGAAACAGGCATGGGCAACAGAATCAACACAATTCTCCAGTCTGCATTCTTCAAGCTCGCTAACATCATTCCTTTCGAAGACGCTCTCAAGTACATGAAGGACGCTGCTACAGCTTCATACTCAAAGAAGGGTGAAGATGTAGTTAAGAAGAACCACGACGCTATCGACGCTGGTTACAAGAGCATCGTTGAAGTTAAGGTTCCAAAGGCTTGGGCTAAGGCTAAGGATACAGAAATGGGTATGCCAAAGGCTGAAGGCAAGAACGCACAGCTCGTTGACTACGTAAACAAGATCCTCAACCCATGCAACGCTCAGGAAGGCGACAAGCTCCCAGTTTCAACATTCGTTGATATGGCTGACGGTACATTCCCACAGGGTTCAGCTGCTTTCGAAAAGAGAGGTATCGCTGTTGATGTTCCATCTTGGAACGGTGAAAACTGTATCCAGTGTAACTTCTGTGCTTACGTTTGTCCACACGCTGTTATCAGACCGGTTATCATGACAGACGCAGAGCTCAAGAAGGCTCCAAAGCTTGCTCGTGACAAGGCTGTTGCTGTAACAGGTATGCCTGGCTACAACTTCGTAATGACAATGTCAGCTCTCGACTGTACAGGTTGCGGCGCTTGTGTAAACGTATGTCCAGGTAAGAAGGGCAACAAGGCTCTCAATATGTTACCACTCGAAACACAGCTCGCAGAACAGGAAGTATTCAACTACGCATTAACACTCGCTGAAAAGCCAGAAGTTCTTGAAAAGTTCAAGGAAACAACTGTTAAGGGCTCACAGTTCAAGCAGCCACTCCTCGAGTTCTCAGGCGCATGTGCTGGTTGTGGTGAAACACCATACGCTAAGCTCGTTACACAGCTCTTCGGTGACAGAATGTATATCGCAAACGCTACAGGTTGTTCATCAATCTGGGGTGGTTCAGCTCCTTCAACTCCTTACACAACAAACAAGGATGGCAAGGGTCCAGCTTGGGCTAACTCACTCTTTGAAGACAACGCTGAATACGGCTACGGTATGTTCCTCGCTCAGTCAACAATCAGACAGAGAGCAATCGCTAAGATCTTAGAACTCCAGAAGACAACTAAGAAGGAAGACCTCAAGGCAGCTATCGCTGATTACCTCACAACAATCGACGATGGTGCTAAGAACACTCCTGCAACAGACGCTCTTATCGCAGCTCTCAAGAAGGACAGAACAAAGCTCTCAACTGAAATCCTCGCTGAAAAGGACTTCCTCAGAAAGAAGTCAATGTGGATCTTCGGTGGTGACGGTTGGGCTTACGATATCGGTTTCTCAGGTCTTGACCACGTTATCGCTTCAGGCGAAGATGTAAACATCCTCGTATTCGATACAGAAGTTTACTCAAATACAGGCGGTCAGTCATCTAAGTCAACTCCTACAGGTGCTATCGCTCAGTTTGCTGCAGCTGGTAAGGAAGTTAAGAAGAAGGACCTCGCTGGTATCGCTATGACATACGGTTATGTATACGTTGCTCAGATCGCTATGGGCGCTGATATGAACCAGTGTATCAAGGCATTCGTTGAAGCTGAAAGCTACAACGGTCCATCAATTGTAATCGCATACGCTCCATGTATCAACCACGGTATCAAGGGTGGTATGAGCATTGCTCAGGCTGAAGAAAAGAAGGCTGTACAGGCTGGTTACTGGAACCTCTTCAGATATGACCCAAGACTCAAGGCTGAAGGCAAGAACCCATTCATGCTTGATTCTAAGGCTCCATCAGCTGATTACAAGGAATTCATCATGGGCGAAGTTCGTTACAACTCACTGGCTAGAGCAAACCCAGAAAGAGCAGAAAAGCTCTTCACAAAGGCTGCTGCTAACGCTGCTGACAAGTACGATTACCTCACAAGACTTACAAAGCTTTACGACTAATAAGTCGGGGTAGCCCTTATAAAACGAAAATTCACCGCGTACTTTTATAGTACGCGGTGTTTTTATTTGTTGCGATATTTTATTTTTTCATTCGACAGGTTTCGACAAAATCCTATTCTCATGTGTGATATACTATATTAAAATAATATGAAAGGAATGTAAAAACCTATGAAAAAAGAATTCGATAACAGCTTTGAGAAAGATAAAAAAGGTTGTGCAATACTCGGACCTTCCTGGACAAGCCTTCCTTTTAAACAAAATGAGCAGGAGCCCGGCTGCATCTGGCTGAAGCTCATGCTTTCATCAATGATTTCAGACCTCATAAACCAAGGTGTTCGCGATTTTTATACTACCTGCGAGTATGGCGCGCCTTTGTGGGCAGCGGAGGCAGTGATGAATATGAGCCGTCTGACGCCTTGCTATTTGCATATTGTAATGCCCCATGAAGAGCAGGCAAGTGGCTGGCCCGAGGATATAAGAGATCGCTTTTTTTATCTTCATGAAAATTCGGCTGACGTGATCCTCGTTGACACCTACCCCACCCCAGAAACCGAAAACTTATGCATTATAAAGCTTTTGGAGAACAGCAGTGTAATTCTCTGTTCCTCGCAGGAAAAGGCAAAATACGCTAAGTTTTTTGCTGATACGAAAGCTTTTGAATACATATAAAAGATACTGACAAAATAAAAAGGCTGATGCATAAGCATCAGCCTTAATTTATTGATAATATGATTATACCAACTGAATAATTGCCATCTCAGCTGCGTCACCACGACGTGGGCCTGTCTTGATGATCTTTGTGTAACCACCGTTTCTACCTGAGTAGTTTGGTGCGATTTCATCAAATAACTTCTTAGCAACGTCTTCCTTTGTAACGTATGCAAGAACCTGACGCTTTGAGTGGAGGTCACCAGCCTTACCGAGAGTAATCATCTTCTCAGCCATTGCTGAAACTTCCTTTGCTCTTGTTACAGTTGTTTCAATCTTACCGGTTTCGAGCAAGTATGTTACCATACCTCTTAACATTGACTTTCTGTGGTCACTTGCTCTGCCCAATTTTCTTGTGCCTGGCATAGATATTCACTCCTTACTGTATTAGTCTTCTTCTGAACTCATTTCATAGCCGAGGCTTCTCAGCTTTTCCTTGACTTCATCGAAGGATTTCTTACCGAGGTTACGAACCTTCATCATTTCTTCCTCGGACTTCTCAATCAGATCGTTTACTGTATTGATACCAGCTCTCTTCAAGCAGTTAAATGAACGTACTGACAGGTCAAGTTCATCAATGGTCATCTCGAGGACCTTTTCCTTACGCTTGTCGTCCTTCTCAACCATGATTTCAACCTGGCTTGCCTCTTCAGACAAGTCGATGAACAGGTTGAGATGCTCGTTGAGGAGTTTGGCTGCTACTGACAATGCTTCCTTAGCGGAAATTGTTCCGTTTGTCCACACATCAAGTGTGAGCTTGTCGTAGTCTGTCATCTGTCCAACACGAGTATTTTCTACTGTGTAGTTAACCTTAAGAACTGGTGTGTAATTGCTGTCTACAGCGATTACATCAATTGGTGCATTCTGCATTGTAAGCTTGTTCTTTTCAGCGGAAACATAGCCACGACCTCTGTCAATCTCGATCTCCATGTAAAGCTTAGCACCTGCGCCAAGTGTAGCGATGTGCATATCAGGAACAAGGATGTCTACCTCTGAATCTGCCTTGATGTCGCCTGCTGTAATAACGCATTCGCCTTCAGCATCGATGTAAACTGTCTTTGATTCTTCACCGTAAAGCTTTGCTGTGAGACCCTTTAAGTTAAGAACGATTTCTGTTACATCTTCCTTAACGCCCGGGATTGTTGATAATTCGTGGTGAACGCCGTCAATCTTAACAGACTTAACTGCAACACCAGGTAGAGAGGAGAGCAGTACACGTCTTAAGCTATTGCCAAGAGTTGTACCATAGCCACGCTCTAATGGCTCGAGAACGAACTTGCCGTATGTTCCGTCGCTTTTGAGCTCGACTGTTTCTATTTCTGGCTTAACAATTTTTTCAAGCATCTAAAAAACCCTCCCGTTTTTTAACACGATATTTGTTCGAATGAAACGTGTAAATATTTGTTTCCAGCAGTGCGGTAGATTAAAACTACCGCGAAGCCGGAGCTTATTACTTGGAGTAAAGTTCGACGATAAGGTGTTCAGCGATTTCGTAGTCAAGATCTGTCTTAACTGGTAATCTTTCTACCTTAGCGGAGTACTGTTCCTTGTTAACTGTGAGCCAAGCTGGAACGAGTCTGCCGTTTGTAGCTTCTACGATTTCCTTGAACTTTGTGCTCTTTCTTGAGTTTTCCTTAAGTGTGATCACGTCGCCTACCTTAACTCTGTATGAAGGAATATCAACCTTCGCACCGTTTACTTCAAAGTGGCCGTGTGTAACGAGCTGTCTGGATTCTCTTCTTGTCAAAGCAAGACCCATTCTGAATGCGATGTTATCAAGTCTTGATTCGAGTAATGTGATGAGGTTTTCACCAGCCTGGCCTTCCATCTTGGAAGCCTTCTCGAAAAGATGATAGAAAGGCTTTTCAGCTACGCCATAGATAAACTTGAGCTTCTGCTTTTCCTTGAGCTGCATGCCGTATTCAGAAACTTTCTTTCTCTTGTTAGCGTTAGGATCTCTCTTAGATTCCTTAGCAACACCCATAACCATTGGGCTGATACCGAGATATCTGCATCTCTTTAAAATTGGTTCTCTAGTTACTGCCATTTTTCCTTACACCTCCATTAAGTTATTATACACGTCTTCTCTTAGGAGGACGGCAGCCGTTGTGAGGAATTGGAGTTACGTCCTTGATGAGTCTAACTTCAAGTTCTTCTGACTGCAATGCACGGATAGCTGCTTCTCTACCAGCACCTGGGCCCTTTACGTAAACTTCAACAGTCTTGAGGCCGTGTTCCTTAGCTGCTCTGGCTGCAACTTCTGCTGCTGTCTGAGCTGCGAATGGAGTTGACTTCTTTGAACCTCTGAAGCCGAGACCGCCTGCTGATGCCCATGAGATTGCGTTACCCTGCATATCTGTAATAGTTACAATTGTGTTGTTGAAAGTAGACTGGATATGAACCTGTCCCTGTTCAATGTTTTTTCTTTCACGACGACGACGTACTGTAGTCTTCTTGTTTTTAACCTGAGCCATTGTTCAAATCCCTCCTTACTTCTTCTTATTAGCGATAGTCTTAACTGGACCCTTACGAGTTCTAGCGTTAGTCTTAGTTCTCTGACCTCTAACTGGGAGACCCTTACGGTGACGAACACCACGGTAGCAACCGATTTCTACAAGTCTCTTGATGTTAAGAGCTACGTTTCTTCTGAGGTCACCCTCAACTAATAAATTCTTATCAATGTAATCACGAAGCAATGCTTCTTCATCTGCTGTAAGATCCTTAACTCTTGTATCAGGGTTTACACCTGTTTCTGCAAGAATCTTCTTAGCTGTTGTCTGACCGATACCATAGATATAAGTGAGACCGATTTCAACTCTCTTATTCTTTGGAAGGTCTATACCGGCAATACGAGCCATAGTTTATTGCACCTCCATTATTGGTATGTGTTAGCCCTGACGCTGCTTGTGCTTAGGATTTGCGCAGATAACCATAATCTTACCCTTACGCTTGATAACCTTGCACTTTTCGCACATTGGCTTTACTGAAGGTCTTACTTTCATTGAAAATACCTCCTCTTATTACGGAGTTAAATATTAACCTTAAGTTAATTATTTAACTCTCCAAGTGATTCTTCCCTTTGTTAAATCGTATGTTGACATCTCGACCGTTACCTTATCGCCCGGAACTATACGGATATAATTCATACGGAGCTTTCCGGAAATAGTGGCGAGAATTTTATGACCGTTTTCAAGCTCTACCTTAAACATAGCGCTAGGAAGTGCTTCAAGCACGGTACCCTGTAATTCAATTACGTCTTCCTTTGACATTCAAAAGCCCTCCCCATTATCATTTCGGTCTTTCGCAGCAGTCTTGGGTTGAAACTGTGCGAAGCTGTTGTCGCAACTTTTTATTGGTTATTTGTGTAATATCAAGCTCTACCTTTGTAACGGTCAAATGCTTGGGGTTTTTGGCCTTAGGGGCTTCAACCCTGCGGTCGCTACCGTTAGCAATAAGTATTCTGCCGTTTTGGTCGGTTCCTAGTGCAACGTAGAGAGAACCGCTTTCCTTACCGGCTATAGCCTTTACTACTAAACCTGGTTTTATTGATACCATCGCTTTACCTCTATACAGGCTTAGTTAAGATAACCGCGCCGTCCTGAGTAATAGCGATTGTATGCTCAAAGTGTGCGGACAGCTTACCATCTACGGTTTTTACTGTCCATTTGTCAGGCATTACCTTTACCTCAAAAGAACCCTGATTTATCATAGGTTCAACTGCGATAACCATACCTGCAACAAGTCTTGGTCCGTGGCCTGCCTTACCGAAGTTTGGCACTTCAGGATCCTCGTGTAACTCGGAGCCTATGCCGTGGCCCACAAACTTGCGGACTACTGAAAAGCCTCTGGATTCATTGTACTGCTGGATGCAAGCGGATAAATCTCCGATTCTCATACCAGGCTTTGCAATCTTTATTGCTTCATACAAGGATTCCTCGGTTGAGGTCATCAAAGCCCTCGCCTCATCGGAAATGTTTCCGACTGCAAAGGTTTTACAGGAATCACCGTGGTAACCGTCGATATAAGCGCCGACGTCAACACTCACGATGTCTCCCTCACAAATCTTTCTTGGGCCTGGGATGCCGTGAATTACTTCATCATTGATTGATATGCAAGCACTTCCCGGAAAACCGCCGTAGCCTAGAAATGATGGCTTTGCACCATGCGAGGTAATATACCTGTGAATGATTTTGTCAAGCTCATAGGTAGTCATTCCAACCTTGATAGCCTCACCCGCAGCTATTAAAGCACCTGCTGTAATGCTGCCGGCTTTCTGCATTTTTGCAATTTCCTTATTGGATTTTACTGTAATCATCAAAACGCCTCTTAATCTTGTAAATCTATGTCTTAAAGCACGGCAAAAGCCGTACTTTTATAACATAAATTGTAAAACCTGAGGATTAACCCTCAATAGCCTTGAGTGTGAGCTTTGAAGTTTCAGCAACCTCTTCCTGTCCTTCAACAGTAACAAGCTTGCCCTGCTTACCGTAGTAATCCTTCAAAGGAGCTGTCTTTTCGTGATAAGTCTTCAGACGGTCGATAACTGTAGCAGGTTCATCATCCTTACGGATAACTGTCTTGCCACCGCAAAGGTTACAGATACCTTCAACCTTAGTTGGCTTGAAGTCAACGTGGTATGAAGCGCCGCAAGCTTCGCAAACTCTTCTGCCTGAAAGTCTCTTCTGAATTGTTTCATCAGGAACATAGATTTCTACAACCTTGTCGATGATGATGCCCATTTCATCAAGTGCCTCAGCCTGAGGAACTGTTCTTGGGAAACCATCAAGGATAAAGCCTTTTTCACAGTCTGGCTGTGCGATTCTGTCCTTGAGAATACCAATTACAACGCTGTCAGGAACCAATGCGCCGCTGTCCATATAGCTCTTAGCTTCAAGGCCGCAAGCTGTCTGATTCTTTACAGCTTCTCTCAAAATATTACCTGTTGAGATCTGTGGGATTGAGAGCGCTTCGCTGATAACCTCAGCCTGTGTACCCTTACCCGCACCAGGTGCGCCTAAAAGAATTAATTTCATAATAAAACCTACCTTTCAGACTATTATTCTAAGAATCCCTTATGATGACGCATCATCATCTGTGATTCAAGCTGTCTTACTGTTTCGAGTGCAACGCTTACCAAAATGAGCATTGATGTACCACCCATAGCGATGTTCATACCTGTTGTAGCTGTAAAGATGATTGGGAAAATCGCAATTACGCCGAGGAAGAACGCGCCAACGATAGTGATCTTATTGAAGATTCTCTTGATGAACTCTGATGTTGGACGGCCAGGTCTGATACCTGGGATACCGCCATTGTTAGCTCTTAAATCGTTAGCAATCTGTACTGGGTTGTACTGCATTGAAACATAGAAGAAGTTAAAGCCGATAATGAGCAAGAAGTATAAAATGCCATATACCGGATGTGTGTACTTAAACCATGACAAGAAATGAGCATAGAAACCATCAGGATTCTTAACCTTGATGAAAAGCTCAAGTGTTGATGGAAGTGACACGAATGCAGATGCGAAGATGATTGGCAATACGCCTGACATAGCGATCTTAATTGGAATATAAGATGACTGACCGCCGTACTGCTTTCTACCAACTACGCGCTTTGCGTACTGGATAGGAATTCTTCTTTCTGCGTGGTTCATAAATACTACGAAACCAACCATCAAAATAAAGATGATTATAATTACAGGAACCATAATCTTCTGTACTGTTGTACCATCCTTGAGGTAAGCAATAAAGTTACCAACCTCTGCAGGACCACGAGCAACAATACCTGCGAAGATAAGCATTGACATACCGTTGCCAAGACCCTTTTCAGAGATCTGGTCACCGAGCCATACAACGAGTGAAGCACCGGCTGTGAAGCAAGCGATAATTACAATTTCAGTAAATATCTTTGCAAAGCCTTCTGTATGATACAGAGCGCCTATATTCTTCATTGTAAGGTAGTATGCCCATGACTGGAACAAACCGATTACCAAAGCTGTATACTTTGTAATCTTTGTAATCTTCTTTCTGCCTTCCATACCTTCCTTAGACATTCTTTCGAGTGCAGGAATAGCGTATGTCAGAAGCTGAATGATGATTGATGCGTTAATGTAAGGCTGTACGCCGAGCGCAAAAAGTGTACCCTTTGAGAAGGTACCACCTGACAATACGTTCATGTAGCTGAAAATGCCGCCATCGTCTGCGAACATTGTGCCGAGTAATGCAGCATCCAGAAACGGAACAGGAATTGCGCCGCCGATACGGTAAATGATGATGATGAATAATGTGAATAAAATCTTCTTACGAAGGTCAACTACCTTCCAAGCGTTACGAAGTGTTTCAAACACACTAGATCACCTCAACCTTCCCGCCTGCCTTTTCAATCTTTTCCTTAGCAGTTGCAGTGAAAGCTGCAGCCTTTACAGTGAGAGCCTTTGAGAGCTCACCGTTGCCGAGAATTTTGATACCATCGCAAGGCTTCTTGCAGATGCCTGCTGCCTTGAGGAGATCTGCGTCAACAACTGTACCTTCAGTAAATACTTCCAAAGCGGAAACATTAACTGTTGCGTACTCTGTAGCGAAGATGTTGTTGAAGCCTCTCTTTGGTACACGTCTTGCTAAAGGCATCTGACCGCCTTCAAAGCCTGGCTTTACGCCACCGCCTGAACGAGCGTTCTGACCCTTATGACCTTTACCGGCTGTTTTACCCTGACCTGAGCCGTGGCCTCTACCAATTCTCTTGGTTTCCTTGTTAGCACCAGCTGCTGGGTGTAATTCGTGAAGTTTCATTTCTTTCGCACCTCCTTGTTTACGCTTCAGTTACCTCGATAAGGTGGGATATTTTCTTAATTTTGCCCTGTGTCTGAGCGTTATCAGGCTGAACAGTTACGCTTCTGATCTTCTTGAGACCGAGGGAGTTAGCTGTTGCAATCTGATCCTGTGGTCTGCCAATAAGGCTCTTCACAAGTGTAATCTTTAAGTTTGCCATTTGCTATTCCTCCTTAGCCAAAAATTTCCTTAACTGTTTTGCCTCTCTTTGCTGCAACGTCTTCAGCGCTCATTACGCTTGCAAGACCGTTGATTGTAGCTCTAACTACGTTGCAAGGATTGTTAGAACGAAGTGACTTTGTTCTGATATCCTTGATACCGGCCATTTCTACTACTGAACGAACAGGACCGCCTGCGATAACACCAGTACCCTGTGGGGCTGGTCTCATCAGAACTTCGCCTGCGCCGAACTTGCCGATAATTTCGTGAGGAATTGTTGTTCCTCTTAATGAAACCTTGATAAGGTTCTTCTTCGCATCCTCGATACCCTTGCGGATTGCATCTGGAACTTCAGCTGACTTACCCATACCGAAGCCAACATAACCGTTACCGTCGCCTACTACAACGAGTGCAGCAAACTTCATGATACGACCGCCCTTTACAGTCTTAGATACACGGTTGATTGCGACAACCTTCTCAGAAAGTTCCAATGTTGAAGCATCTATTAAAGCCAAGATATTTACCTCCTTTAGAACTTGAGTCCGCCCTCGCGAGCGCCGTCTGCTAATTCCTGAACACGACCGTGGTAGATGTAACCGCCTCTGTCGAATACAACTTCTTCGATACCCTTTGCTTTTGCAGCTTCTGCAATTGCAAGGCCTACCTTACGAGCGCCTTCCTTGTTACCGCCGTTGCCATCAAAGTCCTTAGCCATTGATGATGCTGCAGCGAGTGTAACGCCGTTAACGTCGTCGATCAACTGTGCATAAATATGTTTCGAGGAGCGAAATACATTAAGACGTGGGCATGTAGCTGTTCCTGAAATCTTTGCACGAACTCGAGCATGTCTCTTTGCTCTTGATGCTGCTCTATCAAGCTTTTTAACCATCGTTTTTCACTCCTTATATTACTTCTTACTACCCTTACCGGCTTTACCTTCCTTACGGATGATGTATTCGCCTTCGTAACGGATACCCTTGCCCTTGTATGGCTCAGGTGGACGCTTTTCTCTGATTTCACAAGCAAACTGTCCAACCTTCTGCTTGTCAATACCGGAAACAACAATCTTGTTTGCGTTTGGAACTTCGATAGCGATATCTTCGTTTTCTTCAAACACTACCTGGTGTGAGAAACCAAGGTTCAAAACAAGCTGCTTACCCTGCTTAGCTGCTCTGTAACCAACACCTTCGATTTCAAGTGTCTTTGAGTAGCCGTTTGTAACACCCTCAACCATGTTAGCGATGAGTGTTCTTGTCAAACCGTGGAGAGCTCTGTGCTGCTTTTCGTCTGAAGGACGCTTAACATTGACCTCTGCACCGTTTACTTCAATGATCATATCTCTGTGATATGTTTTTACTAAAGTGCCCTTTGGGCCCTTCACTGTTACTACGTTGCCGTCCGCAACATTAACTTCTACGCCGGCAGGAACAGTGATAGGCATTTTACCAATTCTTGACATATCCTGTCCTCCTTACCAAACGAATGCGAGAACTTCGCCGCCAACGTTAAGCTCACGAGCCTTCTTGTCAGTAACAATACCCTTAGATGTAGATACGATTGCTACACCAAGACCCTTCATAACCTTTGGCATATCCTCACAGCTTGAGTAGATTCTAAGACCTGGCTTAGAAACTCTACGGATACCTGTGATAACTGGATTTCTATTCTCATCATATTTGAGCGTAATTCTAATGATACCCTGCTTACCGTCCTCGATAACCTGGAATGACTTCACATAGCCTTCGTCAACGAGAATCTGTGTGATAGACTTCTTAAGGTTAGATGCAGGAACGTCTACAGTTGCGTGCTTTGCAGAACTTGCGTTACGAATTCTGGTAAGCAAATCGGCGATTGTATCAGTAATTTGCATTCCGTATAACCTCCTCAATTGGTTGTTGTGGTAAACTGATTACCAGCTTGCCTTCTTAACACCCGGGATCTGACCATCGTGTGCAAGCTCTCTGAAGCAGATACGGCAAATGCCGAACTTTCTGAGGTATGCGTGTGGTCTTCCGCAGATTTTGCATCTGTTGTAAGCACGAGTGGAATACTTTGGCGTTTTCTGCTGCTTGTTGATCATTGCCTTTTTAGCCATTATTAGTTCCTCCCCTTACATTACTTTGCGAATGGAGCGCCGAGTAAGCTTAAAAGCTCTCTTGCTTCTTCGTCGTTATTAGCAGTTGTGATAAAGTTGATATCCATACCACGAACCTTGTCAATCTTATCATACTCAATTTCTGGGAAAATGAGCTGTTCCTTGATACCTGTAGAGTAGTTACCTCTACCGTCGAAGGAATTAGGGTTGATACCTCTGAAGTCACGTACACGAGGGAATGAAACGTTGAAAAGTCTGTCAACGAATTCCCACATCTTGTCGCCTCTGAGAGTTACCTTAACACCGATTGTCATGCCTTCTCTGAGCTTGAAGTTAGCAACTGACTTCTTAGCCTTACATTCGATAGGCTTCTGACCTGTGATAGCTGCGAGGTCTGTCATGATAGCCTCAACAACCTTCTTGTTTTCCTTAGCTTCGCCGCAACCAACGTTGATTACAACCTTATCAAGCTTAGGAATCTGCATTACGTTCTTGTAGCCGAACTTCTTCATTAAAGCAGGAGCTACATCGCTAACATAATATTCCTTTAATCTTGGCATTGTAGTTTCCTCCTTACTTGAATGTTTCGTTGCACTTCTTGCAAACTCTGAGCTTTTCGTCGCCTACGATCTTAGCGCCAGTTCTTGTTGGCTTGCCGCACTTAGGGCAAACAAGCTGAACCTTGCATGCGTAGATTGGAGCTTCAGCCTTAACGATACCGCCTGCTTCGCCCTGACGACGTGGCTTAACGTGCTTTGTAACGTAGTTAATGCCTTCTACGATAACCTTACCTTCCTTAGGGGAAACTTCTAAAACCTTACCGGTCTTACGAGCGTTATCTGTATACTTATCATCGTATTTACCCTTTAACAAGATGACTGTGTCGCCTGTTTTAACGTGAACCTTATTACTCATTTACGACACCTCCTGATTAAAGAACTTCTGGTGCGAGTGACAAAATCTTTAAGAAATCCTTGTCTCTTAATTCTCTAGCCACAGGTCCAAAAATACGAGTTCCTCTTGGGTTTTTATCTTCCTTAACAATAACAGCTGCGTTTTCGTCGAAACGGATGTATGTGCCATCTTCACGACGAAGACCCTTAGCTGAACGAACGATTACTGCTTTTACAACATCGCCCTTCTTAACAACGCCGCCTGGTGTAGCCTTCTTAACTGAACAAACGACAACGTCGCCGATGTTTGCATATCTTCTGCGTGTGCCACCTAAAACTCTGATACACATGAGCTCCTTTGCTCCACTGTTATCAGCAACCTTCAGGTATGTCTGCATTTGAATCACAGTCGTTCCTCCTTTCAGAACTTAATTGTTTTATTAAAACGTATAATCGCTAAATTACTTAGCCTTTTCGAGAACTTCAACAAGTCTCCATCTCTTATCCTTTGAGAGAGGTCTTGTTTCCATAACCTTAACCTTGTCGCCGATTGTGCAGACATTGTTTTCGTCATGAGCCTTGAGCTTTACAGTTCTCTTGATAATCTTCTTATAGAGAGGGTGAGCTACGTTATCTTCGATTGCAACAACGATAGTCTTATCCATCTTGTTGGATACAACCTTGCCCACTCTGGTCTTTCTAAGGTTTCTTTCGCTCACAGTTAATCCTCCTTACTGTGCGTTGCGCTGGTTAATGAAGGTCTTTACACGAGCAATGTCCTTCTTAACCGCGTTGAGACGCTTAGGGTTATCGAGCTGATTTACAGCATGCTGAAAACGGAGGTTAAAGAGCTCCTGCTTGAGTTCTGTGAGCTTAGCCTGAAGCTCTTCTAATTTCATATCCTTGATTTCGTTTGCCTTCATTACTGCTCACCACCCTTTTCCTCAGTTTCCTTCTTAACAAACTTACACTTGATTGGGAGCTTGTGCATAGCAAGACGCATAGCCTCTCTAGCAACTTCTTCTGATACGCCGGCGATTTCAAACATTACTCTGCCTGGCTTAACAACAGCTACCCAATATTCTGGAGAACCTTTACCGGAACCCATTCGAGTATCAGCTGGCTTTTCAGTGATTGGCTTGTCTGGGAAAATCTTGATCCAAACCTGACCGCCTCTCTTGATGTATCTTGTCATAGCGATACGGGCAGCTTCAATCTGATTTGATGTGATCCAAGCTGGCTGAAGAGCCTGGAGGCCGTATTCACCGTTTGTAACAGTGTTGCCTCTCATTGCCTTACCCTTTAATCTACCGCGCTGCTGGCGGCGATACTTAACTCTCTTTGGAAGTAGCATTACTTGTTACCTCCTTCTCTGCGATTATTTCTTCTTGCAGGACGCTTTTCTTCCTTAGCGTTGTTTGCTACTGCACCTGCCAAAACTTCACCCTTGTAGATCCAAACCTTAACGCCGATCTTACCATAAGTTGTGTTAGCTTCTGCAAAGCCGTAGTCGATATCTGCACGAATTGTCTGAAGAGGAATTGTACCCTCGTGATATGTTTCGCTTCTTGCAATTTCAGCACCGCCGAGACGACCTGAAACCATTGTCTTGATACCCTTAGCACCAAGCTTCATTGTTCTTGCAATAGCCTGCTTTGTAGCTCTTCTGAATGAAATTCTGTTTTCAAGGTCGAGCGCAATCTTTTCTGCAACGAGCTGTGCATTAACATCAGGTGACTTAACCTCTACGATGTTGAGAGCAACGCTCTTACCTGTCATGTTTTCAATCTTCTGACGGAGCTTTTCGATTTCTGCGCCACCCTTACCGATTACAACGCCCGGTCTAGCGCAGTGAATGTGGATCTTAACCTTATCTGCAAATCTTTCGATTTCGATGCGTGGAACACCTGCTGAGTACAGGCTCTTCTTGATGAAGTTACGAACGTTGTAGTCTTCAACAAGTGTATCGCCGAAAGTGCTCTTATTTGCAAACCAGCGAGAATCCCAGTCCTTGATTACACCGACACGAAGTCCGTGTGGATTTACCTTCTGGCCCATTAGTTTACCTCCTCTTTCGACTTATTCCTTTTCCTTGAGAACCATTGTGATGTGTGAAGTTCTCTTAAGGATTCTGTATGCTGTGCCTCTTGCTCTTGGCATGATTCTCTTCATAATTGGTCCTGGGCAAACGAAACATTCAGCAACATAAAGATTGTTTACATCCATGTTGTGGTTGTTTTCAGCGTTTGCTGCGGCCGACTTAAGAAGCTTCTCAAGATATTCACAAGCTGCCTTTGGTGTATGCTTTAAGATTGCCATTGCAACCTCGTAATCCTTGCCTCTGATGAGATCCAGAACGATCTGAACCTTTCTTGGGGCAATACGAGCATTTCTAAGATATGCTCTTGCTTCCATTATGAAATCCTCCTTTCGGCCTACTTCTTACCATTATTTGAGGTCTTTGAACCTGCGTGTCCCTTGTAAGTTCTTGTTGGTGCAAATTCACCAAGCTTATGACCTACCATATCTTCAGTAACATAAACAGGAACGTGCTTACGTCCATCGTGAACAGCAAATGTATGACCAACAAAATCAGGGAAGATTGTTGAAGCACGGCTCCAAGTTTTCAAAACCTTCTTTTCGCCTGCTTCGTTCATTGCTTCAACTCTTTTGAGAAGAACCTCCTGAACGTAAGGTCCCTTTTTAATACTTCTACCCATTATTCATCTGCCTCCCTTCAGCTTACTTACCGTTTCTACGCTTTACGATAAACTTATCGGAGCGATGATGCTTCTTACGAGTCTTGTAACCAAGTGCTGGCTTACCCCAAGGTGTGCATGGGCCTGGACGACCTACTGGTGACTTACCTTCACCACCACCGTGTGGGTGATCGCATGGGTTCATTACAGAACCTCTAACTGTTGGTCTCCAACCCATGTGACGCTTTCTACCAGCCTTACCGATATGAACGTTTTCATGGTCGATGTTACCAACCTGACCTACTGTAGCCATACAGTTGATTGGAACTTTTCTCATTTCGCCTGAAGGGAGTCTTACGAGAGCGTAAGTAGCTTCCTTACCCATAAGCTGAGCCATGTTACCAGCAGCTCTTACAAGCTGAGCACCCTTACCAGGGTAAAGCTCAATGTTGTGGATGAATGTACCTACAGGGATGTTACCGAGTGCAAGTGCATTACCTGGCTTGATGTCTGCATCAGCGCCTGCTCTTACTGTATCGCCTACCTTGAGGCCGTTTGGTGCGAGGATGTATCTCTTTTCACCATCTTCATACTGTAAAAGTGCGATGTGTGCTGATCTGTTTGGGTCGTACTCGATAGTCATAACTGTTGCATTCATATCGAGCTTATTTCTCTTAAAGTCAATGATACGGTACTTTCTTCTAACGCCGCCGCCTCTGTGACGAACTGTGATTCTACCGTAGCTGTTTCTACCTGAATTCTTCTTTAAAGATTCAGTAAGGCTTTTTTCAGGAGCAACCTTTGACAAGCCTGAGTAATCTGTAACAGTCATGCCACGTCTACCAGGTGTCGTTGGCTTGTAGCTCTTAATTGCCATTGTATATTCACTCCTTTACGGTTTTGCGAAAAACTTTTTGTTTTCCATACTTGCCTCAAGCAGCTTTTACTGCTCGGGTCGGGGCTTATTATTTTATTAGATGAGGTTATCGAAGAATTCGATTGTCTTTTCGCCATCCTTGAGAGTAACGATTGCCTTCTTCCAGTCTGGAGTCTTGCCCTCATATCTGCCCATTCTTCTGTTCTTGCCGTTGCAGTTCATTGTGTTAACCTTAGCAACCTTTACGCCGAACAGCTCTTCAACTGCCTTAGCAATTTCAATCTTGTTTGCATTCTTTGCAACTTCAAATGTGTACTTGCCAGCAGCGAGATTTTCCATAGAACCTTCTGTGATGATAGGTCTGATAATAATATCCTGAGCGGTTTTAATCATTATGCGTAAACCTCCTCAATCTTCTTTACAGCATCTGTAACAACGATGAACTTATCGTAGTTAAGAATGTCGTATACGTTGAGTGTATTAACAAGAGTTGTCTTTACACCAGGAATGTTGTTTGCGCTCTTGATAACCTTAGCGTCAACCTCAGGCATTACGATGAGGGCCTTGCCTTCAACATTAAGAGCCTTGAGCATGTTAACGATTGTCTTTGTCTTGAATTCCTCAAGCTTGAGTGAATCTAAAACGATCATGTTGTTATCGAGTACCTTTGTTGAAAGAGCTGACTTCATAGCAAGTCTCTTTACCTTCTTGTTAAGCGCAAATCTGTAGCTTCTTGGCTTAGGACCGAGTGCGATACCGCCGTGTGTCCACTGTGGAGCGCGGATAGAACCCTGTCTTGCTCTACCTGTACCCTTCTGTCTCCAAGGCTTTCTACCGCCACCGCTTACTTCTGTTCTTGTAAGTGTTGACTGTGTACCCTGACGCTGGTTAGCGAGGTAGTTAACAACCATAGCGTGCATAACTTCAACGTTTGGCTCGATGCCGAAAATAGCATCATTAAGCTCAGTGTCGGCAACCTTATTGCCTGCCATATCTAATACTGAAATCTGTGACATTTTAGTTCCTCCTTCCACTAAGCCTTAACTGCATCAATGATAGTTACAACTGAACCCTTAGGGCCAGGAATAGCACCCTTGATAGCGATGAGATTGTTTTCTGCGTCAACCTTAACAACCTTGAGATTCTGGATTGTTACTCTCTCGTGACCGAGGTGACCAGGCATACCCTTGCCCTTGTAGATACGTGATGGTGATGAGCAAGCGCCCATTGAACCAGCCTGT
>CALBJC010000072.1 GCA_937892655.1 uncultured Clostridia bacterium | reverse complement strand
CCACGCATTGTAAAATCAACCTTACCGTCAAGCAGAGTAATTTTACCTCTGCCGCTGTCAAGAACACCTATGCCGCAGATGTTGATGCCTGACATATTGAAATTGAGTAGGTAGTTTGAAATAACAATGTTGCAATCGCTCACCATTGAACCGATACCAACACAGTTAGGTGACAGAATATCAAAGATAAATCTTGCATTTTCTGCATCAATTACAGCGTTGCCATCATAAATACCTATACCAAGACAGTTATCGCCTGCACAATGAATATTGATTTCACCGCCATTGATCGAAATAGCGTTGCCTGTAGGATTCTTACCGCCGCCGATGCCGATACAGCGTTCGCCGTTTGCCTCGATTTCAAGCTTACCTCTCATATTAAGGCAGATATTACCGGGAGCCTGCTCTGAGCTTGTACCGATACAGAATGAGTTTGTAGCCTCAGCCAAAACCTTCAATGTTCCATTGCCCGTAAGCTTCAGGCTTGCAGACTGCGGAACTAAGATACCTTTATTTTTAACAACGTTGTTTCCTTCAATCTTAATCTCGATATTTGATTTTTTGCCAAGTGATATTGTAGGGTCATCCTTGAGATTACAGAGATTTACATTTCTCAGAGTGATGCACGCTTCAAGTTCATCCTTGATGTTGATAACAATATCATCGCCATCTTCAGAGCCGCCCTCGATCGTAACGCGCTCTGACTCAATAAAGATAGATGTATAATGATTTTCAATAAGCTTCTGCATAGATACAGTTTCGCCTGATTTTGGATGATAAACCTTTGTTACCGTAGCGCAGGCATGGTTTATTTCCATAATCTCATCTCTTACAGTTTCAGAAATTTCAAGCAGCATTACAGGCTTTGGCCTTGAAATATAGAAGCCCTGGATAAGGTCAGCGCCAAGCTGAATCATTGTCTTTAATTCTTCATAGGTTTCAACGCCCTCTGCCAGAGCAAGATAGCCGTTATCATGAACAAACTCGATGATTGATGAAATAAATTTCTGCATTTTGAGATTATCATCAATACCCGAAATAAGTGAACGGTCAATCTTTACATAGTCAGGAGAGTATCTCAGAAGATTTGATGTATTTGAATAGCCTGTACCATAGTCATCGATAGAGAGCTTGATTTTATTCTCTCTCAGACGCTTCTGGATAATGCTTAATATCTCATCAGACATTTCTGTCTGTTCAGTAAGCTCAATAACCATCTTTTCCATTAACTCGCCATATTCGTTTACAAGTAAATCCCAATCATCATCTGTAAGCATAGTAGCTGAAATGGAGTTTACAAAAAGCTTTCTGTCCTTGAAATAATCCTGGTTTTTACTGATAAATGAAAGAGTGTTACCAAGCGTTGCCTTTTCAATATCGTAAAGACGATTATATTTTGTAGCCGCATCAAGAATTTCCTGAGGATACATACCGATATCCTTACCTGTTCTCATAAGCGCTTCATAACCGATAATTTCACCGTTGAATGCACTTACAATCGGCTGGAAATGGTAGTTAAAGAGATTTCTGTCGATAAGCTGAGAGAATATTCTCTGAATACCGAATTCCTGCTTCTGCTTTTCATAACGTTCAACAGAATACTGCCTGATAACGCCCTTACCGATTGATGAAGCCTCAAACAGAGTAAACTCTGCTGAATGCATAATCTGACCAGGCGTATGCAAATCAGCACCGATGCCCGCAGACATAGTAAGCTCAGGAGATACCTTTTCAACTGCATCTCTGATAACTTCAAGCTGTGGAGTAATATCATCGTCATACTCGGGCACATAAAGCCAGTAACGATCTCTTGAACGGGTAGAAAGCAAGCTGCCCTGAGGAGATGTTTTCTTGATAGCGTATACTGCCGCTGTAATATCATCATCTGATAAGTTTACACCGTTTTTCTTTTCAACCTTTAAAAGCACTAAAACGCCTGAAGAATCTCTTTCAGACATAGTGATAACAAGCTGAGACTGCGGACAAACAGGTAAAAGAGAGTCAGCGATAACATTATCGACCTCAACTCTACGGATAATACCTGCTGTAATGTCTACATTATCCTCAACCATAAATACTGCCAGATTTGAATCAACCTGATCTGTCAGCGCCTGCAAAAATAGCATAAGCTCATCATAGGCAGGCTCAAAATGCATCTGCGTCATCTTCATAACATTACTGTCAACAGATACTTCCTTGCTTCTGTGATCAACCAAAAAGCCGCCGACATCAGGATTAGTGGCAATAATCATCTGCCACACTGTGCCGAATACCCTCAACCATTTGGGGTCATTAATATGCTGCATACAAATACCTCTATTACAAAAAATTACAATTCCATATAATGAAGTATACCACAAAATGTACTCGATTACAACGATTTGTAATGATTTTCCACAATATAGATATTAATTATCTCATTATTTTAGTTATATATAACAAATATAAAACGATTACATAATTTTATGTACATTTACATACTGGCAGCAATGTGCTATACACAATAAAACCGACCGTATATTGAATACGGTCGGTTAAGATTTATTTAAGCTTTGATAACAAATCAAGTGTTTTTAAATTCTGCTCAAATGTGTTTAAATCGGTTTTTTCATCAATTATAACAAGCTCTGTATCTGTCATTTTTGCAAACAAGCGGATATCGTCAACATCAAGGGCAGTTGATACTACTGCGTGATGTGCGCCGCCTGCATAGATCCATGCTGCAGCTCCTGTTTTAAAATCAGGAATAAGCTTCCACATAAGTCTTGCAACAGGTAAATTAGGCATTGGCTTTGGCTGTGAAATAAGGTCAATTTTTGCACAGATAAGTCTGAAACGGTTGCCCATGTCTACAAGAGATACTGCAATACCCTCGCCCTTGATGCCATCAAACACAAGACGTGCAGGCGGCTCTTTTCCGCCTATTCCCAAAGGATGAACCTGAATCTTTGGCTTTGTTGCGGCAAATACCGGCGGAACTTCCAGCATATGTGCGGCAAGCTCAGATTCGTCTCCCGCTGTCAGATCATAGGTATAATCTTCCATAAAGCCTGTAGCGCCGTTTTTGCCCTCGCTCATCTTTGACATAACAGCACCAAGTGCCGCTGTCTTGTAGTCGCCCTCAGGACCGAAGCCGACACCCCGCGCCATAATATTCTGAACGGAAATTCCAGGCAGTTGTCTTAAGCCGTTTAAATCCTGGAAGGTGTCTGTAAATGCGCTGATATTCTCTTTTTCAAGAAATTTTTCAAGCGCCACTTCATATTTAGCCTGCTCTTTCACAGCGTCGATATTGTCGGTATCGAGTTCATACTTTTGAGTGTATTCAGCCATTTTCTTTTCAATTTCATCTGCCGAAACTGTGTTTATAATGCCAACTAAATCACCGATACCATAGTAATTTACATTCCAGCCGAATCTGATTTCACTTTCAACTCTGTCACCGTCTGTAACTGCAACATCGCGCATATTGTTACCAAACATTGCAACGCGCATACCCTTTGAAAACTCGCACGCCTTTGCAACGCTCGCAAACTTTTTAATCTGCGCTACTACATCAGGATTTTTATAGTATCCGACAACTACTTCACGTCTGATACCAAGACGGGTACATATAAAGCCGAACTCTCTGTCACCATGTGCAGACTGATTGAGATTCATAAAATCCATATCAATACTGTCATAAGGGAGCTTTTCGTTATACTGGGTATGCAGATGAAGCATAGGCTTTGTAAGCGCCTGCAATGCTCTTATCCACATTTTTGCAGGTGAAAAGGTATGCATCCACATAATAACGCCTATACAGTCGCTATCAATGCTTGCCTTCTGACAAGCTAAAAGCGCTTCGTTAGCTGTCTGAATAATCGGCAGATGCACAACCTCTATATCAATGCTCTCAAGCTGTGAGCTGAGATACTGCGACATTTCAAGCGCGTCGTCGTTTGCCTGACGCAGAGTTTCATCGCCATACAAATCCTGACTGCCCGTTATAAAATAAAGCTTTTTCATAAAAAGACCTCCAATACGTGTTTTCTTATTATATAATAACGCACTGAAGAATAGTTTTCAAGCTGTAATATTGTGCAAATTTTTGTGCAAAAAAGGTGCAGCCAAAATGACTGCACCTTTTTATTAATCATTTGCCATATCAAGTAGAATCTCAACGCCCTCTTCTAAGGTTTTGTAGTCTACAAGGCCCATCTGCTTGCCGATAACGCGACCTTCATCATTAACAAGAATTGTTGATGGAAGCGCTATTACTCCAAAGGCTTCTGCGGCTTTGCCCGTTGTATCATAATAGATATCAAATAAATATCCGCTTTCTTTAATATATGCATCTGCTGTTTCTTTTGTCTCCTGAACGCCGTCTGTTACGTTTATCATAAGATACACAACCTCATCAGAGTGTTCAAGATAGGATGTCTCAAAATCACCCATTTCCTCTTTACAATAATAACACCATGATGCCCAGAAATTTATGACTACAGGCTTGCCACGAAAATCTGAAAGCTTCACTTTGTCGCCATGCTTATCAAGCACTGTGAAATCTTCAGCCAAGGGGAATCTGCTTGTTTGGGCAGATGTGGTATTACTGCTGTTGCTGTCTGCCGCAGTACTTTCATTCTGACTATCAGAAATATCAAAGCCGTTATCCGCATACTTATCACTTAAATTGTTATACAAAACTGACGCTATAACAATAACAGCAACAAGCGCTACTGCTATTAAAATCCATTTTATAGTTTTATTCATCTTACTCCTCCTACGACATAAACGCTAAAAATTTACCAAAAAGACCTGTTGCCATTAAAACGCCTACCACTATCAGCAGACAGCCGCTGATAAGATTTATTATTTTATAGTGCCTTTTGATTACGTTAAAAGCACTTTTTAACTTATCAATTAAAACAGCACTTATAAAAAACGGAATGCCAAGCCCCAGAGAATACAAAAGCAACATTACAACGCCCTGTATCATACTCTGACCGTTTGCCGCAAGCATAAGCGCTGAGCCTAAAAACGCACCTACGCAGGGAGTCCAGCCGATTGAAAATATTACTCCGAAAACAAAGGATGAGAAAAAGCCTAAGTTTTTTGTATTCGCTTGGCGTATACCTTTAAATATATTGAGCTTCAAAACGCCCAGGAAATTTAAACCAAAAAATATAACGATAAAACCTGTAACGATATTTACGGCCACGCTGTAATCATCCAAAAGCGAGCCAAAAAAGCCTGCAAATGCACCCATTAAAACGAAAATTGTAGTAAAACCCAGAATAAACCCTAAGGCGTTTTTAGTTACCTTTTTGGTGTCACTATCCTCAACCTCGCCGCCTGCAAAATACGAAACGTAAATCGGCAGCATAGGCAAAAGGCAAGGTGAAATAAAGGTTATAATGCCCTCTAAAAAAGAAATCAGATATTGCATTTTATAGCCCCCTTTTGCATTATTATATCCCATTTATCAAAGCTTTTCAACTGTTTTTAAAATAAAAAAAGAGCACCCACTTTTGTGGATACTCTTTGGTGACCCGTACGAGAATCGAACTCGTGTTTCAGCCGTGAAAGGGCCGTGTCTTAACCGCTTGACCAACGGGCCATCGTTGGTGGCTGTGACAGGATTCGAACCGGTGACCGTCCGGGTATGAACCGGATGCTCTAGCCAACTGAGCTACACAGCCATTAATTTATCGTCTCTGTTCATCAGCGACTAGTTTATTATACACTCTTTGCTATCTTTTGTCAAGCGGTTTTATGAAAGATTTTCACTTCTGTATCATTCCACAAAAAGACTGCTTTATACAAAAATCGCGTTGTAAAATTCGCACAATCAAAGCCTTTAAAACGAGTTTTAAAGGCTTTGGCAGAGATATGTTGAGTTGAGTAATTATCAGTTTTTAAGCTCAGATATAATTTTAATAAAACTGTCAACGTCGCTGAAATCCTTATAAACAGATGCAAATCGAACATACGCTACAAGGTCAAGCTTCTTGAGGCCCTCTAAAACCTTGTTGCCGATTTCTGTTGATGTAACTTCAGTTTTGAGCTGGTTTGCATAATAATTTTCAATATCATCAACAAGCGCTCTTACATCATCTACTGTGATAGGACGCTTTTTGATAGCTGTAAACACACCGCCGATAAGCTTATTTCTGTCAAACGGTTCAAATGTACCATCCTTTTTCTGAACGATAAGCATAGGACGTTCAACTATTTCATAAGTTGTAAATCTCTTCTGACACTTGGAGCATTCACGACGACGACGCTTTTTATCCTCACTTGGTCTTGAATCTACTACCTTTGTATCCTCATAACCGCAAAATGGGCAACGCATACATAACAGCTCCTTTTCATCTAATAATATACTAATAGTATACCATAGATTGTGTTATAATGCAAGCAAAATTTGCATATTTTGTATACTAAAAATTCAGATTGCTTCTTCAAAACTGTTTTCGAGGATAAAATCCTCTATAATATCCAAAAATCCCGTCGGCGTAACAAGCGCATTTGAAATCATCTCAAATAATTCCTGCATTTTTGACAGGTTGCCTGAGATATTGTCAGCGCTCACAACCTCAGGTTCATCAAAGAGATAGCTTTCAACGCTCATACCATAGCTGTGATTTTTATAAAAAAGCGTATAGATAAGCTTACTGTCACCCCGATAGTTTACTTTAATCTCTTTTTTCATTTTATCACTCCTCATTAAATATGGTATCACTATAAAAAGTACATTTAAATAGTTTATTTTCGCAAAAAATCCGAGGTTGTGACTTTTTGCCTTGAATAATACTAAGATTTATGATAAAATGATACTATAAATTCAGATAAGGAGGAGAATTAAATGAACAGCAATATCAAAACGGGTATTTCTACAGCGTCGTTTTATCCTTCTTATACCGATGAGGCCTTTACTTATCTCTGTGAAAACGGGATAAAAAATATTGAGGTTTTTATAAACACCTATTGTGAGATGAAGCCGCCTATCATAAATAACATCAAGCGCCTTGCTGATGAGCATAATATAAATGTTACATCGCTCCACCCGTTCACGGGCGCTATTGAGCCTTTTATGATGTTTACAAAATATGAGCGCAGATTTGATGATATGCTCGATTTTTTCAAGAATTTCTTTGAAGCGGCAGCTATCCTGGGCGCACCATACTTTGTTTTTCACGGTGACAAAAGGCAAGGCACTTTTACAAACGAAGAATACTTTGAGCGCATTGACAGACTTTTTGACACAGCAAAGAGCTTTGGCGTTACATTTTTGCAGGAAAATGTTGAGCGCTGTAAATCGGGCACTATAGAGTTTGTTGAGGATATGAAAAAACAACTTGGCGATAAGGCACAGTTTACTCTCGATATAAAGCAGGCTGTAAGGCGCGATGTTGATCCTATTGAAATGCTAAAGGCAATGGGTACATCCCTAAAGCATATCCATATCAGCGATAACACAAAGGATAACTCCTGTATGCTTGTCGGCGAGGGTAATTTTGATTTTTATAAGATGAAGGAGCTTTTGACGGAATTTGATTTCAAAGGAGCTTTGATACTCGAATACTACGATTTTTGCTACAAGCAAAGGCAAGAAGTTTTAGACAGCCTTGAAAGACTTAATAAAATAATCTATGGATAAAATAAACCCAGAGGTTTTTCCTCTGGGTTTTCTCTATTTATTCTCCAAAAGCTTTGCAAGCTTAAGCGCTATATAGAATTTATCAAGATTGTGATTTGCCTCGTAGAGTCCATCGGGGGTATAATCAGGCTGATCTACAATATCGCCCGTTACCAAAAAATCATAAAGCTCTATGTTATGAAAATCACATACCGCCTGAATGCCCGCAAGCTCCATTTCAACAGCAACACAGCCCTCTTCCTTACGCTTTTGTACAAGGTTTCTGGTTTCACGATACAGAGCGTCAGTTGTCCATACCCTGCTTTTTATGTAAGGGAGCTTGAGTTCACAAAACATTTTCTCCATAATGTCGGCATTTTTAATCTTTATATAGTCTGAAGGCTTGGCATAGTGATATGACATACCCTCATCTCTGTAAGCCTCTGTAGGAATTACATATTTACCCGTTGTTTTTTCCTTATCAAGCGAACCCGCTGAACCATAGTAGATAAACTTAGAAGCGCCGGTTTTCCAGTTAATCTCGATTATATCAGTTCCTGCAAGAGTTGCGCCTATTTCAGAAAGATAAAAACAGATCTTCTGACCGTTTACATCTAAAAGATGTATTGGCTTTGTGCGGTTTGCGGCTCTGAGCTCACCAATCTGCTCGTTTTCAAATAAAGCTAAAGCGGATAAGTATATCTCATGCGAAAATGTAGCGATAGCAATATCACAGATATTGTTTTTCTCGCCAAAAAACGATGACGGGGTGATTATAGCCTCGCTGTTTATATCAAACGATTCTGTTATCATATAAATCTCCTCTCAAATATCTTTTTTGCTATTATATCAATTACAAAAGGAGTTGTCAACAAAAGAATTTATGCAAAAATCTCTGAATATAATATATCAATACTGTCAATACTTGTGACGGACAAGCAAATAGAAAGGACGGATATATTATGAAGGATTTTGCAAAGAAGATGATCTTACATTCGCTGATTATTGCAGCGTCGATAGCTGTTATTCCATTTGGCGCAGGAAAGCTTGCAAGCGCTGACTTTTCTGAAAAAGAAAAAGAAGCGCCCGAAAAGGTAGCGCTAAAGCAGCCCGTTGACAGCGCCCTTTTGGAGAGTATGAGCGTTTTGCACGGGTCGATATGGGATGTTGTGGATATTCCCGAGGAAATACAGCAGAGGGTTGATGAGGATAAGCTGACAGACCCTCTTGAGCAATCGGCAGTTGAGGGCGCTTTGCCGTATCCTGAGAATATTGAAGACAATGACGGAGAGATAAGACGGGTTACATACACGACGTATGACGGCTGGCAGTTTATTGATCTTGATTACGGGCAGATAAGAAACTGCACTTCACTCGGAATCGACGAGATAAAAAGTATCTCTCAGACAAAGCCTGATATCAAGCTTTATGACTTAAGCTTACCGCAGGTTTTAATTATGCATACGCATACAACTGAAAGCTATGAGCCTTATCAGAGAGATTTTTTTGACGAGAGCTTTTGCTCAAGAACAACCGATACTGCAAAAAGCGTTGTTGCGGTAGGTGAAATAATTGCGCAGAAGCTGAATGATGCGGGGATTGGCTGTATTCACGATACTACAGTTCACGATTATCCCGATTACAACGGCTCATATCAGAGAAGCGCTATGACGGTTGAGGAAATTTTAAAAGAAAATCCGTCAATCAAAATTGTTCTTGACATTCACAGAGATGCTCTTATCACAACAGACGGAGTAAGGCTTGCACCCACAACCGAGCAAAACGGCAAAAATGCCGCACAGATTATGATAATATCAGGTGCTGACGACGGCACTATGGATATGCCAGATTTCAGAGAAAACCTAAAGCTGGCGTCACTTATCCAGAATACCGCAGAGAGTATGTACCCGACATTTACAAGACCAATACTCTTTGACTACCGCCATTACAACCAGGATCTGACAACAGGCTCACTGCTCATAGAGGTAGGCTCTCACGCAAACTCCATAGACGAAGCACTATACGCCGCCGAGCTTTTAGGCGATGTATTGGCTGAGGCGTTTTTACAGCTGCAATAATTTAAATCCGCCCCACTGCGATAAACTGCAGTGGGGCGG
>CALBJC010000071.1 GCA_937892655.1 uncultured Clostridia bacterium | reverse complement strand
AGGAACACCCGCATATTTTGCAAGCTCTTCAACAATTTCCTGACCAAATCCACGATACTCAATAGCGTCATAAATAAACTCAGCTGATTTGTCAATAGCGCTTTGCAATGTCATGCCGTTTAACAGATACCCCGTCAGAAGTGATGCAAAGAGGTCACCGTTGCCTGAAAACTCTCCCCTTGAGCGAGGGGTTGAGCGCGCGTAGAATCTGCCGTTTTCGTTGTAGCAGTAGCGCATTCTGTCGCCATATCCCTCAATGCCAACGCCTGTGATGATTACCGCCTTAGCACCGATTCTGCGTATACGCTCTGTGAGCATATAAGCCTCTTCTTCTGTAATATTATCGCTTCTGTAGTCAACGCCCGCTAAAAAGCAAGCCTCTGTAACATTAGGGGTTACAATATCAGCCAATGATACAAGCTTTTTTATCTCGCTTTTCATCTGTGGGGTAATGGTTGAGTAAAGCGCGCCTCCATCGCCCATAACCGGGTCAACTATGATAAGAGCATTTTTGTTTTTTCTGATAAAATCCTCAGTATATTTTATCTGCTCATAAGAGCCTAAAAAACCGCTGTAAACTGCGTCAAAGGTGATGTTGTCTTCAACCCAGCTGTTTAAATACTGGGGTAAAAGAGAAGTCATATCCTGCATTTTGAAGTTTTCAAAGCCTGTGTGCATTGATAAAACCGCAGTAGGCGCAGGACAGCACTGAATACCCATAGCAGATAAAACCGAGATACAGGTTGTCAAAGAGCATCTGCCAAAGCCTGAAATATCATTTATGGCGGCAACTCTCTTGATAACGTTTTGGGTATTCATTGACTCACTCCTTACCTTTTGATACTATTATTTTACGAAAAAACGCAAAAAATTGCAATGACAAATCCTATAAACTATTTAATCTTATATCAAAAAGAGTTGGTAAAATCAGCAAAATTTATTTTTCCTGACCGTAAATAAGACCTCTTGAACCTGTTGCAATATAAAATCTTGAGTGTTCTCTCATATCGCCTGCAATTGAGATAACAGTACCAAAATGCTGATTTTCATCACTTATCAGAATCCAGCTTTCTCCGTAGTCGTCACTGCGCCAGAAACCGTAAACGCCGCCTCTTCTGCCTGATGTAAACAGGGTAACAAAGCCTGAATCTTCATTTGGTTTACCAAAGCCGATACCCTTTGAGGTATCGCCCTCGTTTGTGATTTTCTTACCCACAAGGCAGCTCGCTTCTACCTCGAAGCGATACAATCCTCTGTCGCCAAGAGCTGCCCAGATGATACTCGAATTTGGTTCAAGCCTTATCTCACAAGCTCTCCTGAAGCCTAAAAAGCCTGGCGGTATATCGCCCTTGATTTTGCATTTTACAAAGGTTTTGCCCTTATCGGTCGATATAAAAGCGTCCGTTTCGCCAAAGGCAAAAAAACGCTGAGGGTTTTGTCTGTCAGCGTAAATCTGAATTTTGAGTGAGTCTGAAATCTCAGAAAAATTCTCATCAAAAAAGGTTGACTTATCCCAGCTTATGCCCTCGTCATCAGAGTATACAACGCAGTCAGAGATAAAAGAATGCATCTGTGACATTGCCCATATAATTCGCTTTTTGTCACAGCTCAGCGCTACCCAGCCCGAGTCAACGTTAGGCTTTTGAATGTTATCGCAGATGGCGTCGATTTTCTCGGTGATTCCGTAAGGGTATGAAAGGCGCTCCCATGTCTTGCACTGGTCTTTTGAAAGGATAATACCGCCCTTGGTTTTACCCGTCCAGTTACCGCGAGGGGTAGCGAGTATGTAATAAGGGTCACAGTCTGCAAAATCAGCGTTTAAGCAGGTGATATATCTGTCATTCTTTTCGTCTGCAAAAGAGTTTTCGCAAGGTTTATCGAGATCACAAAACGCAAAGCCGCCAAGGTCACCGATGATGTCAATACACTTGACGTCGCCCGAAGGTAATGAGTAAACATTCAAATGTACTGTTTCTTCAATGCCCTGAGTAAAAGGCTGCCAGAGCATATTTTCGTGACAAAGCGTTTTTGCAGTTTTTAAAAGCCCATTACCGCAGAAAACGCCCGTACCCGTATTCATAACCATAAAGTCCAAGTTATGCGGATTTATCTTTATATCGCTCATCCAGTGAACAAGCGAGCCGCCGCCATTGTAGCATGGCTTCATATATGAAACGCTGTCAAAATCAATTTTACCCTTTTTCATACCCGACATAATGCAAACCCAGCTCTCGCCGCAGTCGGTTGAAAGATAAATCTCATCAGGGCGTGAGCATACAGTTGAAGCTACAAGTATGCCGCCTTTTGTATCAATACCCGAAAATCCGCCGAAAACTCTGCGGTCAGGGTTTTGGTCTGAAATGTCTGTATTTGGTGTTATATCACATGGGGTAAAGGTATCTAAATCATATCTTACTACTCTGCCGTCAAACAGACTGCCCGTATCGCAGGCATAGGCGTTCTCCTTGCCCCATGCAGGATTCTGGCTCTGCGCAAAGGTGATATAAAGATACTTTTCATCGCTTGTGCATCGCTGTGGTACAAAGCCGTGATAAGCGCTTCTGTCGTCAGCTACAGCCAAAGGGGTAGTGAGCTTTTCAAAAGCCTTGCCGTTTTTTGAAATATAAAGGGTATGCCCGCGCTTTTTGCCGTCAAAGTCACCGCCGCCGTTTGTGCCGACGATTATTGTATTGTTATCATCACTTATCCATATAAGCGTCATATTATGGTCGCCGGATACCTGAACCTTCTCCCAGCTGTCGCCCATGTCTGAGGATTTCAAAAGCCCCTCTGATTGTGATGCAAACCACATAACACCGTTTTTGTATAAAAGCCTCTCGCCCGTAGCGCGCCCCGGGAAGTTGCCGTGAATTGAGCATGGAATAGGCTTGTATGTAAAGGTGTGACCTCTGTCATAGGATATGCAAAGCCTGCCCGATTTTCCGTCACCGCAGGCGATAAACAGAGTATCGGCGTTTTCGTCATCAAGCGCAATTGAAAGAGGATAGCATTCAAGGCTGTCATCATCGCAGACGTGGTCGATAAGGCTGCGCCAGATGTTATTTTCAAAATCATAGCGGTATGTACCGCCTATGTCAGTTCTGCAATATAAAACATCTGAGGCTTTTTTGTGAAACAAAAAGCCTGTTACAAACCCGCCGCCGGGAACGGGGCAGTTTTTATATTCGTAGGTTAATTTTTTCATAATTTCAGCCATAATCCCAAAACCTCACATTATGTATTTGTAAAAATATTAAAATCCCATATATCTATATTGACAGCATACTACAAATGTGGTATTATTTCAATATGAATATATGAACATACAAATGTTTAATAATATAAACTTTATGGAAGTGAAAGAAAATGAACAAATATATCTTCCCTGTAGTAAACAATGAGCCTGATTTACCTTTGTATGTAAGGGGCGTTGGCGCTATCGACCCGCAGTTTCACGTTACAAGGCCGCATGGCTACTGCGTTGACCAGATCTTGTTCTGCGCCTCGGGTGCGGGTAAGCTCAGGGTTTTGGATAAAGAGTATATGATAACTGAAAATATGTGTATCTTTTTACCCAAGGGGGTGCCTCACGAATATTATTCTCTCGGCGATAAGTGGGAGATAAAGTGGGTATGCTTTGGCGGAAAGAGCGTAAAGGATGTATTATTTCAGTTCCGCTTTACAGAGCCTTTTGTAATGAGCATTTCAGACTCATCCTTTGAGCCGCTTTTCAAAAAGATATATACTGCCCTTACAACCGATGAGGTTTTCGGCGGATATACAGCCTCGGCTATTGTTTATGAGCTGATTGTAAATCTCTACAGGCAGAAAAATACCGATGGCGGTCAGCATAACTCACCAAAAAACAGTATAATCTCAAAGGCGCTTGATTATATCGAAATAAATCTTGCAAAACCTATAACCATTGAGGCTATTGCAGAGCAGTGCGAGGTAACCCCTCAGCATCTCTGCCGCGTTTTCAAAGAGGCGCTCGACATCAGACCTTTTGAATACATAAACCGCAAGCGTATTCAGAAGGCAAAGGAGCTTTTAATTGAAAGCAGTATGTCTGTAAGCGAGATAGGCCTTGCCGTAGGGTATGGTGACTGCTCGTATTTCTCGGCAGTTTTCAAAAAGCTTGAAAACATAACTCCTCGTGATTTCAGAGATCAGAACAGATCGAAGAATAGTGAAGAATAATAAAAAACCGCACTCAAAAAATGAGTGCGGTTTTTTAAGATAATCTTAAGAATTCTGTCAGGCTTTTGTTAAGATATAGTATGTATACTTTTTATAAAGTTTAATGTAGGAGGAGAATTTATGAAAGGTATTTTAAACTTTAAAACGGTAGCGGCATTCATTTTACTGATAGCTTTATCTGCATCAGCGTGGCTTATTCTGACATTTGTGTATTTAGGTATAGGCGGTGCTGTATATTATGATTTTAAGGCAAGCTCATTACCGGGATTTTTCCAGGGGCTTGCAGTGCTGATAGTTTATGCGGCATTGTATATCATATCGCTTATTTATCTTTGCAAAAAATTCTACAGCCATAAAAAACTGATGGCAATAATCCCGCCAATCGTTTCAGCCATAAGCGCCCTTGCAGGTATTTTGTGGGCTACTATCACAAATTTTCAGATTGAATAATAAAAACTCCCGAGGTTATCTCGGGAGTTTGTTTTTATGGAGTTTTTTATTCCTTAACTTCCTTCATAGTCTTGTTCTTTAAGAAAATGAAGAGCTTGGGAGATACCTTTTTCAGTGTTCTCTTTGCGAAAATAAATGTATCTTCCTTGAATTTTGCCATCTGATAGATAAGCTTTCTGGGATAGTGCTTGGATGTAATCTTCTTGTCCAGTGCCGCTTCCTTCTTCTTTGCCTGTTCTTCGGGAAGAGCGTAAATAGCCTTGTACTTCTTTACAAGCTTGTTGAAGTTATATGCCATGTAAAGAATGTCATACTTGGGATACTGGG
>CALBJC010000070.1 GCA_937892655.1 uncultured Clostridia bacterium | reverse complement strand
TTGAATCTTCTGATTATCGGATATTTCATTAATAGATAGAATCTCGTTAGCTTTCTCAATGGATTTATTATATTCATTATTGACAATTTTGTTGTGAATAAACAGTACTTGAAAAATTAAACTCTATACTGTATAATTAAAATATTCTCTAGAGATTTTGTGGTGATATTATGAAGTTTACAAAAATCAAGTGGAAGGGCGGGGCAGTACTCGCACCAGTACCTGCAGTTATGGTAACCTGCGGCAGTGAAGAAAAACCCAACGTTTTAACTATCGCCTGGACAGGTACGATAAATACAAATCCGCCAAAAACCTACATATCCGTTCGCCCTACAAGGCATTCTTACAATATAATTAAAGAAAGCAAAGAGTTTGTAATAAATCTTACAACAGCCTCTCTTGTCCGTGCTACAGACTATTGCGGTGTAAAAAGCGGTAAGAATGAAAACAAGTTTGAGAAAATGAACCTTGAATATGAAAAAGCCAATGAGTTAAATACCGTAATGCTTACAGATTCGCCCGTAACGCTTGAATGCAGAGTCTGTGATATAATCCCGCTCGGTACTCACGATATGTTTTTAGCTGATATTGTTGCAGTAAACGTAGCGCAGGAGCTTATTGATGAAAACGGCAGGCTCGATTTGCAAAAAGCTGACCTTATCGCATACTCTCACGGCGAGTATTTCAGGCTCGGTCAGAAGCTCGGAACATTCGGATATTCTGTCAGAAAAAAGAAGAAAAAGAGAAAACTGCCGTCAGACAAAACTGAAAAATAAGGAGAGCTAATATGAATACAGCTTTGATTGTTATTGATATGCAAAATGACTATCTCTATGAAAACAGAAAAAGTAAATTTTCTTACAATACAAAAGAGATTACCGCAGCTGTAAATAAGATCATTCATCAGTATAAAGATAACGGCTGTGATGTTATCTACATACGTCATCTTATTCAGAATTTGCCTACAAACAGAGCGTTGTTCGGCTTTTCTATTAAGGGTACAAAAGGCGCTGAGCTTTATGATGGCGTTGATATTGTATCAGACTATATTTTTGATAAATACTTTGGTGATGCTCTTACAAATAAAGAGCTTTACAAGCTTATCGAAGAAAAAAATTATGAACTGCTTCATTTATGCGGTCTTGATGAATGTGGATGTGTATCCTCTACAGCACTGGGTGCTGTAAAGCGTGGCATAAACGCTGAAATTATAAAAGAGGCTACCGCAACAGTATTACCTGATAGAAAAGTACGCCGTGTGCATAAAAAACTTGAAAAAGCAAAAGTTGAATTTATATAGCTTTATGAGCCTGAGTTGAGAAATTGACTCAGGCTTTTTTGACAACAAAGTAAAAAGATAAACCTATCTTTTCTCAACTTTTTGGTATTCCTACAACATTGAAAAAATATAGCAGAATTTGCTTGAAAAAGTTTTAGCGTGGTGCTATAATGAACTCGTTAAATAAATGACAATTTTTATATAACTGAAAGGTTGAGATAAAAATGAAATACTTGGTATTACTTTGTGATGGTATGGCAGATTATCCTGCAGATGCTCTTGGCGGCAAGACTCCTATGAGCAAATCTGTAACACCTAATATGCTCAGACTTGCTAAAAAGGGTGTTCAAGGTCTTGTTAAAACCGTTGCTGACAATATGAAGCCTGGCAGCGATGTTGCAAATCTCGCAGTACTCGGTTATGACCCTCAGGTTTACTACTCAGGCAGAAGCCCTCTTGAAGCTGGCTCAATCGGTATTGATATGAAGCCTACAGATGTTTCATTCAGATGTAATCTTGTAACTTTATCAGATGAGGCAGAGTACAGCGATAAAACTATCCTTGACTACTGCGCTGATGATATTTCAACAGAAGAGGCAAGAGTTCTTATCGAATATTTAGCAGAGCATTTTAATAATGATGAGTTTTCGCTCTACTCAGGTGTAAGCTACCGTCATTGTCTTATCTGGGATAACGGTACATTAAACGTAGGCGAGCTTACTCCTCCTCACGATATTACTGGCAAGCCTATCAAAAACTACATTCCATCTCATGAAAACGCAAAGAAGCTTTACGATATGATGGTAAAGAGCTATGATTTATTAAAGGATCATCCTGTAAACCTTGCCCGTATTGCAAAGGGTAAGCGCCCTGCAAACTCAATGTGGTTCTGGGGTGAGGGTGTCAGAAAACCTCTTACTCCGTTTATGGAAAAGTATGGTCTTCGCGGTTCAATGATTTCAGCAGTTGACCTTTTAAAGGGTATCGGTAAGTTTACAGAGATGAACGTTGTAAATGTAGAAGGTGCTACAGGCTATATCGATACAAACTTTGAAGGTAAGGCTCAGGCCGCTATCAAGGAGTTTGAAAATGGTGCAGACTTAGTTTACGTTCACGTTGAAGCGCCAGACGAATGCGGTCACCGTAACGAGCCTGAAAACAAGGTTAAGTCATTAGAGCTTATCGATAATTTAATTTTAGGTCCTGTTTTGGAAGCGCTTGAAAAATATGATGATTACAAGGTCCTCATTATGCCTGACCACGCAACTCCTCTTGCGCTCAAAACTCATACAAACGACCCTATCCCATTTATGATGTATCATAAGAAGGGTGAGGTTGAAGGCCTTGATGAATTTTCAGAAGAAAGTGCAAAGTCAACCGGTATCTACTTTGATGACGGTCACAACACAATGAAGAGATTTATTGAAATGAACTAATTAAAAAAGAACTCTCATTATGGGAGTTCTTTTTTTGAACGGGAGAATATATATGACAAATTCAATGTCAAGGGATATGACAAAGGGAAGTGAAGCGTCGCTTATTCTGAGTTTTGCTTTGCCTATGCTGTTTGGCAATCTTCTTCAGCAACTATATAATATTGCTGATACGATAATTGTAGGTAAGCATCTTGGTGATGATGCCTTAGCGGCGGTTGGTGCAACGGGTTCAATTACATATTTTTTCTATACCTTCTGTCTTGGTATGTCAATCGGTGCAGGAGTTATCGTATCTCAGTATTTTGGTGCAGGCGAGCCCAAAAAGGTAAAATCTGCAATATTCAATTCTGCAATAGTTACCTTTATTTTCAGCATAATCATTACTGTAATTTCAGTTTTGCTGTCAAGACCACTGCTTGAATTTTTAAAAACACCGTCAGAGTTTATAGATGTTTCAGTAGGCTATATGCGTATAGCATGTATGGGTACATTAGCGGTCGGTGCGTATAACTGGATAAACTCCATTATGCGTTCACTTGGTGATACAAAAACTCCGCTTGTGTTTTTAGGTATTGCGAGTGCACTCAATATCTGTCTTGACCTTTTGTTTGTTATCGTGTTTGAATGGGGTGCAAACGGTGCGGCAGCGGCTACAATTATCGCTCAGTTTATAAGTGCTGTCGGTTGTATCATCTATGGCTTTACCAAAAACAGCGATATGTTTTTAGAAAAGGATGATATGAAATATAACAGCGTTATGGCTAAAAAGTGCGTAATGGTAGGTATCCCGATAGCCGTTCAGAATTCAACTATCTCAATTTCAATGATAGCGCTTCAGCGAGTAACAAATACCTTCGGCGAGGTTGTAATGGCGGCATATACTGCTACTATGCGTATTGAACAGCTTATTCAGTCGTTGTTTTCATCTCTCAATGCCGCTATCTCTGCGTTTACGGGGCAGAATACGGGTGCTAGTGAAGAAAAGAGAGTTATCAGAGGCTACCATGTAACAGTAAAAATGTCATTTATAGTTTCGGCAGTAATGATTATTGTTTTCTGGCTGTTTGCAAATCCTATCGTTTCAATATTTGTATCAGGTGAAAAAACTATCTCAATAGCCGCAAACGGTCTGCGCCTGAATTCCTGTTTTTACGTTTTCTTAGGTCTTATCCATACAACAAGAGGCTTTTTAAACGGTGCCGGCGATGCAGGGTATGCCGCAATCAACGGCTTGGTAGAGGTAATCTGCAGAATAGTTTTCTCACTTATCCTGACAAAAATCGCATTCATTTTGCATATGGGTATCTGGCTTACAACCGCTATTACATGGTTTGTAACGGGCATTATAAGTGTTTTGCGCTATAAACAGGGAATATGGAAAAGAAAATCACTTATATAAAATTAAGCCTCAGAGTAATCTGAGGCTTTTTAATATTCAAATATCATTATTGACTTTAAGCTTTGTTACATTTATAATTATTATACTAGCTATTATGCTTTGATAGGAGAATGGTGATAATATGAGAAATTTGAAGAAAAGAATACTGCTTTTTGCAATAACGCTTTGTATGGCATTTTGTCTTAGTGCCTGCAAGAATGAAAATGAAAGTGTAGCAGATACCCCTGCAACAACTACAACTCAGACAGAGAAAATTACAACAACAGAGCCTACTGAAGTTACTACAACAGAAGCTACAACAACCGAGCCTACTACCACAACTGAAGAAACCACAACAGAGGCTACAACCACTGAAACTACCACAGAAGAAACAACAGAGGCTACAATAACTTCAGCTCCTGATACTGTTACTACTACCACAGAGCCTGAGCCCCAAGTGCCGCAGTTTGTAGATTCATATTCTTCACTCGGTCTTGATGTTGATGCAGTAAAAAGTGATATTGAAATGCTCAAGGGCTTTTCTGATATTCCTGTAATCTTTGTTTCAACAAAGGATAAAAAGCCTGTTGTGTCTTTAGAAGAATATCTTGACTGCGCAGTAGATGTTTTTAACTGCGAGGATGAATATCTCATTCAGGGCGCTACAGCAGGTATCAGAGTAAGAGGTAACTCAACCGCCTACTATGGTGATGTAAATCAGATTTTAGATAATGAAGTACCTTACAGAATAAAGTTTGATGAAAAAACCTCAATGCTCGGGCTTAACGATAGCGCTGAGTGTAAAAGCTGGGTATTGCTCAAGGCGAACTGGAATCTTGTAATGGATTATACAGCCTTTTCAATGGCAGAAAAGATTATTGAAAACTATTCATCAGATTCAAAGATGGTGCTTGTTTTCATAAACTCAAAATACAAGGGCATTTATGTTCTTTGTGAACAGAATCAGGTAAACGAAAACAGAGTTGATGTTTTTGAGCCTGAAAAGAATTATCAGGGTACAGATATCGGTTATTATCTTGAACTCAATAACTATGCCGCTGATGATGAAGACCCATACTTTACAGTAACCTATGAATATGCAAATGTGGAAGATTTAGAGGGCACAAGAAGAGATTTTGTTCCTGCTGAATACTCAATAAAGAATGATATATATTCTGATAATCAGAAACGATTCATTGAAAAATATGTAAGTAACGTATTCAAGATTATGTATTACGCCTGCGAAAAGAATACATATTACGCACTTGACAAAAATATGAATCTTGTAAATTCAGATTATTCAAATGCTTATGACTGTATAAACGCAGTTGCTGACATTGATTCAATCGTCAATATGTATATCCTGTACGAGCTTGTTCACGATAATGACTGCGGTGAAGGCAGCTTCTATATGTGCGTTGATTTTTCAAAGGATAGTAACTACAAAAAGCTCACATTTATCTCCCCTTGGGATTTCAACTGGGCTTATGAAGGCAATCCTACCCACAAGTATTATGCCGCAGCATTCAACGATATGAGCTTTGTAAACAAGTATGGCGACAGAACAAACCCTTGGTTTGTACTTCTTAATACCGAAGACTGGTTTGTTGATCTTGTAAAGGCAAGGTGGAATGAAATCGGTGCAAATACAATTCTTAATGTTTTGAGCAACATTGAAGCAGAGCTTGAAGCAAACAGAGATGATTTTTCACTCACAGCTGAATGGCAGGTAGGCAGTGCTATGGACCTGCTCAAATGGGTTCGTAACAGAGTAAACTGGCTTGACTCAGAATGGTAAAAATATAAAAATAAAAAGCTGTATCAAAAAGATACAGCTTTTTTTAATACATTACATTTCACTTCTGTTTGAAAGCGCCTTGAAGAGAGTGATCTCATCAGCATACTCAAGTATAGCGCCAACGGGTAAGCCTGATGCTAAACGGGTTACCTTTATTTCAAGAGGCTTTAAAAGCCTTGAAATATACATAGCGGTAGCCTCGCCCTCAACAGTCGGGCTTGTTGCCATAATAACCTCTTTTATCTCGCTGTTGTTTACTCGGGAGAGAAGCTCCTTTATTGTGAGCTTATCAGGAGTAACGCCATCGATAGGGGAGATAAGACCATGCAGAACATGGTAAAGCCCGTGATACTCGTTTGTTCTCTCAAATGCCGCGATATCCTTTGAGGATTCTACAACGCAGATAGTCGATGTATCTCGCTTTGCATTTGAGCAGATAATACAGGTATCAAGCTCTGTGAAATTCTGGCAGACTTTACATCTGTGAATATCTGTTTTAGCATTAAGTATAGCGTCAGCAAAAGCCTGACATTCCTCTTTTGTCATTGTCATAACGTGGTATGCAAGACGCTGTGCGGTTTTCATACCGATACCGGGCAGCTTTGCAAACTGTTCTGCAAGCTCAATAAGAGGTAAAGCGTTTGATTCAGCCATGATTTAGAATAAACCAGGGATTGAAACGCCGCCTGTGAGCTTCTGCATTTCAGCGTCAGAAGTTTCATCAAGAATTCTGATAGCTTCGTTGAAAGCGCTCATGATAAGATCCTGGAGCATTTCAACATCTTCAGGGTCAACAACCTCAGGCTTGATCTTGAGATCTAAAACGTTTCTCTTACCGTTGATTGTGATGTCAACAGCGCCGCCGCCTACTGAAGCGTTGAATTCTCTCTGTTCAAGGTCAGCCTGGAGAGCAGTGATATCGTCCTGCATCTTCTGAGCCTGCTTGATCATCTGATTCATATTTGAAGGGCCGCCCTTCATACCTGCTGGAAGTCTTGCTTTCATAAAAAATTCCTCCGAAAATTATAGTTTAGTTTATTTTAACCTCTACATCTGCATCCTGCGCCTTGCTCAGAAGCTGGTTGATAGGATTCTGTGCATTTTCCTTTGCGCCTTTGATGCATTTTGTCTTGATGTAGAAGCTTTTTCCTGTGCATTCAGTTACGGTCTTAAAAAGCAGAGCCGCTTTGTCACGGCTTTTGAACAGCGAACCGAAAAAGCTGTTCTCATAATAGATGATGAGAAGATTCTGACCATCCTCTTCATAATAAAACGCTCTTGAACCATCAAGTGCACCTGAAAGAGAAGGTGCAACACCTGAGAATTTTTCAACAACATCAGGCCACTGCGTCAGCTCTTTTAAAACGTCCTTTGTAACCTTTTTAAGATCAATTCTCAGAGGCTCGTCCGGCTGGATAGGCGCATTTGCCTCTGGTACAAGAGGATTTTCCTCAGTCTTTGTAACAGCAGGCTGAACCTTCTGAATACTTCCTGAAGCTACTGCTTTTTCAAGAGCCGAAAGCTTTAAATTCAAAGCCTCGATATCAGCGTTGTCAGCACTAGGCTGAGCTGTAACCGCTGCTTGCGCCTTCAGATCACTGCAAAGCTTTACAAGACACATCTCAACCTCAACGCGCTTTGAAACCGCTTTTGTTAAGCGTTCATTTGTTTCCTGCAAAATTTCCATCTTATCGATAATATCTGAGAGTGAAACCTTGCTCGCAATCTGAGAGAGCCTTTCTCTTTCGCTGTTCAAGCAGGATAAGATATCAATATTTTCAGGAATACTCTTTATAAGCATTAGATTTCTCATCTGCTCTAAAAGCTCTTTGCAGAAGGTCTGCAGATCCTTTGACATTGAATATAATTCATTTAAAATGTCAATACATTTTGCAGGCTGTTTATTAAAAACATAATCCAAAACGTCAAATAAATATTCTCTGCCCGCAATGCCTGCTGCAAATGAAACTGTGTTTGCGTCAACATCAGTAGAATATGCTATGCACTGGTCAAGCAGGGAGAGCGCATCTCTCATACCACCGTCAGCAATTCTTGCAATAAGCTCTGCAGCGTCTGTGGTAAGATTTATATTTTCTTCCTTTGCAATAAAGGTAAGTCTGTTTACAATATCTGAAATTAAAATTCTTCTGAAATCAAATCTCTGACAACGTGAAATAATAGTTGCAGGAACCTTGTGAATTTCAGTAGTAGCTAAGATAAACTTAACGTGGGCAGGCGGTTCTTCCATAACCTTCAGAAGTGCATTGAAGGCACTTGCTGAGAGCATATGAACCTCGTCAATGATATAAACCTTGTATTTACATTTTTCAGGGGTTATATTGGCAGATGCCCTTAAATCTCTTATATCCTCAACGCTGTTGTTTGAAGCCGCGTCAATTTCTATGATATCAATAGCATTGCCCGTTGCCGCATCCTCGCAGAATGAGCATTCAAGGCATGGGTTACCGTCCTTTGAGTTTGCGCAGTTTATCGCCTTTGCGAAAATTCTTGCACAGGTAGTTTTACCCGTACCTCTTGAGCCGGTAAACAGATAAGCGTGAGCAGTTTTGTTGCCCGTTATCTGATTCTTAAGAGTAGTAGTAACAGAAGGCTGAGAAACAACATCATCAAAAGTCAGCGGACGCCATTTTCTGTATAAGGCTGTATACATCTCAATCCCTCCAAAACCTCATTTTAAAAAATCAATCCGACATATAGGTGTGCAGGCGAAACTGTGTCACACAGAGCCATCTGCTTAATGCTGCTCGGTTCCCCGCCTGACATGGTTCACAGTGTTCCATTGCACAGGACCAACACACCTGTATCTCGGATTGATATTCTTAATCGACTTTTCAATTATAGCATATTTTATTTTCATTTGCAAGTCCTTTTTTTACTTTTTTAAAAGCTGAATACACAATAATGAACAATTAGAAAACCTGATGACAAAATACACATAAAAGATTAAATCCGTTCAGAGTTTTTCTACACTAATTTCCTTGACAAACTCATAACAAAGTGGTATAGTTGTATCTATAGCAAAAACATCTGTACTCTGGAGGTGGACTATGGACAACCAGCAGCGCTTTGTTGTAGTAAATACAGCAGTGCTTCCTGACATCTTTTTAAAAATACTTGATGCCAAAAAGCGTCTTGCTTGCAGAGAGTCAAAGAACTTAGCCCAGGTCTGCAGAGAGGTAGGCATATCAAGAAGTGCATACTATAAATATCGTGACAGCGTTTTTTCCTACGATGAAAAATTGCGCAACCGCATTATTTCACTTTACTTTATTTTAAAGGATACGCCCGGTGTTTTGTCAGCAGTTTTGTCAAAGCTGTATGAGCTTGGCGCAAACGTTCTGACCGTTAATCAGAATATTCCTGTTGACGGAGTAGCGGCAGTAACGATTTCGATAAGATTTGATAATGAGGATGCTCCTCATACAGCTGTGATAACAGATAGCTTTTCAGATGTTGTCGGAGTAATTGATGTAAAAATAATTTCAGGCGAATAAAGCCTGTTTTAAGGAGAGTATTTCATAATGGCAAAAATAGCAGTTTTAGGTTTTGGTGTAGTAGGCTCAGGTACAGTTGAGCTTTTCTATGCTAATAAGGATTCTATCTGTAAAAAAGCAGGCAAGGATCTTGATATCAAGTATATCCTTGATTTAAGAGATTTTCCTGACAGCATTTATAAGGATAAGCTTATCAAGGATTTCAACATTATCCTGAATGACGATGAAATTGAAATCGTTGCTGAGGTTATCGGTGGTGCAACTGTAGCATATAACTTTACAAAGGCATTGCTTGAAAAGGGCAAGAGCGTTGTAACATCAAATAAAGAGCTTGTTGCTACTCACGGTGCTGAGCTTTTGCAGATTGCAAAGGAAAAGGGCTGTAACTATATGTTTGAAGCAAGCGTTGGTGGTGGCATTCCTATTATCAGACCGTTACATCAGTGCCTTGCAGGTAACAAGATTGAAAAGATTGCAGGTATCTTAAACGGTACAACAAACTTTATCCTCACAAAGATGATCAAAGAGGGTATGGGCTTTGATGAAGCTTTAAAGCTTGCTCAGGAGCTTGGCTATGCCGAAAAAGACCCCACTGCCGACGTTGAAGGTCATGACGCTTGCAGAAAAATCTGCATCCTGGCATCTCTTGCCTACGGCAAGCATATTTATCCCGACAATGTACATACAGAGGGTATCACAAAGATCACTCTTGAGGACGTTCAGTACGCCGCAAACTACGGATGTGTTATCAAGCTTATCGGCAGATGCAAGGTAGAAGAAGGCGGCATGATGGATATCGGCGTTGCTCCCATGTTTGTTCCCTGCTCAAGCCAGCTTGCAAACATCAACGAT
>CALBJC010000069.1 GCA_937892655.1 uncultured Clostridia bacterium | reverse complement strand
TCGGGCACAAAAACGCTATGCGTTTCGTGAAATGCGTAGCATTTTTGCCCCATACTGGCGTGGTACAAATGGCAACAAAAAAGCGCCACACTTGTGACGCTAGGTTTGATTTATATTATCGCATTTAGGATAACGCCTGACAATACCGCTGCTGCATAAAGTACTGCCATAATGCCAAATACAGCTTTTTTGTTCTTGTTTGTTCTGAGCATAACTAAAAGCCCCATACCTGCCCCTGTACAAAGCCCCGCGATAAGCGAGCCGAAGCTTACTGAGCCTGCTATAAAAAGCTCGGTTAAAATAACCGATGCCGCGCAGTTGGGGATAAAGCCTATAAGGGCTGCAACAAACGGCTGCAGAGCGCTGTTTGTCATCAGAAGCTTTTCGATTTTCTCCTGACCCAAAAGCTCCATAGCACCATTGAGCAGAAGATTTATAACCAGTATAAATATAAAGATAGAAACAGTATGGTAGACAGCTGAGTATAAAACAGAGTGATGCTCGCAGTCACAGCTATCGTCTGAACAAAGCTCACAGCCCTCGCCCTCTAAAATTCTATCAGGCTTTTTTATGAGCCTTAGAACTAAATCGCACACAAGACCCGCTGTTATAGCGATTACAAGCTTTGTTAAAATAAGCAGAAAAACCGTTTTGAACATTTTGGGCTCTGCTAAGATTATCGGCAGCGCCTCATCAGAGGTTGAGATAAAAACGGCGATTATAGTACCCGTTGTTATAACCTTGCCCGAATAAAGATTTGCCGCGGCAACAGAAAAGCCGCATTGCGGTATACAGCCGATTAAAGCGCCGCCCACAGCGCCGAAGGGCCCCATTTTCTTGAGCGCATTTTCAAGCTTTTCGGGATTTTTATGCTCTAAATACTCGATAAAAAGATATACCAAAAACAAAAGCGGCAACGCCTTGAGAGCATCAAAAAACGAATGCGACAGAATATGTATTATTGCTTCTTTAACGCTATTATGAGCGTGAGTATGCTCATGCATAGCGGTTATGAATCCTCCGCTTGTGAGGGTAGATATAAAATTCATTCTTTTATTTTCTTCTCCTTAATATGATAATGATTATCAATTTATATTTTATCACAAAAAGGCAGGATGTCAAGCAAAATAAGGGAGTTTTTTCAAAAAACAGCCCTTGCGACAAAATCCGCTTGAACTGTTACTCAAAATATGTTAAAATAGCAAATAGCAAGTAAAATGCGCCTATAGCTCAGCTGGATAGAGCGTTAGCCTCCGACGCTATACGCAACGGTTCAAATCCGTTTAGGCGCGCCAATAAAAATCCCCCTTTGTCAAGGCTGACAAGGGGGATTTTTTAAATATTACAGGAGTAAAGAATTTTGCAAAATCAAAAGCTTGCGCCAAGCGCCAGGCAGGCGGCAAGGGTGTCATCGTCTGGCGCTTCATTACAGATAACAGGGTCTGCCACAAGGCTAATACCGAGTGAAGAACATTCGTCTGCCCAGTTTCTCATCCATTCACCGTCGCCCCAGCCGTAAGAGCCAAAAAGAGCAACAGGTTTTTTGCCAAGGGCTGACTTTACGCTGTCAAACATCGGCTGAAACTCGCTCTCCTCAAGCACCTCACAGCCCATTGAAGGACAACCAAACGCAACGCCGTCAAAGCCTGAAACCATATCCTCTGAAAAGGCATCTGCTGTGAGCACAACTGCCTCGTTTGAATTTCCTATAATACCGTTTGCTACCTCTTTTGCCATAGCCTCGGTATTACCGGTACCGCTCCAATAAACTACTGCTATTTTTTTCATAACATTTCTCCTTTGATTGATTTTATATTGCAACGGCAAGCTTATCTAAGGTTGCGCCGTTGTCAAAATGTCTTGTATATACCTCTGTACACTTCTTGTAGCGTGAAAATGTTCTCTGAGCGCTATAAACATCTGAGTAAACCTTCCAGCAGCCGACACACTTTTCACACGCCGCATTGTTTTTGATAAATCCTTCTACATCCTTCGGGGGATAGCCTAAAAACAAGCCTATCTCGTGAGGAAAATCAGAACACGAGCCAAGGCGGGAGCGCAAAAATGATATGCAAGCGCCACTCCCCGATTGACTGTCTACATTGTAGCCATGCTCTTTGAGCAGCCTTTTTGCAAGCGGTGAGGAAAAATCCTTTTTAAGCATTTTGGGTCTGAACACATAAATAAGTGCCTTCTTTTTGCATACGCAAAGCGGCAGAAAGCAGATGCCCTTATTTCTAAAACGCATATTCAGCGAGCGGATAGACGCGCGCAGCTCATCCTCTGAGCTTATCATACACGAAAACATATTTGCGGTTTTAAGCCCTGCGAGCGTTGGCGCACAGTGACGCACAATCATCTTTTCTGACATTAAAGCACTCCTCTCTGATGAAATATACCCTGACAACAGCTATTTTAATAAGTTAGCATACGCTAACTCCACTGCATTAAGAAATCGGCTTTATGCCGACAGAAATTTCTTTATTATTAAAGCATTACGCTGACTTTTTAATCTGTAACATCCGCCACACCGATGCGGCAGTTATTACACAGCAAGCGGTTAGCATACGCTAACTTACAATTTTAATTTACGAGTTAGCATACGCTAACTCTGTTTATATTATACCACACTTTTTATGTTTGTCAAGAGTTTTTCATAAAAATTTCTGCTTGAATTTTACAATGAGCTTTATAAACCTATGCCTTGATTACTCATTTTCATAAAAAAAGAGCACCGCCTTTGCGATGCTCTTTTGTTATATGATCAATTAAATCTGTGCTGAGTAGTTCGGAGCTTCCTTAGTGATGTAGATATCGTGTGGGTGAGATTCCTTAAGACCTGCGCCTGTGATTCTTACAAACTGAGCCTTTTCATGTAATGTAGGAATATCTACTGAACCGCAGTAACCCATACCTGCTCTGATACCGCCGATAAGCTGGAATACTGTATCTGAAAGCATGCCCTTGTATGGAACTCTGCCTTCAACGCCTTCAGGAACGAGCTTCTTTGAGTTTTCCTGGAAGTAACGGTCCTTTGAGCCCTTTTCCATAGCGGCGAGTGAACCCATACCTCTGTAAACCTTGAAGGATCTGCCCTGATAGATTTCAGTAGCGCCAGGTGATTCTTCACAGCCTGCTAAAAGTGAGCCGAGCATTACAACGTTAGCGCCTGCAGCAAGAGCCTTTACGATATCGCCTGAATACTTGATACCGCCGTCTGCGATAACAGGGATATTATGCTTTGCGGCAACGCAAGCTACATCATAGATAGCTGTAATCTGTGGAACACCGATACCTGCAACAACTCTTGTTGTACAGATAGAGCCGGGGCCGATACCAACCTTCAAGCAGTCAGCACCTGCAGCGATTAAATCTTCTGCAGCCTCAGCTGTAGCGATGTTACCTGCGATAACAGGGATATGTGGGAACTTTTCCTTGATCATCTTTACACACTTGATGATGTTTGCAGAGTGGCCGTGAGCAGAGTCGAGCGCCAAGATGTCAACCTGAGCTTCGATAAGAGCCTGAGCTCTATCCAGAACGTCAGCAGTAACACCGATAGCCGCACCGCAGAGGAGTCTGCCTGACTTATCTCTTGCAGAATTCGGATACTGAACAGCCTTTTCAATATCCTTGATAGTGATAAGGCCCTTTAAGATGCCGTTTTCATCAACGAGTGGGAGCTTTTCAATCTTGTGCTTGCGAAGAATTTCCTGAGCTTCGTCAAGAGTTGTGCCAACTGAGCCTGTAACGAGGTTTTCAGTTGTCATAACGTCAGCGATCTTGATTGAGAAATCTGTGATAAATCTAAGGTCACGGTTTGTTAAGATACCGATGAGCTTCTTGTTTTCATCAACTATCGGCACACCTGAGATCTTATACTTACCCATAAGGTCGTTTGCTTCAGAAACTGTTCTGTCAGCAGTGAGTGAGAATGGGTTTACGATAACGCCGTTTTCTGAACGCTTTACCTTGTCAACCTCTTCTACCTGCTGTTCGATTGTCATATTCTTATGAATGATACCGATACCGCCCTCACGAGCCATAGCGATAGCCATTTTTGATTCTGTTACGGTATCCATAGCGGATGTCATAATAGGAGTGTTAAGCCAGATATCGCCTGCAAGACGTGTGCCGAGCTTTATCATATTAGGTGTTACATCGCTCTTAGCAGGAATCAAAAGCACGTCATCAAAGGTCAGGCCTTCTTTTACAAACTTTTCATTTTCGTTACAGTTAAGCATTTAAAATCCTCCTCTTTTAACTTAAATACAACTATATTATTTAATTAAATATAGCACAATTGAAGGGGTTAGTCAATAAAAAAATTGTAAAGTAAGATAAGTTTTATTTTTTGCAGTAAAAACGTTGAAAACTGTCATATTCTTCTAGGCAAATTTGCCCTTTTGTAATAATTTGGGCACATTTTTTGCCGACATACCTAAAATGCCACGGCTCAAACTCAACCCCCGTTATCTCCTCTTTGCCCTGAGGATAGCGCAGTATAAACCCATAAGCCCAGGAATGCAGAATAAGCCAGCGGTATTCGTCAGTTTTGCAAAACAAAACATCTGTATCATCATCGCACACCCTCACTATATCGCAAGCCACCCCGGCATTATGCTCACTGCAAAGAGGGCGCGCTATATACCGAGCCGTTTTCTCAACCGCCTGCGCTTTTTTCATACCATCCGCCATATATTCCCTGACCGAGTTATCAAAGAGCATTTTCTGATATGACGCCGAGCGGTATCCCGACAAGAGTTTTAGCTGTATCCCCTGCCTTTTCGCTGCTTTTTTCATTCTAAAAAATGCAAGCGCTGTCTTGTATTCAAGCTTTTTGCCGTCAATGGTGAGCATAAAGGGCTTTTTTTGAGACCGAAGCGGAAACCTCGCTGACACAACCGCCGTTTTTTTCATATAATCACAACCCTTATATAATGTAGTTTGTAAATTATATGCACGCTTCAATTAACAGTTGACAATTACGCTCTTATATAGTTTGACAGAGTTTTTAGTGCCTGCGTCAGTACCCTCTTTGAACCACCTTTGGTGAAAACATAATCACCAGAGGTGATTAACGCTTTGGCGGGTGAGAGGAGATGCCATTTGTCGAGATGAGGATAGGGTAGTGTATGGGGCAAAAATGCTACGCATTTCACGAAACGCATAGCGTTTTTGTGCCCG
>CALBJC010000068.1 GCA_937892655.1 uncultured Clostridia bacterium | reverse complement strand
TTGATAGCCCACATGGTATTGACCTCCCTCATTTGATGTACTTATTATAGCATGGGCGATGGTTCTTGTCAATCTTTTTTTTCATTACCACGCCACAAATAATGGCAGTAGTAACGAGACCAAAAACAGTAGCGATGATAAAGATGATGATAATAGAAAACGCTCACAAAAACGGCTTGTTCCTCGCAGGACGTGACCTCATAAAGAACCCTGCCCCTGCTGTATTCTTGGCGATTGAAGAAAAGTAAAGCAAAAGACCTATGGAAAAACCATAGGTCTTTTTTCTTATGCGTAAATCTGAGTGCAGTATTTTTCTGCCTGAACGTTCCACATCTGAGCGTAGGTTTTGCCGTTTGCCAAAAGCTCTGAGTGAGTTCCGCTTTCGGCTATAGAGCCGTTTTCAAGCAGGATTATTCTGTCTGCATCCTTTGTTGTTGAAAGGCGGTGAGAAATCAAGATAACCGCCTGATTTTCAGCATTTTGGAGCATACTTTTATTTAGCTTATACTCTGCAATAGGGTCAAGCGCAGAGGAAGGCTCATCCAAAATTGCAACAGGCATATCTCTTACAAACATTCTTGCAATTGCAACCTTCTGTCCCTCGCCGCCTGAGAGCATCGTTCCGCTTTCTGAAAACTCCTTTGTAAGCTCTGTTTCAATGCCGTCAGAAAGTGTTCTGAGCTTTGATGAAAAATCTGCTCTTTTTAAAGCCTCTGTAACCTTTTCTTTTTCATTTTCATCAACAAAATCAGTTTTTACATTTTCTGCAAGGGTTGCGCCGTAAATCTGAAAATCCTGAAAAACAGTACCTATCTTTTCACGATAAGCCTTTATATCAAGCTTTCTGATATCAACGCCGCCGTAGAGTATCTCGCCCTCTGTTACATCATACAGACGCATAATAAGCTTAATGAGAGTTGATTTACCTGCACCGTTTTCACCTACAAGAGCAAGCTTTTCACCCTTTCTGATAGTCATACTTACGTTTTTGAGAACATACTTTTCGCTGTCACGGTACTTAAAGCTTACATTTCTGAGCTCTAAAGTGCTGTCATTTTCAGGTACTGCTACCTCGCCCTTACAGCCCTCGATGTTCACTTCATACTCCATAAATTTACGAAACTTTTCAGCATACTGACCTACCACCTGAAAATCAACAAGCGCATAGTTCATATTATCAAGATGGCTCTTGATACCGTTTGTTGCGTTTTTGAGTGACGCTACCTCGCCAAGACCGATACTCTTCTTTTCAATAGCAAGGTATGCAAGATATACCGGTACTGCAAAAAACTGACAGAGAGTAAATACTGTTATCCAGTTTATAAGCGTTGGCGGTAAAATTCTCAGAGAATACGAAAGCGCCATTTTACGCTCTTCTTTTATAGCCTCATCATACTGCTCCATAAGCGCTCTTTCAATACCTGTAAGCTTTATCTCCTTAGCGTATTCAGGCTGATAGAAAACTCTCTTTGAGTAATCCGCCTTTCTGCCTATACGCTGTTTTTCAAGGTTATATTCATACTCAAGCTTTGTAATCTTAAAGCGGGTTATGATATTTACAATAAAGCCCACCACCGGGAATACTACCATAACTGGATTTATAGTAACGATCATTGTACCCGCAACGAGCATTGAAACTATGTTTGCTAAAATATTTGCAACACTCATAACAGCCTTCTGACACATTTCTTCTGACTGAGATGCCGCAACTATAAAGTCATCATAGTATTCGGGAATATCGTAGTATTTTAAATCCATAAGCTGAGCCTTCTGCATAAGGTCACGCTGAATTTTACCCTCAAGGCCTATCATCTTTGTCCAGAAATAGTTTTCAAGAATTCTGAACATTACCAATCGGAAAGCATACAGCAAAAACATCACCGCAAGCACTTTAACCACACTCAGAATATCAGCGGTAGTTGTAAAAATGTTGATAATTTCCATAAGGAGAAAAGTGTCGATAAATGCGCCGATACCTGTAAAAACACATCTGCTGATAATGTATGACAGCGCCATTTTCTTGTCGTGCCAGAAAGCATATTTCAGCACGTAAAATACGTTTGAAATAAGCCTTGACATTTTGATTTTATCTTTTTTATTCTCATTACTCATATTTACACCTCCTGCGCTAAATAATTCTGAGCCTGAAGTTGCCACATCTGAGCATACTTTCCGCCAAGCGCCATAAGCTCTGCGTGGCTTCCCTGCTCGATAACAGAACCCTGCTCAAACATATAAATCCTGTCAGCATCACGGGTTGCAGAAAGACGGTGAGAAATAAAGATAACTGTTTCACCGCTTGTCGCTGTGAGCATATTTTTATACATATTATATTCAGCGATAGGGTCAAGCGCAGAGGAAGGCTCATCTAAAATTACGATATCAGGCTTTCTTGCAAAAACCCTGGCAATAGCAATCTTCTGCGCCTCGCCGCCTGAAAGGCCCATACCGTTTTCGTCAAACTCTTTGGTAACCATAGTATCAATACCATTTGGCAAGGTCATAAGCTTTTCGCCAAACTGAGCCTTTATCAAAGACTCTTCAACAAGCTTTCGTTCATCGTCATTCTTAGGCTTTCGCATTAAAACGTTGTGAGACAGCGGCAGAGCAAAAACCTGCAGATCCTGAAACACCGTACCAAAACGGCGGTGCAGAGATTTTGGCTCATAGCTTTTTATATCCTCATCACTGATTTTAATACTGCCCTCTGTAGCGTTATAAAGCCCCATAATAAGCTTTACAAGCGTTGTTTTACCAGCACCGTTATGACCTACAATAGCAATCTTTTCGCCCTTTTTGATATGCATATTTACGTTATGAAGAGTAGGCTTATCAGCACCCTCATAGGTAAAGCTCATATTGCAGATTTCAATATCAGAGAGATTCTGTGCCTTTATGAGAGCTTTATTGTCTGTTTTTGGCTCATAGGATAAAAACTCACGCAGATTTGATACAAATGCACTTTCCTTTGCAAGAGAAACTATAAGCTCTACAGCATCTGATGTTCTCCACGAAAGAGTTGAAAGCGCAGGTATCATCGCAATATATGCCGCCGTCTGAACATCGCCGTGGTTTAATACAAAAGCAATATAAAGATACGGGAGAATGGTTGATAGGATATTATACAAAATCCATTTTAAAGGCTCTATTACACAAAGCTTTCTTCTTATCTGCCTTGTTCTCTCCTCCATCTTTTCATAAGCCTTTTCATGACGGGATAAAAGGAGGTTTCCCATACCGAAAAGGCGAAGCTCTGCTGAATATTTCTTTTCATAGAATACTCTTTTTGCATAACCGCCTATTCTACCGTCACGGGTGTTTTGCATATCAAGAGAATAGTAAAGTTCACCCTCTTTTTTGCCAAAAAACATTGATACCAAAACCATCGGTATGATAAATACCAAAAGCACAGGGTCAACATTTGCAACAATAATTGTAGCGGCAATAACAGAGGCAATACCTGCTACTAAGTATGCTGAAAAATACAGAATATTATTGCCTCGCCACTGACATTCATTGAGAGCCCTTGTATACTTATCATAAAAGTCAGGTTTTTCAAACTCTGTATACTCCATTGAGATTGATTTTAAAATTACTCTTTTGTAAAAATCCTGATACATTTTAGGCAGAAACTGCTTTTCACAAAGCTGATGTAATGCCGCTGTGATATGTATACAGATATGCCCGATACACATAGCGCCTACAAAGGATACAAGCACTGTGAAGGGAGTTTTATTTTCAATAGCAACATATATCCACTCTGTCAGGTATACTGAAAAAACTGTCCAGAACACATTTTCGTTGAATTCTTTTATAAATGTGTAGATAACATAGCCTTTTGAGCCACGCCACAAAATTTTCAGCATATACAAAACATTTGACAGAGAGGAAAATTTCTGTTTTTCTTTATTATCTTCCATATAGCCTCCTTTAAGCTAAATACTGTCCCGCCTGAACACGCCACATCTGAGCGTATTTTCCGTTTTGCGCCAGAAGCTCGTTGTGACTGCCCTGCTCGATAACTCTGCCCTTTTCGAGCATATATATCTTATCGGCAATTCTTGTTGTTGACAGACGGTGAGAAATGAAGATTACCGATTTATTCTCAGCCGCTGTAAGCATTGAATGGTTGAGATGATATTCAGCAATAGGGTCGAGTGCGGATGACGGTTCATCGAGGATAATAAGGTTTGCATTTTTGTAGAATACTCTTGCAACAGCAAGCTTCTGCGCTTCACCGCCCGAGAGGTTTACGCCGTTTTCTTCAAACTCGGTTGTGAGGTTTGTTAAAAGCTTATCGCCAAGCGTTTCAAGGCGCTCAGAAAATCCGCTTTTTTCAATAGCGTTTATAACATCGCTGTCACTGCCCGTATTTTCAAAATCGAGCAGTACATTCTCTTTTACAGTTGCGGCAAAGATCTTGAAATCCTGAAATACTGTACCGATCTTTCTGCGGTATTCTTCAACATCATACTCCTTGATATTAACCCCATCAAGTAAAATTTCGCCCTCGTTTGGGTCATAAAGGCGCATAATGAGCTTTATGAGCGTTGTTTTACCTGCGCCATTGTAGCCGACTATCGCAATCTTACTGTACGGATCTATCTTCATGCTGATGTTATTTAAAATATATCCGTCATTTTCGTTATAGCCAAACGAAACGTTTTTAAGCTCGATTTCAGTCGGGTTTTCAGGCAGTTTTTTATTCTCGCTGCTCTTGATTTTTGGCTCAATCGAGAGAAATTTTTTCATCTTCTGAACATACATACTGATCTCTTCGAGCTTCGGAAAAACATCTGAAAATTGTCGCATACGGTTTTTCATTCTGTTTGCAGTACCTCGCATTACAGCAACATTACTGTATGAAATACGGTGTAAAACTGCCGCCGAGTATACAAGGTAAACCATATACACAACGTCGATAAGGAAATTATTACAGATATAATCCTTTAATAGCTGTAAGCCAAAGCGTTTTCCTGCGTTTTTCTTGTCAATTGCTAAAACATCGTCATTTGTTTTATCAAAATCTTTAAGAAGCTCATCTGAAACCTCAGTATTGAGACGCACCTCTTTTGCATAATCGTTGAGGTAGAAAACACGGTTTACATATCCTAGCTTTCTTTCATGCGGATTTTTCTCGTTGCGGATTTTAAAATTGAGCTTATTGAGCGCCTTACCAGACCATAATGACGCTGCAAAGGATACCGCAATAAAGATAAATGATACAGGGTCGTTACCGATAAAGAATGCCCCTGATAAAACAATAGATACAAGCCCTGTGCAGAGATTTGTGATAAGCGTAAAAATTCTGCCTATCTGATTATCAACCTCTGAAACCGAGAGTACATAATCATTGTAAAACTCAGGGTTATCGTAGCATTCAAGGTCAATCTCCTTTGCCTTATTAAACATCATTTCTTTTATAGCCTGCTTGATTTTAGGCTGAGCTTTCTGCTGTAGATACTGAAATACAAAGGCGTTGAAAAGAAGGCCTGTAACTACAAACGCCAAAAGTGACAGCAAGAATACTGCCGCTGTTTTGAATGGTCTGCCAAATTCAGCACACTCCAGAACAAAATTCAATGCTAAGGTAAACTCTAAAAATACTACAATTTCGTTTCTTATCGCCTCTATTATGTAGCATATCATATACGAAGGTGCGGCTTTGTAGCAGGCTTTGAAAAGCCATAGGTTATCGCTTAAAAGATTTCTGAGCTTTTTCATTAAATAGCCACTCCTTCCTTATAATTTTCATCTGCAAGGTAATTCTGCGCCTGCTTTGTAAACATCTCGCAGTATTTACCGCCCATATCCATCAATGTGCGGTGAGTACCACGCTCAATTACAGCGCCATTTTCAAGCATAAATACCTCGTCGGCATCCTTTACAGATGAAAGTCGGTGAGAGATAAACAAGGTTATGTGACCGCGGCTTTCATCCATAATGCCTTTATACAAATCGTATTCTGCAATAGGGTCAAGAGCTGATGACGGCTCATCAAACACCTTTACAGAAGCCTTCTGCGCAAATGCTCTTGCTACAACAATCTTCTGCTGCTCGCCGCCTGACAAAACAGCGCCATTATTATCAAACTCTTTTGTCATAATGGTATTCATACCATTTTTAAGACTTGAAACCTTATCCCATATTCCTGCGCAGCGCAATGCACGCTCTGCTACACTATCAGGATCTTCAAAATCTTCGCCCATAAGCACATTATCCTTGACAGACATCGCCATAACCTTATAATCCTGAAATGCCGCAGAAAACTGCTTGCGGTAGGCTTTGAGGTTATACTCTTTAATGTTTACGCCATTTACTAGTATTTCGCCCTCTGTCGGGTCATAAAGACGGAATAAAAGCTTTATGATTGTAGACTTACCCGCTCCGTTGTGACCAACAAGTGCGCAAACCTTGTCACCTTCGATTTTAAATGAGAGGTTATTTATAACCGGCTCGCCCTTTACATACTCAAAGCTTACATTTTTAAACTCGATAGAGCGGATCTTTTCAGGCATGATACCGTCCTGATCTTCTGGGATTTTTTCCTTGTACTCCATAAAGGTTCTGAAGTATTCCAAAAACTGTCCGTTTTTGAGCGCCTCTGTAAAGTTATTGAAAAGGCCTATCAGGATCCACGATGAAGTTGACATGGCTGTAAACATGATAGCAAGCTCTGCAAGACCCATTGTTTTTGAAATTATAGTACGGTATGCCGCATAAATCATAATACCCTCAAAAACCAGAGCAAAGGTTGTTACATTCTGTGCCCATGTGTATAAAATTGCCTTTTTGCCGTATTTATCGGCAACTTTAGCGTTATTATCCATAGCGTCATTATAGCGCCTGAGCATAAGGGAGTGAATGCTTGAATAGCGTATTTCCTTGGCAAATTCTGCAAGGTGCATAACTCGGTTTACATAATCGGCAATTCTGTTGTTTTTTACTGTATCAACATATCTGCCGCCCCAGATTTTATTCATGAGTGCTCCGAATACAAAGTTACCTATAATCGGTGAGATTACAAACAAAACAGACCAAGGGTCGATAGAAAACATTGACCAGAAGGCAGCAGCCGCCGCCACAACGCCGAATACTACCTGAAAAAAGCAGTTTACAGAGGTTGTCATTTTCTGTGCCGCACCGTCAAGCGCCATTGTATAGCGGTTGTAAAAATCTGCATCCTCAAAGCAGCGAAGCTCAACGTTACGAGCCTTTGCATAAAGCCTGCGGTAGAGAGTACGGTATATTTTATTGTCGGTATATGGATTTATTACCGCTCTTGTAAAGCTGTCATACATAGCAAGCAGTAAAAATACCACAAAGCATATTCCGATAAAAAGCAGTATCTTCTCTACCGGTGATTCATTTTCTATTGCTCCGATAACATAGCGCAGAAAGAATATGCTCATAAAAATCCATTCTACATACCCTAAAACCGAGTTTACAGCAGTATGCAAAACTCTGCTTTTGCTAAGCTGCCACACAGTTTTTACAGCATACGCATTATTGGCAAATATGCGTATTTTGCTGTTTTTATCTTTCATTTTAATCAGCCTTTCTTTTTTATTTTTATAAAGCTAGACTTTTGATGCAAAGCCCGCTTCTATTGTGAATGCCTCACGAAAACCCGCTTGGTAGCATATATGCTCTGACGGGCCTGCCCACTGCCAGCACACAGGAAAGTCATTTTCCTTACAGTATTCCACAATAAAGCTCAGAAGCTCGCTTGCATAGCCGTTTTTTCGATGCTCCTTTGCGGTAACGATATAATCAAAACGTGTGTTGCCGTGTTCTGACTTGTGTATATCCGAATAAACTACCGCCTTACCATCCAGATAACCGACAAAAAGATATGCCCCATCCTGCTCTACACGCTTTTTTGTTACTTCAATTTCCCACGGCTCGCCGCTTGGGATAAGAATATCTGTAGCAACCCGCTCATCAAACTTTTCAAGAACTCTAATATCAAGTCGCTTTTTAGTAACAATACTGTTATCTGCTGTAAGAAGCATAACTCTGTGGTCATCCTCGGCGGTGTATGTATAGCCGTGCGCTCTGAGCGTTTCAAGGTTATTTTTGAAGTAGTCCTTTTCAAACGGATGATATATC
>CALBJC010000067.1 GCA_937892655.1 uncultured Clostridia bacterium | reverse complement strand
TTTATCAAATCTCAACACATAGTCAAGACCATTCAACTGATGTTCATTGGGAATAAACCTTTTTTTATTTTCATCAGTTTATCCTTTCTGCATTTTTCGTGCAACGCAATATTTAATTTTTATGCCTTCATCAGAGAACATTTTCTCGTGCTCAGTCATAGGAGTAACAGCAGGATCTATTTCGCTGTTGTGTAAATCATATGTAACATCACAAAGGGCGAATTTTTCGCTTTCAAAGTATTCCAGACTTTCTTCAAAAAGATTGTCGTCATCGGTTTTAAAGTGGATTTCGTGATTATCAGGAAGAAAATGTCTGTACATCTTCAGCTTTTTAGGGTAAGTAAGTCTACGTTTTTTGTGTTTTTCTCTTGGCCAAGGATTGCAGAAATTAATGTATATACGCTGAATATCATCAGTAACATCAATTATTTCATCAAGATTTTCAACGTTATATTTAACAAGAGCGATGTTATCAACGCTTCGGTTGTTTTCTTCGAACATTTTAACAATAGCTCGTCTGCCAACGCCTAACATATCCAACTTTATGTCAACAGCAATAAAGTTGATTTCAGGATGCAACAACGCCATCTGCCCTACAAATCCACCTTTTCCGCAACCCACTTCAAGCATTATAGGATTGTCGTTGTTGAAAAAACTTTTCCATTTACCTTTATATTTTTCAGGCTCAGGTATGTAAAAATCACATTGTGAAAGCTCAGGCTCAGCCCATTTCTTTTTTCTGATTCTCATAAAAAAAGGCATTCTTTTTAAGAACCTGCATAACTGCTGACAATGCATATTCTGCCATAGGAACGCTGTATACGCCCCTTGCGTTATAAAGCTTTATTCCATGTTGATTACAATAATCTACATCAATTCTATCCATTCCGGCACTTAACAGCTGAACAAATTTCAATCTGGAAAACTTTTTGATATCATGATAGACAAAATACCAATTGCAGATAACAATATCTATACACTCAACTGAAAAATCGGATTCCTGCGATTCGATTTTTTGATAAAACAATGTATTTTTTCCATTTTCTACAAGCTTTTCAAGCTGCTCATCAGACCAGTTGAAAGCACCTGTTATCAAAATATTCATCTCTCAATACCACAATCTACTTTAAGAATGTTTCGATTTCTCTATCCATACATTCTCTGATATCTCCGCCTGAAACCCAGCACTTACTCCATTCAACAACCATTTCAACAGCTGTGTCAAGATTCCATCTCGGCTTCCAGTTGAATGTCTTTTTGAGCTTTGAACAATCCAGCTTGAGAAAGCTTGCTTCATGAGGTCCACCATCATATTTGTTTTCCCATTTAGCATTGTTCCCCCACTTGTTTACAAAAAGGTCAACCAATGCACCTGTTTCAAAACAATCAACATCATCAGGGCCAACATTATAATAACCTGCATAGGACGAATCCATATACTGCATCCCTGCAATCATCAGATATGCATATAAAGGCTCAATTACATGCTGATAAGGACGGGTTGAAAACGGATTACGAACAATTATTGTTCTGTTTTCAATAGCAGCCCTTATACAGTCAGGTATGATTCTGTCATTTGCAAAATCTCCGCCGCCGATAACATTGCCTGCACGCGCAGTTGATATTGCGACCTTATTGTCACTAAAAAAGCTGTTCTTATACGAATGAGTAACAAGCTCTGAACACGATTTGGAGTTTGAATAAGGATCATATCCATCTAGCTCTTCGTTCTCACGATAGCCCCAGCTCCATTCCTTGTTAAGGTAAACCTTATCGGTCGTAACATTGAGAAATGATTTCACGCAATCACTGTTTCTCACGCATTCAAGAATATTTACTGTCCCCATAACATTTGTTTCGTAAGTATATGCGGGGTCTTTATAGCTATCGCGAACGATAGGCTGCGCTGCAAGATGTAGCACTATCTCAGGTGAAGCTTCATCAAAAGCTTTCTTGAGGCTTTCATAATCACGGATATCACCGATAACAGACTTTATTTCCGCATCGATTCCAGCGATTTCATATAACGACGGTGTAGTTGGCGGATTCAATGAATATCCCGTGACCTCAGCACCTGAATTAACAAGCATTTTGCAAAGCCATGAGCCTTTGAAGCCTGTATGGCCCGTTACAAATACTTTTTTTCCTTTATAAAAAGATAAATCAAACATACTAATCTTCCCATTTCTTCCATGGCGCTTTATTTTCTGCCCATAGTTTCTCTAGCATATCCATTTCACGCTTTGTATCCATACACTGCCAGAAACCTCTGTGCATATATGATACTAGCTGCCCTTCCTGAGCCAATTTTTCAAGTGGAGTTCTTTCAAATACCGTTTTGTCATCATCAATATAGTCAAATATTGATGGTTCAAGAACCATATAGCCTGCATTTATTGGTGAACCATCGCTCAGGCTCTTTTCTCTGAATGAACGTACAGTATTGTCATCGGCAATTTCAAGAATGCCCTTCTGCTGTTCTATGAGCACAGCAGTTAGCGTTGCTGTTTTGCCATTTTCCTTATGATACTTTACAAGATCATTTATATTAATATCACAAACACCGTCACCGTATGTAAGCATGAATGTTTCGTCACCAACATACTTTTTGATTCTCTTGATCCTTCCACCTGTCATAGTATGAAGCCCTGTATCAACAACTGTAACCTTCCATGGTTCGCATTTCTGATTATGAATAATCATATTATTATTTCCAGATGTAAAATCAAAAGTAATATCACTGTTATGAAGGAAATAGTCAGCAAACCATTCCTTGATGATATGCTGTTTATAGCCTGCACAAATAATAAAATCATTATATCCGTAGTAAGAATACTCCTTCATAATGTGCCATAAAATCGGTTTGCCGCCGATTTCGATCATTGGCTTTGGTTTATACTGTGATTCCTCGGATATTCTTGTTCCAAAGCCACCTGCAAGTAAAACAACCTTCATAAGCCTAATCCTTTCTAAAACTTAAATGTATTTTTGAATGTTTCCCATTTCTGATCTTTATCAGAAAGGTTGAGCGGTGTACCATCGGCAAGTGTATATCCCTCTGCAGACGCTCCACCGTTGTATTCACCCACAAGCTCAGGCCACTTGATGCCAATCTCAGGGTCATTCCAAGCCAAACCGCCCTCATCACCGGGATGATAAAAATCAGTACACTTATAACAAAATTCTGCGGTTTCACTAAGTACTAAAAAGCCATGAGCAAATCCCTCAGAAATATAAAACTGCTTTTTATTTTCCTCTGTTAATTCAACACCAAACCATTTGCCATAGGTCTCGCTGTTTTTTCGCAAGTCAACAGCCACATCAAAAACTCTGCCCTTGATAACTCTTACAAGCTTTCCCTGTGGATGTTCTTTCTGAAAGTGAAGTCCTCTCAAAACACCCTTTACAGACATACTCTGATTATCCTGAACAAAGTTCATATCAAGTCCCGCTTCTTTCATGTCACGAAGGTTATATGTTTCCATAAAATAGCCTCTGCTATCGCCATGAACAGCAGGTTCGATTATATAAAGCCCTTCGATAGGGCATTTTGTCACTTTTATCTGTCCCATTATTCATTTATCTCCTTAAGATATCTTTCAAGAGCATCCTTCCAGTCAGGCAACGGCTCAAAGCCGTTTTCTATGAGCTTACTCTTATCGAGTCTGCTGTTGAATGGTCTTGCAGCCTTGCTCAGACCATATTCAGCAGTTGTAACAGGATTAACCTTTGTTTCATAACCCGCCTGTCTGAAAATTTCGCAGGCAAAATCATACCAGCTGATATATCCGCCTTCATTTGTAGCATGATAACAGCCGTACTTTTCAGTCTGTGCCATATCAACAAGTAATCGGGCAAGGTCATAGGTATATGTCGGTGTACCAATCTGGTCGTTTACTACCCTCAGCTCAGGATACTTTTTGCCGACATTGAGCATAGTCTTTATAAAATTATTACCATTCTTGCCAAATACCCATGCAATTCTTACAATGAAGTATTTTCCCAGAATTTCAGCTACCGCCTTTTCGCCCTCAAGCTTTGATTTGCCATAAACAGAAAGAGGCGCATAATCCTTGCAATCAGCCTCCCAAGGCTGTGTACCCTGACCATCAAAAACATAGTCAGTAGAAATATAAATCATCTTGCAATCAGCCTTTTTACAAGCTGTTGCAATATTTTTTGTACCATCAACGTTTACTGAATAAACCTTTTTGATGTTTTCTTCATCTTCTGCCGCATCAACAGCTGTCCACGCAGCGCAATGAATAACAGCGTCAGGCTTTACCTGCGCAACCGCATTTTCCACAGCATCAGAGTCTGTAATATCAAGCACAATATCCGAGCCCTCGGTAATATCACAGCCAACGGCTTCAAATCCGCGCTTTTTAAGTTCATTTACAACGTCATAGCCAAGCTGACCGCCTGTACCCGTTACCAAACATTTCATAGTAAATTTATCCTTTAGCGATTTGAATACATCTTTTCATAGTAATTCTGATATTCACCGCTGATGATTTCTTCCCACCATTCGCGGTTTTCAAGATACCACTTGATCGTCTTCTTTATACCATCTGCAAACTTTGTTTCAGGGAGCCAGCCAAGCTCAGTATGAATCTTTGTAGGGTCAATAGCATAACGCATATCGTGGCCCTTTCTGTCTGCAACATAAGTTATAAGTGTTTCAGGCTTCTGAAGTTCTTTACAGATAATCTTTACAATATCGATATTCTTCATTTCGTTGTGACCGCCGATGTTGTAAACCTCGCCCACCTTGCCGTTGTGAATAATAAGGTCAATAGCCTTACAATGATCCTCAACATAAAGCCAGTCACGAACATTGAGGCCCTCGCCATATACTGGTAATGGCTTGTCTGCAAGCGCATTTGCGATCATGAGCGGAATGAGCTTTTCAGGGAAGTGATATGGGCCGTAGTTGTTTGAACATCTTGAAATTGTAACAGGTAAACCATAGGTTCTGTTATACGCTAAAACAAGTAAATCGGCACTCGCCTTTGAACTTGAGTATGGAGAGCTTGTGTGAATAGGGGTTGTTTCTGTAAAGAAAAGGTCAGGTCTGTCGAGCGGCAGGTCACCATAAACCTCGTCCGTAGAAACCTGATGGTAACGCTTGATACCATACTTTCTGCAAGCATCCATAAGTGTCTGAGTACCGATAATATTAGTTTCAAGAAATACTCTTGGATTTTCAATTGAGCGGTCAACGTGTGACTCAGCTGCAAAGTTTACAACGATGTCAGGGTTTTCTTCTTCAAAAAGCTTGTTTACAGCATCTATATCACAGATATCAGCCTTTACAAATCGAAAATTTGGATTATCCATAACATCCTTGAGTGTTGAGAGATTACCTGCATATGTCAGCTTATCAAGACAGATAATTCTGTAATCAGGATATTTTTTGAGCATATGGAATATAAAGTTTGAGCCGATAAAACCGGCACCACCTGTAACAATAATAGTCATACAAATTACTCCTCAAAATTTATGATAAAGAAAGCAGGTACTTTCCATATTCTGTCATTTTTAACTCTTCACCAAGCATATGAAGCTGCTGAGTTGTGATAAAGCCTCTTCTCCATGCAATTTCTTCAATACATGAGATATAAAAGCCTTGCATTTCCTGAACTGTTTTTACAAAGCCGCTTGCCTTATGCATACCTTTAGGTGAACCTGTATCAAGCCAAGCCATACCTCTGCCCATCAGCACTACGTCAAGCTGGCCATTTTCAAGATAGTGGTTGTTGATTGATGTGATTTCAATTTCGCCTCTTGCTGAAGGCTTTACATTCTTTGCAATATTTACAACCTCGTTGTTGTAGAAATAAAGACCAGGAACAGCGTAATCTGACTTTGGCTCAGAAGGCTTTTCTTCGATTGAAATAACCTTGTTGTTTTCATCAAATTCAACAACACCGAATTCTCTTGGATTTTTTACAGGATAGCCAAATATCGCTGCACCGATTTCTTCGGCTGTCTTTTTAGCCTGATTGAGAATGCCTGTGAAATGCTGACCGTAGAAAACATTATCACCAAGTACCAGACAAACGCTGTCATCGCCGATAAAGTCAGCACCGATGATAAAGGCATCCGCAAGACCTCGTGGTGTATCCTGAACCTTGTATTCGATATGTATACCAATTCTTGATCCATCGCCAAGAAGCTTTTCATAATTTGGTGTATCCTCAGGAGTTGAAATTATAAGGATTTCTCTTATTCCTGCAAGCAAAAGCACCGATAACGGATAGTAAATAAGTGGTTTATCATATATTGGCAAAAGCTGTTTGCTCACTGCTATTGTATTAGGATAAAGGCGTGTTCCCTTACCCCCTGCTAAAATTATGCCCTTCAAAACGCATTCTCCTAAATAATCAAATTTCCATAAATCAAGCAAGCTGTATTAAAAAAAATAAACTGCATTATATTATAAATAATATAATACAGTTTTAGTATAACAGATTAGCTATTCACTGTCAAGCTATCCGCAATATCCAGGGTTAATTTAATAAGAAATCAAAATACTGCTTGTCAGGCATAATAATTCTTGAGGTTTTAATCTGCTCATCGGCAAACTGGTATCTGATATCGTAGTTGCCGCTGTCAGGGTTTAAAACCCACGTTACAGACGGAATAACACCTCTTGTATTGTAGGTATAGATCGTTCTTTCTCTGCCCTTTTCTTTAAGGGTGAAAAATTTATATTTCTTGTCAGCGTCATTTGGCTCAACATAAAGCTTTACACGGCCTGCGTTATTATCCTGCTCATCAACTAAGAAGAAGCGGTATCTGCCGTCAGGAGAAACGGTGTATAAAGACAGCTCATCAAGCTTTTTTGTATCATATTTTTCAAACACGATCGATGAATAGTCAGTCTGATTTGTAAGCTCAGTTACAACGCTGTTGTTGCCCATATAAGTTCTTACTAAGATAAAGGCTACCATACCGACAACATACATAACGATGTAGATTGTACCGAAAACTGTTTTTGTATTATCCCCCGCACCGCTTGCAAAAAACATTATGAGTGCGACAATAAATGCCGGGATAAATATTATCCAGTCGCCGAAATTGAATACCAACAGCGCAAATACTATAAGCGGCAGCACAAGCGACTGAAGCCTTGTGAGTATCTGCTTTCTCGAAAAGAGCATAAGCACTAAAAAAAGCGCATTGAGAATGATATATAAAACTATAAACGCTGATTTGCTGTTGAAAACAAGCTCATACAAAAACGTTGCATACGCAAGCGCTGTGAGCAAAACACCGTATATCAGACAGAAGAATGATACACCAAGCTTAATCCAGCGGTTTTGCAAAATGTTATTCATTTATCTTTTTTACCTCCCGCAAAGTTCTACTAATATATTTTACACCAAATTTTTATCAAAATCAATAGAAAAATGCCAACATAAAAATATGTCGGCATTTTAATCTCATTTTAAAGAGTCAGTTTTTAATTATTCTGTCATAGCTTTTGGGTTCTTCAAACTTCTTGTCAAACCTTGAAAGCTTTTCATCATCTATGATATATTCACGCTTTTGCGACTTTAAAAGCAACTCATTTCGCTTTTTTATACGCTCTTTTCTGACATTGTCATCAGCGTATATGTATACAGTTTCAAGCTGAATATTTTTCGAGTCAAAAAAGCTTTTGATGTCTGCAATCTCGCTTTCAAACCAGCAGCCGAAATCTAAAATTACATCTCTTTTCGTTTTTATGATACTCTCAGCCACTAAGCACAGATACCCGTAGCATTTTCTTTCAAATTCACGGTGACGAGCACCAAGGCAACCGTCAAAAAGAGATAGCATCATCTCATCGCTCGACAGCACCACAGCATCGTACTCTTCTTTCAAAAGTGACGCAGTATAGGTCTTTCCCGAGCCTATTCTGCCCACAAGCAAGGTCACCTTACTCATATATATCTATCCTCAATCAGCTTTAATTTTGAGAGAGTTGAAAGAATTACAGGTATGAGTATAAGCTGTAATATTATGCCCGGAATTGCTGATAAAAATGCAGATGACATAAATACTTCAAAAGAATACCCCTGTGATTTTGAGAGCATAATGAATATCATTACTACCCCGTAAACCACTCTGCCAGAGAGCATAACTGCTATCAAAAAAATGTATAAATATACAATATTTCTTTTGAAATTTGCATTTTTATAAATATTCTTTACAACGCCCGCTGTAGCGCCGTAAGCGCATAATTCAAACGCCATTGCAAACGCCATAGGGTACATAGGCGGCATACCGAATATCAAAGAACAAAGCAGAGGGGCCAGAGCACCGCACAAACCGCCAAGCCTTACACCGCAGATAAAGCCGCAGAGTAAAACGGGGATATGCATAGGCAAAAACTTTGAGCCAAGTGCCTGAATACGTCCGAAAATCTGAGGCAAAAGCATAGCAAGGGCCAGCATCAGAGAAGCTATGACAAGCTTTTTTACGTTTATTTTCATATTTTTATCCTTAAATTTTTATCTTTAAAGCTTTGCTAAAATTTCTTCAACACGCTCAAGCTCTTTTCTTACAACAAGGCGCTGAGGGCATTTCTTTTCGCAGAAACCGCAGTTCTTGCAATCCTTTAAAGTAGGCTTGTTTTCTTCCTGTGAATAATGCTTGAATTCCCATCTTGCGTGGTCAACAAGACCGTAAACATTATAGTTTGTATACATATTGAAGATTTTTGGGATATCGATACCCGCAGGGCAAGGCTGACAGTAACGACAGCCTGTACAGTAAAGGTCAGAGAACTTTTTGAGCTCTTCTACCGCCTTACCGATATCACGCCATTCAGCCTCTGTAATAGGGTTATCATCATCACCGAGCAAGACATTTTTCTCAACCATATCCATATTCTGCATACCAGACAGCGCACAGCTGAGATATGGGTTACCGAGAACGAACTTGAACGCAAGCTCGTATGTAGCGATAGATGGTTTACCTGTCAAACGTGTATACAAGTCAGTTGGCGCTGCAAGTCTGCCGCCGCCTACAGGACCCATAGCAACAACACCAAGACCCTTTTTACCTGCATAAGTAATCATTTCTTCGTTTGAACGGTCAAGAAGATTGTACTGCACAAGCATTGTTTCCATTGGAACGCCAAATTCTTCTGATGTATCAATGATATGCTTGATAGCACTCGCATCATCGTGGAATGAGAAGGAGATATGGCGGATAAGGCCCTCTTCCTTACACTTTCTTGCTTCGTCAAGAAGCTTCAGCCCCATAATTTTATTGTCAAATTCAGCCTTGTTGATACCCCAGAAATGATAAAAATCAATATGGTCAGTATCCATTTTCTTAAGGCTCTTTTCTAAGTTTCTTCTGTAATCGGCAGGCTCTTTTACATCGCCAAGAGAAATCTTAGTTGAGAGCATTACCTTATCACGAATGCCCTTAACGGCTCTGCCTACTGTAATTTCGCTGTTTGAGTTACAGTAATATGGCGCTGTATCAAAGTAGTTTACACCCTTTTCATACGCTTTTAAAATCATAGGAATTGCCTTTTCTTCATCGATAAACCACTTGCCGTTTTCATCCTTGAGCTCCGGCAGACGCATACAGCCAAAGCCAAGCTGAGAAATCTTTTCGCCTGTTTTACCAAAATCTCTGTATTTCATAAAAATTTATCCCCCTCAGAAGTAGATTGTTACAAGTTCTATTTAATCATATAAGTGAACAAATGTCAAGGAAATTGTGCATAATCTCAATAAGTTTTATTTGCTTAATATTTTTATACACCGTATCACAAAACATCGAAAACGTTTAGAATGTTACATTATTATAACATCTCGTCAATTTGGCTTGACATCGGGGATTTTCTTTGATATATTTACATTGTGTGAGGATTTTATGCTACATATTGCAGATAAAATTTTCTGCTCAATTTTTCTAAAGCAAGGAGAAGCTTTTGTATGGAGAATATGAAGAACAAAAAACCGAAATATCCTTTTTTGGATACTACTCTTACTTACGAGCAAAGAGTAGCTGACCTTTTATCACGACTTACTCTTGACGAAAAAATCAGAATGCTCTCAACTCATCACTATGCTGTTGAAAGACTGGGGCTCAAAAGCTGGTATATCGGCACAGAATGTGCAAGAGGCTACGTTACCCACGATAGTGACAAGCCATCTACAGTTTTCCCACAGCCTATCGGTATGTCATCAACCTTTGACCCTGAGATTATGGAAAAGGTGGGCGAGATAGCAGGTAATGAATTTCGAGCTTACTACAATAAAAACGGTGGCGGCGGTCTTATGGTATGGGGACCGACCGTTGATATGGAGCGTGACCCTCGCTGGGGCAGAACAGAAGAAGCGTATGGCGAAGACCCATTTTTGACAGGTCAGATGTCAATCGGCTATACAAAGGGCTTAAGAGGTAACGACAAGGTTATGAAAACCCTGCCTACTCTCAAGCATTTCTGCGCCGACAACAACGAAAAGAACCGTGGCAGCTGCAGCGCAAACCTTGATCCTAGAACAAAGCACGAATACTATTATGCCGCATTCAAGCCCTCTATTGTAAAGGGTGGCGCATACTCAATGATGGCGGCATACAACGAGCTTTCAGGCGTTCCTGCAATTCTAAACCCTGAGCTTGATACAATTATTAAAGATGAATGGGGCTTAGGTTTTGTTGTATCTGACGGCGGCGACTTTTCACAGACAGTCTGCTCTCATGAATACTGCCGTTCACACGCCCAGAGCTTAGCGCTTACCTTGAAGGCCGGCTGTGACACTATGACAGATAACGCAGAGCTTGTTCACAAGAGTGCTTATGAGGCTCTGAAGCTCGGTTACATGACAGAGGCCGACATTGACAAGGCCGTAGGCAACTCGCTTGACGGCAGATTCAGACTTGGCGAATTTGACGGCGGTACAATTTACGATGATATTACAACTGACATCGTAAACTGCGATGAATATAAAAAGGTAAACCTTCAGGTTGCAAAGGAAGGCGTTACACTCCTCAAAAACGAAGGTCTTTTACCTCTCAAAAAAGGCAAGACAGTAGCGCTTATCGGCTCGCTGGCTGACAAGAATCTGCGTGACTGGTATACTGGCTATTCTACATATTTAGTATCTGTAAAGAAGGCTCTGGAAAAGAAGCTTGGCAAAAAGAATGTAATCTTTGATAACGGCTACGATAAAATCGCTATCAAGTCTGTAAAGACGGGCAAGTATCTTACAGTTGACAAGAATGACAACCTTGTATTTTCAGCATCTAAGGTTGGTAAGAACGAAACCTTTGAATATCACGACTGGGATTTTGATGTTGTAAACCTCTTCTCCTGCGCTAAGAACAAGTTTATCAGACTTCAGGGTAAGGCTGAGCTTGGCGAAGAAGATGTTTTCTCATGGTTTACCTGGGAAACTCTGCACATAAGAGATTATGACGGCAAAACGCTCATTGAAAACAGAATGCACAAGGATGTAGCGGTTGACGATAACGGAATGCTCACAGTTGTAGAAAAAGGCAGACCTGACGATTCAAGGCTTTTTGAGATTGAAATTCTCTCAAAGGGTACTGACAGAATAGCTGAGCTTTCAAAGCAGTGTGACTACGCTGTAGTATGCGTTGGTAACCATCCTCTGCAGGTTGCAAGAGAATGCTATGACAGACCCGACATCACTCTCCCTCGTGACCAGACAGCTCTTGTAAAGACAGCGTTTGAAAACAACAAGAACACCTTGGAGCTTATCATTTCAAGCTACCCTTACGCTATCAACTGGGAAAAGGAAAACTTAAACGCTATAGTTTATACTTCTCACGCAGGTCCTGAGCTTGGTAACGCAGTTGTGGCTGTTCTTTACGGTGAATACAACCCTGCGGGCAGAACACCGATGACATGGTATAAATCTGTTCTTGACTTACCTGATATTTTTGACTATGACATTATCTCAAACGATATGACATATCAGTATTTCAAGGGTGACGTATGCTACCCATTCGGCTACGGTCTTTCATACTCTGAGTTTGATTATAAGGACTGTGAAATCACTCAGGATAAGGATAACGTTTATGTAAAGCTCTACGTTACAAACACAAGCGACATTGACGGCGATGAGGTCGTTCAGATTTACTACACTCTCACAAACCCTAGAGTCAAGCGCCCGATAAAGAAGCTCTGCGGCTTTAAGAGAGTAAATATCAAGGCATTTGAAACTAAGGAAGTTTTAATTGCTGTTGAAAAATCAGAGCTTGAATTCTACGATGTAACAAGAGAAAAATTTGCCCTTGAAAGCGGCGAATATGTATTTATGATAGGCGCTTCAAGCGAGGATATAAGAATTACTGAAAATGTTTTAATAAAGGGCGAAAAGATTCCGCCTAGAAATTTAAGAGAGCTTACAAAGGCAATAAACTACGACTTTACTCAGGGTACTAAGATGCTCTGGTCAAAGCTTGAAGAAAAGCATTTTATGACTATGAACGGCTGGAACGGCTATCTTATGTTTAAGGATTGTAAGCTTGATAAGGCGTCAAGCATTCAGGTAAGAGCATCTGCTTACTGCGCAAAGCGTGGTAAGATCAAGGTTTGCCTTGACTCACTGAATGGCCCTGTAATTTCAGAGGTAGTTATTGATTACTCAATGGCTATTGACGATTTTGAAATCATTACAGCGCCTATGAAGAAGGTTTCCGGCAGACACGATGTATACCTCGTTTTAGAGGGCGACGCTGCACTTTTGGATTTTAAGTTTATTTAAAAACTGATATTCATATTTTATATTGAATAATACCGCAAACTCTGCTATAATTTATGTATCTTGTGTATAAAGGAGATATATAATGAAACGCTTGCTTATAGCTGCAGTTTGCGGTTTGTTCGTTTTTATGACAGGCTGCAATGCAATTGGCAGCCGAACAGAGATAACACTCGGCTCAGATTACTCACAGACTACCCCTGCACTTACAACAACTACGCCACCGACAGAGGCTACAACCACTACTACCCCGCCAGCTGTTACAGAACCTTTGACTACCACTGTAAAGCTTCCTGAAAACCCGACAGTTGAATGCGAGATAGAGTCACCTTATGCGGCAATTTTAGATGTTGACAGCGGTGAGATAGTGTATGCAAAAAACATTCACGAAAAGATTTATCCTGCTTCAACAACAAAGCTTCTGACCGCAATCACAGCTCTAAAATACTGTGACAGCGAAACTGTTTTCACAGCGGGCTCAGAACTTGAGCTCATAGGCCCTGACTCATCAAAGGCATTTATTCAGACGGGCAATCAGCTGACAGTTTCACAGCTCATTGACGGTATGATGATAGCCTCAGGTAATGATGCGGCATACATCTTAGCCGCAAATACGGGCAGGCTGGTTGCTATGGATTATGAGATGACAGCGACAGCCGCTGTTGAGTATTTTGTATCGCTTATGAACGATGTAGCAAAAGAGATAGGTATGGAAAACTCAAACTTTGTAACCCCTGACGGTTACTTTGACGAAAATCACTATACAACAGTTTACGATATGCTCATTTTAGCAAACGAGGCTATAAAGTATGAGGCTATTACAACCCCGGCTTCAAAGCCAGAAGCTACAACTACATACGTTTCAGGGCAGATAGCGCAGTGGAAAAACTCAAATGCTCTTATAAACCAGTACAACGAGGTTTACTCGCCTGAATGCACGGGCTTAAAAACGGGCTTTTGCGATGAAGCGGGCTACTGCCTTATTGCAACTGCAAAAAGCGCTGACAAGAATATTATCACCGCAGTTTTTGGCGGTGAGGAGGCAAGCTATCGATGGGAGGATAGCTTAGTACTTATAAATCAGGGATTATACTCTTAAAATAGAGGAGGATTTATATATGAGATACCAAGAAAAAAACGGCCGCCTTGTTGTAACAAGCGGCAACCAGACAATCTGGATCGACCCGTGGGGTGAAAATTCACTCAGAGTCAGAATTACTCAGGAAGCGCAGATGGATCAAAACGACTGGGCGCTTACAGAGGAAGTTACAAAAACTACCCCTGTAATCAAAATCGAGGATGTAAAAATCACAGAGCCCTGGTTTGAAAATTCATCAGACGACCACTCCCAAACCTTTACTGTAGCATCTATTACAAACGGTAAGGTTACAGCAAGGTTTAATCACGAGGGCTGGCTTTCATTTGAAAACGAGCGTGGCGAGGTGGTTTTACAAGAATACTGGCGAAACAGAAACCGCATTGACCGCTACTGCGTTCCTATCAGAATTGATGCCAGAGAATTAAAGGCTATACCAGGCACTACCGACTATGAGCTCACAATGAGATTTGAGTCAAATGACAACGAAAAAATCTTTGGTATGGGTCAGTATCAGGAGGCGCACCTTGACAAGAAGGGCTCTGTTTTAGAGCTTGCTCACAGAAACTCTCAGGCTTCTGTTCCGTTTTACCTTTCAAGCCTCGGCTACGGCTTTTTGTGGAACAACCCTGCTATCGGTAATGCCATTTTTGGCAACAACAAAACCGAATGGACAGCAAAATCCACAAAGAAGGCTGACTACTTTATCACGGTTTCAGACAAGCCTGAGGAGATTTTAAGAGCGTATACAGAGGCTACAGGCAGAGCGCCTATGATGCCTGAATACGGCATGGGCTTCTGGCAATGTAAGCTCAGATACCGCACACAAGAGGAGCTTGTAAACGTTGTAAGAGAGCATAAAAAGCGTGGGTTACCGATGGACGTTATCGTTTCTGACTTTTTCCACTGGACAAAGCAGGGCGAATTCAAGTTTGACCCTGTTGACTGGCCTGACCCTGAGGCGATGGTAAAAGAGCTCAAGGACCTTGGCGTTGAGCTTATGGTTTCAGTATGGCCGACTATCGACTCATCAAGCGAAAACTTTGGCGAAATGGCACAGAGGGGCTTACTTGTTCGCAGTGACAGAGGCTGTAACATTCATATGAACTGGATGGGCGAAACTATTTTCTTTGACGCTACAAACCCTGATGCTCAGGAATTTGTATGGGACAGATGCAAGGAAAACTACTTTGACAAGGGTATCAAAATCTTCTGGCTTGACGAAGCTGAGCCTGAATACGGCCCTTATGATTTTGATGTTTACAGATATTTCGCAGGCCCTGCTCTGCAGACCTCAAACCTTTACCCTAAGATGTATGCAAAGGGCTTTTATGACGGCATGAAAAAAGAGGGTATGGATAAAATACTAAATCTTGTTCGTTGTGCGTGGGCAGGCTCTCAGAAGTATGGTGCGCTTGTATGGTCAGGCGACGTTCATTCTTCATTCAGAGCGCTCAGAGAACAGCTTCAGGCAGGTCTTTCGATGGGACTTGCGGGTATTCCTTGGTGGACAACCGACATCGGCGGCTTCTTGGGCGGCGATATCAATGATGAGGGCTTCAGAGAACTGATCGTCAGATGGTTCGAGTGGGGTACATTCTGCCCTGTTATGCGTCTGCACGGTGAGCGCCCACCTTTCAAGCCACTTGATGAAGAATTCAGAAACGGCACAAAGCTGTTTTCATCAGGTCAGGATAACGAGGTATGGAGCTTTGGCGACAAGGTTTATGACATTTTGACAAAGTATCTTTTTGCAAGAGAAAATATGCGTCCATACATCCGCTCATTAATGGAAAAGGCGCATACAGACGGTTCACCTGTTATGAGAACGATGTTCTATGAATTCCCTGAGGACAAAAAATGCTGGGATTTATATGACCAGTATATGTTCGGCTCAGATATTCTCGTAGCGCCAGTAACTGAAGCAGGAGTAAGAGAACGTGAGGTTTATCTGCCAAAGGGCAAGTGGATAAACGTTTATACAAATGAGGTTTTAGAAGGTGGCAAGACAATTTCCACCCCTGCCCCACTTGAAATTATTCCGCTTTTTGTAAGAGAAAATGCCCAGGTAAAGATATTCTAAATACAAAAAGGCCGATGCGCAAGCATCGGTCTTTTTAAATTTTTAAAATATCCAAATTTCATTTTTGTGTTGCACTATGCACAATAAAGGTATATTTCCGCTACACAAAACTATAGTTTTGCAAGATTTATTTTTCATTCTTGCATTTTCCGTTGACTTTATTTTCCTTTATGCGTATAATAAAAACAATATATTTTTATAAAAACTATAAAGGAGAATTTTTATGACAGAGATAAAGCTCAGCTCAAAGTCAAACCTTTTAGAGCATGACCCTTATGATTATCAGCTTCAGGATGTTCAGTCCCCTGAGCTTTTCAGAGAGATGTTTCCATACTCAGAGGTGCCAAAAATTGCGTTCAACTACCGCAGAGTGCCTATGAATATGCCTGAAAACATCTATATCACAGATACAACCTTCCGTGACGGTCAGCAGTCAAGAGCGCCTTATACAAAAGAACAGATGGTTGAAATTTTCAAAATGCTTCACCGCCTTGGTGGCAAAAACGGTATTATCAGACAGACAGAATTTTTTGTATACTCAAAAAAGGACAGAGAAGCGCTTGAAAAATGTATGTCGCTTGGTTTTGAATTTCCTGAAATCACAACATGGATAAGAGCCTCAAAGCAGGATTTTGAGCTTGTTAAAAACATCGGCGTTAAGGAAACGGGCGTTTTGGTAAGCTGTTCTGACTACCATATTTTCAACAAGATGAAGCTTACAAGAAAGCAGGCGCTTGACAAGTATTTAGGTATTGTTTCTGACTGTATTGAGGCGGGCTTAAAGCCCAGATGCCACCTTGAAGATATAACAAGAGCAGATTTTTACGGCTTTGTAATACCATTCTGTTCAGCGCTTATGGAGCTTTCAAGAAAAAGCGGTGTTCCAATAAAAATAAGAGCCTGTGATACTATGGGGTATGGTGTTCCATTCCCCGGGGTTGCACTCCCCAGAAGCGTTCCTGGTATCATTTACGGTATTCAGCATTACTCAGGCGTTGAGAGTGATATGATAGAATGGCACGGTCACAACGACTTTTACAAGGGCGTTTCAAACGCTACAGCCGCTTGGCTTTACGGTGCGGGCGCTGTAAACTGTTCGCTGCTTGGTATCGGTGAAAGAACAGGTAATGTTCCGCTTGAAGCTATGGTTTTTGAATACGCTTCATTAAAGGGTAGCTTTAACGGAATGGATACAACAGTAATTACCGAAATTGCTGACTATATCGTAAACGAAACAGGCTATGATCTTCCGCCTATGACACCATTCTGCGGTAAGAATTTCAACCTCACAAGAGCGGGTATTCACGCTGACGGGCTTTTGAAGGACCCTGAGATTTACAACATCTTTGATACCGAAAAGATACTCAACCGCCCACCGCTTGTTGCAGTTTCAAACACATCAGGCCTTGCGGGTATCGCCTGCTGGATTAACAGCTATTATCGTCTGGATAAGGAAAACGCTGTTTCAAAAAATGATGCGGTTGTACTCAAAATCAAGGAATGGGTTGACAGAGAATACGAAAATGGCAGACAGACAGTTATAAGCGACAAAGAGCTTTGTGAGCTTTATAATCAGTACAAATAAAAATATGAGCACCTGATTTTTGCATCAGGTGCTCTTTTTTGTTAGTTTTCTCTTCTTTTTCTGTCAGCTACCATTGCCACTACTGCTGCTGCGATAATCACAAAGAGCATTACAGAAATGTTTGAATCGCTCATTACAGGGTTTTGTTCATCGCCTGAAGGCTTATCTGAATCAGGGTCATTTGGCTTATCAGGACTTATGATTATATCATCAGGGTCCTCTGGGTCAACTGAATCAGGGTCGTTAGGCTTACCTGGAGTAATGATGATTTCGTCAGGGTTATCAGGGTCTGATGGAGTGATGATTATCGGATCATCAGGGTCAGACGGTTTGCTTGGATCAGACGGATTACTTGGATCTGATGGATCGCTTGGATCAGACGGATTACTTGGATCTGATGGATCGCTTGGGTCTGACGGATCACTTGGGTCTGATGGATTACTTGGGTCTGACGG
>CALBJC010000066.1 GCA_937892655.1 uncultured Clostridia bacterium | reverse complement strand
AACGGCTATAATGACAACTGATACAGTTCTCAAAGAATGTGCCGTGTCCTTCCAGATTGGCGGAAAAGAATGCCGTATGGGTGGAATTGCAAAAGGCTCTGGTATGATTCATCCCAATATGGCAACAATGCTTGTTTTTGTTACAACAGACGTAAACATTTCCAGCGAACTTCTGAGAAAAGCGTTGTCAGATGACGTTCTTGATTCCTTCAATATGATAAGCGTTGACGGAGACACTTCAACAAACGATATGGTTTCAGTTATTGCCAACGGAATGGCAGGAAACGAAATGATAACCTGTGAAAACGAAGATTACGAAACCTTCAAGAAGGCACTTGCTTCAATAACCTGTAAGCTTTGCAGAATGATAGCAAAGGATGGCGAAGGTGCAACCAAGCTTTTGGAATGTAGCTGTGCAGGTGCCCCAGATTTGGATACAGCAATCATCGACCCTTACTGTGATATCCCAACACTTTCTATCACAGGTAATGCAATGGTTATTGATTACCCTAACAACAGACCTTTAGACCAGTATCCACGTAACATCGTACTTGCTGCTGAGCAGTATATGAAGGATACAGGTATTGCAGATACTATGCTCATTCTTCCTGAGTTTGAGTTCCATTTATTTGACAACGCAGGCTGGTCAGTTCAGCCAGATAGAATCGGTATGTATGTTGATACTTCACAGGCTTACTGGAATTCTGACACTGAGGGCAAGGGCTGTGTAGTTGCTCACCAGAAGAACTACCATGTTGCTAAGCCATTTGATACTTCTTACGAGTGTCGTTCAGAGATGTGTCTTGAGATGGAGAAGGCTGGAATTCCTATAAAGTACCATCACCCAGAGGTTGGTGCAGGTGGACAGTTTGAGATTGAGCCAATGCTCGGTCAGATGTCTAAAATGGCAGATGCTACTATGATGATCAAGTACATCATTCACAATACTGCACTTAAGTATGGCAAGGTTGCTACATTTATGCCAAAGCCTGTATACGGTGAAGCCGGTAACGGTATGCACGTTCATATGCTTTTATTAAAGGACGGTGAGCCTGTATTCTCAGATGACAACGGATATTCACACTTAAGCGAAACTGCTCACTACTTTATGGGCGGTCTTTTAAAGCATATTTCTTCACTCTGCGCTATTACAAACCCAAGTACAAACTCATTCAAGAGACTTGTTCCAGGCTTTGAAGCTCCTGTTACTGTAGGCTATGCTACATCAAACAGAAGTGCGGTTATCAGAATCCCTGCTTATGCTAAGACTCCACATTTAAGAAGATTTGAAATCAGAAACCCTGACGCTACTTGTAACCCATATCTTGCATACGCTGCAATCTTAATGGCAGGTCTTGACGGCGTTAAGAATAAGATTGACCCACACGCTAACGGCTGGGGCCCATACGATTTCAACCTTTACAAGCTTTCGGATGAAGAAAAGGCTAAGCTTTCTTCACTCCCTACAACTCTTGATGCAGCGCTCGACGCTCTTGAGGCTGACCACGATTACCTCACAGCAGGCGGCGTATTCCCAGAACACCTCATCAAGAACTTTATCGCAAACAAGCGTAAGGAATGCTTTGAGCTTTCAAAGATCCCTCACCCTGCTGAGTTTGACAGATATTTTAACCTCTAATATAAAATTCAAAAGGCAACGCTCTACTCTGCGTTGCCTTTTATTTTTTCGTATTGACAGCTTACTTTACTGCTGATATAATGTAGACGAATCTTATTGAAAGAAGGGTTAACAATGAGCTTTGATGTATATATGCATGGTCAGATTTTAGGAACACATTCTTTTTTATTGAAGGGCGAGTTTATAAAGCCTGATGAGTATTCAGAAATTAAAGCAAAATACTTTTTACCCGGCGGTGAAACAGGTACTGCGGCAACAGTTTTAGCTTCTCTTGGCGTTGAGGTAAAAATCGACGGTACTCATATCGGTACTGAGGTTTCGCCACTTTTGAAGGATTTTTATAAGGATAAGAGCGTTGATTTATCTTCACTTTTCTTTGACCCTGATTATGAGGGGCTTATGGATTATGTTATAATATCAGGGCTTTCACGTTCACCTATGGGCGTATTTCAGTCACTTTACGAAAAAGGCGCTAAAAAGCGTTGGAATATGCCAAAGGAAGATGATGTTAAAAACTGCAAGGTTGCGGCTATTGACCCGTTTTTTCTTGAAGAAACTCAGGCAGCAGCAGAGCTTTGCGTAAAATATAAAAAGCCTTATGTAACGATTGATTGCAGACACGACAGCTATCTTCATAAGCACTGCGCAATAAATGTTGTTTCAAAAGAATGCACAGGCTGTGATGAATATAAAAATAAGAGCATTGAAGAAATCTATAGCTTATTGACAGATAATACTGATGGCCTTGTTATTATTACTCAGGGCGAAAAGGATATGATTTATGGCAGAAAAGGTCAGCCGATGAAAAAGATGAAGCCTTTTTCTGTTGAGGTTAAAAGTACCCTCGGCGCAGGCGACACCTTCAAAGCAGGCTGTATTTACAGCTTACTCAATGGTATGAGCGATGATGAAACGGTAAGGTTTTCAAGCGCTTGCTCGGCAATTGCAGTTTCAAGATTTCCGCTGCCTTTAAATCCGCCTACAATGGACGAAATCAAAAAAATATCAGGTAAAAAAACACCGCTGTATCAATAAAATACAGCGGTGTTTTATTTACTTGATGCCTAGCCTTTTCTGAACGTATAAAAGGCTTTCTTTGTATTCCTCATCGGTTGTGAGATGCTCTATAAGCAGAGGCATATCGGGGTTTTGTTCATCACAAAGCTTTGCAAAAAGCTCAATATCAAGCTCTCCCTCACCGCAGGCACATTCTTTTAACTGGAATGTAAAGCCATCTAAGAGCTTTATATCCTTTAAATGACAAGAGCATATTCTGCCCTTTAAGGTTTCAAAGCATTCTCTTAAAAACTCATCATTGAAAAAATATCTCTTGGGTGATGTTATCATATTTACAATATCAAGATGAGCAGTAAACTGCTTATGGTCAACAGCGTTTAAAAGCTTTAGGTATTCTTCAGGGCCTGACGGAATCATCCAAGGCATTGATTCGATTGAAAAGTGAGTTTTTTGTGGGTTTGCCTGAGTGAGGATTTCTTTTATTGTATTTACTGTAAGCTCGAAAATCTCATCGCTGAAATTGAGCTTATGCGGGCCATCCCAACGCTTGGCGTATGGAGTGCCTGCAATGTTTACAGCGCATACAGCGCCTATTTCATCAGCAAGGATAAGCTGGCGGATATTATAGTCAATATTTTTCTTTCTCTGCTCTGCATCTTTATCGAGCATATTATTCCAGATACCTACCTCTGCAATAACTATATCATTTTCCTTTGCAGCGCAGGCGTATTCTTTTATAAGGGTTTTATCGCTGTTGCAATTTAACGGAAAAACTGCTGACTTACAGCCAAGCTCAGATAACTGACGCGCCCAATGCTCAGGCGATGTATGGTTTAATGAAGATGCAATTCCAAGTCGCATAAATTATCCTTTCTACCAGTTTTTATAGTGAATAACTGATGAGTCAAATGATTTTAAGTCTTTAACATTTGTTCTTGCCATCACTGTTGAAAGCTCGCGGTTTAGCTCATTTATTCTTCTTGTAACGCCAGCTTTGCCTTCTTTTAAAGGCTCCATAAGATTTCTGCCGACACATACTGCATCTGCACCGAGAGCTAATGCCTTATAGATATCCATACCGCTTTCAAAGCCGCAGTCGATAAATATCTTCATTCTGCCGTCTACTGCCTTGACAATTTCAGGGAGAATTTTCAAAGGTGGGATAGCATACTGCAAAATACCGTGATGATGAGATACAACGATACCCGAAACACCCGCTTCAATACACTTTAAAGCATCGGTAACACTCAGTACACCCTTTACAATAAATGGCACCTTTGAGGCTTTTACAAAGGTTTTTATATCCTCAGTAGTTTTTGGACGCATAGGGAGATTCAGCACATTATCATACTCACCATTCCACGCAATAGCATGGTCAATGTCAACACCTACTGCAAATGCACCATTATCCTGAGCATGCTCAATGCGCCACAAAACATCCTTATTATCAGCATGAGGCTTGATGATTCTGATAGTTTTTGCACCAGTTGCAAAAATATCCTCCATTTCTTCAGGCTCGCCCATACCTACCCAATGAACAGCACCTGCATCCAGAGCACCCTTTGCAATCTCCGTCATAGCGTTATCGCAGATGTTATGCAGATGCGACAATGCCGCTGTCATTACAGGCGTTTTGAATTTTTCACCGAAAAGCTCAAAGCTAAGGTCTGGCAGGTCGCTGTCGAGGTATCTTGCCTCAAGCAGAACACTTTCAAAATATTCTCTTGTAATCTTATTTGCGTCACCACTCATAAGTTTTTCCTCCTCTCATACTATGCTTTAATTTTACAATAAACTGCTGTAAATTTCAATAATAAAATATAAAGCAGTGCAAGCTTTCAAGATTAATTTATAAAAACAAAAGGCGTCAATACTGACGCCTTTTGCTTATTTTACTTTCATAATTCTCATAGCGTTGAATACTGCGATAAGCGCAACACCCACATCGGCAAATACCGCTTCAAACATTGTGGCAATTCCGAATGCACCCATAATCAGAAACAGGGCTTTTACACCGAGGGCGAAAACTATGTTTTCAGTTACGATCCGCCTTGTTTTTCTTGCAATTTCAATCGCCTTTGAAACTATATTACCACATGTTTTTGCGGATACATTTCCCCAACCGCCATCTCTTTTTACAGTTTCATATTTTTTTGTTATTTCTTTTTCAATGCGAAATAATAATAATTCACAAAAAAGTTTTAAATTTTTCTCAATCGGTTGACAGTCGGGG
>CALBJC010000065.1 GCA_937892655.1 uncultured Clostridia bacterium | reverse complement strand
ATCGGTGATACCATCTCCGATGATAAGCTAAAAAAAGCACACACACTTGTTCCCAACGAGTGCACAGAAATGATTTCTAAAGATGGTCTTACATTTGGTGTTACAGGTGGAAAGATTTATACATCTAATGGCGAGAACATTAAGATTGGTGGCACAAGATACAACTTCAGCAGTGTAAACGGTACTCTTACAGTAGGTGGAAAACTTATTGCTTACGGTGCAAATACAAAGAATACTGAGAAGTTTGATTTGGATGTTGTAGTTAATGGTGTAGCTACAGAAACAGTTGCTACTATGGTTGAAGATGCTCTTAAGATGGCTCAGGAGCTTGGCTACGCTGAGCAGGACCCTACAGCTGACGTTGAAGGTCACGATGCCTGCAGAAAAATCTGTATCTTAGGCTCACTTGCTTTTGGTAAGCATATCTATCCTGAATATGTTCATTGCTCAGGTATCTCAAAGATTACAGCTGACGATGTAGCTTATGCTGAAAATGCTGGCTACGCTATAAAGCTTGTGGGCGTTGCAAAGGAAGAAAATGAGCGTCTTGTAGTTATGGTTTCACCAAGACTTGTAGAAAAATCAAACCTCTTAGCGTCAGTTGAAGATGTATTCAATGCAATCTTTGTAACAGGCGATGGCGTAGGCGATGTAATGTTCTACGGCAGAGGTGCAGGTAAGATGCCAACAGCCAGCGCTGTTGTAGGCGATATCATCGACTGCGCAAAGGCTGATAAGACATCAGTTTCACAGACATGGGCAGATAGTAATGATGCAAACTTCATTATGCCATACAAGCAGGCTGAAACATCAATGTATATCAGAGTAACAGGTGAAGATGTAGAAAACCACAAGGCTGAAATTTCTGAAATCTTCTCAAAGCCGCTTTACATTGAAAGAAACGGCAGACCGCAGACAGAGCTTGCGTTTATCACAACAACGATGCCTGAATCAGAAATTGACAAGAAGATTGAAGCTATTTGATCTATCTGTACAGTTTCAAGCAAAATCAGACTTTTATAATTTTATAAAAACTTTTCAGCGGCATTTATTGCCGCTGATTTTTTAAGGTGATATAATGTTTAGAATTAAAATTCCTGCAACAAGCGCAAACTTAGGTGCAGGCTTTGACGCGCTCGGTTTAGCGCTTACTTTTCACAACTTTGTAAATATAGCAGAATCTGACCATATTGAGATTTCATCAGCAGATGGTCTTGATATTCCGCGTGATGAAAGAAATCTTATATATAAATCAGCGAAAGATTTATATAATGTATGCGGTAAAAGGCTTGATGGTCTGTATTTAGAGCAGACAAACAATATCCCTATGACAAGAGGGCTTGGCTCATCATCGGCTTGCATCGTAGCAGGCCTTGTTGGTGCAAACGAGCTTCTGGGTAAGCCTCTTGGCGATGATGATATCGTAGACCTTGCCGCACAGATTGAAGGGCATCCTGATAACACAGCGCCTGCTCTTTTAGGCGGTATCGTAACTGCAGTTTTTGACGGAAAACGTGTTCACTGGGTAAAGCAGGAGGTTTTTACTTCATTGAAGTTTGTAGCAGTAATACCTGATTTTGAAATGAAAACCGATGAGGTCAGAGGAATACTGCCAAAAACAATTTCTCATAAGGATGCAGTATTCAACCTATCCCGAGCAGCGCTCTTTTCAGCTTCGCTTTTAACCGGTAAGTATGAAAACTTAAAAACCGCAGTTGATGACAGACTTCATCAGCCATACAGATTGCCGCTTATCTCGAATGGTCAGGATGTATTTGATTTTGCATATTCTCATGGAGCGTATGCCGCCTACATAAGCGGTGCAGGGCCAACAATAATGTGCATAATCGATAGCGATAACAAGTATTTTGCAGGTAAAATGAAATTCTCTCTCGATAACAGCGGCCTGAATGGATGGCAGGTTATGGAGCTGGGTATTGATAACGATGGCACAACAATAACAAAAATCTAGTTGAAAGCACAGCAAAAAAGCTGTGCTTTTTTTGATATAAAAATTAAAAAAACTCTTTAATTTTTTCATAGTTTGTGATATAATTAATTTGTATAGGTATATCTTTTTGAAAAAGGAGGTAATTGAGTGAAAAAACGCTTTTGTATTTTGCTTTGTTTTCTGCTGGCATTATCGCTGTGCGGCTGTTCAGTTGTATCGATCGATTTTGAAAATTTAGCTCAATCGCCTCGTTTTACCATTGAGCAGACTCAGATTTATGAGGCTTTGCTTGAATCGACAGGTAAGAACATTAATCTGAAGTATCCTAAGACAGGTGATTATCGTTCGGCATTTATTATTTCAGATTTTGATGGTAACGGTGATTCAGAAGCTCTTGTTCTGTATCAGATGCAGTCAGCCTCTAATGATTCGGTCGTGAGGGCTACCCTTCTGGATGAAAGCTCTCAGGGTATGTGGAGCGCAAGACATGATATAGCTGGCGGTGGAACTGACGTTGAAAAGGTAACCGTAACCGAGTCTGAACAAGGCAGTATCTTTATAACGGTAGGCTATTCATCGCTTAACATTGACGAGAAGATACTCCACGTTTATATAGTCAGAAATGGTGGTCTGTTTTTGGTAGCCAGTGACCATTATTCGGTAATGGAAACTATCGATATTGATAACAGCGGATATGAAGATCTGATCGCAATAAGAAAAAGCGCTGAGTCAGATGGTTATGAGGCTTGCCTGTATGAATTTGGTGAAAAGAATCTCACTCATACATCAGTTACTCCAATGGCATATGACAGCGTTTCATACACAGGATATACAAAAGGCTTTATTTCCGAGGATATACCTGCTTTGTATGTTGAATCAACTACAAGTAATGCGCAGCAGGCAACTGAAATTATTTATTACATAAACGGTGCTTTAGTAAATCCTATGGCTGGTATTGTGGGCGGTGATCTGTTTGCAAAAACTGGCAGAATTATCGGCTATAATTGTGCTGATATTGATGAGGATACAATTCCCGAGATACCAATAATGAAGGTTCTTCCCGGTTATGAAGAGTCGGAAAACCCTCTGTATTTTACAACCTGGTGCAGCTTCAAGCCGAATATCGGTCTTGTTGAAAAATATGCGGGCTACTGCTCAAATAAGGGCAGCTTTCATCTTACATTCCCGTCGCGTTGGAAAGATGAGGTCACAATAACGTATAATTCGGCTAATGATGAATTTGTATTCTATAAATATGAAGGTCAGATAAAAGATAATATGACAGAGATTATGAGAATAGTTTTCGTTTCAAAAACCCAGACAGCCGAGTATATTCATGACGGTTTTGAGATTTTGGGCGAAAAGGGTCAGACCGACTATCTTCTGAAGCTTTCAGTTGACCGCAGAGAGCCGCTTATACCTACCTTTGATGAAATTGAAAATAATTTTTATATCTTGTAATGTAGGAGGAAAATCAAATGAAAAGAATACTTGTATGTGAAGATGAAGATTCGATCCGCGAGTTTATAGTTATCAATTTAAAGCGCGGCGGCTATGATGTAATTGATGTAAACTGCGGTGAAGCAGCCCTCAAGGTATATGATGAAAATAACGGTAACTTTGATGT
>CALBJC010000064.1 GCA_937892655.1 uncultured Clostridia bacterium | reverse complement strand
CAAGAGCTTCAAGGAGCTTCAGGAAACTGCCCGTATTATCAACAAAATGGTATCAGATGAAAAACAGAAGGCTTACAGAATGGCAGAGCTTTCTGAAATTATCAAGGAAATATCAGAGCTTGATATAGGTGATAATGAAGATGAGCAGATTGAGGAAGAATACAAGCTTATGCAGAATGCATCAGTCATAGCAGGTGCTGTTGCAAACGCTGAAGCCTTACTTAGCGGCAACGATGAAATTACTGGTGCTCTTGAGCTTATGAAGAATGCAGATGATGAAATATCAATCGAGGGCTATGGTGATTTGGAAGTGATTTCTAAACGCCTTAAAAGCTCATATATCGAAGTATCCGATATTTCAGCTGAGCTTTCAACTTTACTTGGTAAGCTTGAATTTGATCCACAAAGATATGATTATGTAAAAGACAGAAGAGATGCTTTTATAAAGATTAAAAGAAAATATGGTCCATTGATGTCTGATGTCAAGGAGCTTTATGAAAAATCTCTGGCTGAATTTGAAATGCTCAATTCTTCAGATGAAGAGCTTGAGCGCTTAGAAGAGAAGAAAAAGGATTTACTTGCTCTTGTAACCCTTAAAGCTAAAACACTTTACACCTTCAGAGAAGAGGGCGTAAAGCGCTTTGTTAGCGAGGTTGAAGAACAGCTGAGATTTTTGGATATGCCTGGTGTTACGCTTTCTTACGATCATCAGAAGGGAAAGCTTGCAGCAAACGGTATGGATAAGCTTGAGCTTCTGATTTCTGCAAACCGAGGTGAGCCGCCAAAGCCTATTGCTAAAATTGCGTCAGGCGGTGAGCTTTCAAGAATTATGCTTGCCTTAAAATGCGTAATTGCAGATAAGGATAATGTGCCAACTCTCATCTTTGATGAAATTGATACGGGTGTTTCAGGCAGAGCTGCTCAGAAGATAGGCAGAAAGCTCGGTGAGATTTCAGCCTATCGTCAGGTGCTGTGCGTAACTCATCTGGCTCAGCTTGCTGTGTATGGCGATAATCATCTTTTAATAGAGAAAAATCAGAATTTGGAACATACAGTTACTACTGTAAAATCTCTGGCTGACAATGAGAGAAAATATGAAATAGCCAGAATTATGGGCGGAGATAATATTACTGAGCTTATGCTTGAAAATGCTCAGGCTCTTATTGACTCTGCTGTGGCAGAACTTAATTGAAAGAAGTGAGATAATTGAAGGGCAAATTTACAGCGATTTTGCTGGCTGTCTTTATGATAGCCTCTTGTTTGCTGACTGCCTGCTCAGACGAAGATGGTAGCGGCCATACTTTCAGGTATACGCTCTTATCCGATCCTCAGAATCTGGATCCTCAGATGGCTGAAGATTTATCGTCTTTGAATGTTATAAGTAATATATATACAGGTCTTTTAAGACAAACGCAGACGGGCGGTATTGAGTGCGATGCGTGCGAAAGCTATACTGTTTCTGCTGATGGTCTTATATATAATTTTAAAATTAAAGAGGGGATCAAGTGGCAGACAAATGCAGAGTTTGAGGCTGAAATGACAGCTCACGATTTTGTATACGGCTTTAAGCGTCTTTTGTCGCCAAATACGGGTTCGCCACACGCCAAAAAATTTTATTGTATTAAAAACGCTCAGGCTATAAATACAATGGGTGCGCCTCTTGATACTCTTGGTGTTGAAGCGTTGTCTGACTATGAGCTTAGAATTGAGCTTTCTTCTGCAAATTCAGATTTTTTATATCTGCTTACAACTCCGCCGTCATTTCCTTGTAATGAAGAATTTTTCTACTTTACAAAAGGCAAATATGGTCTTAATACAAATGCTGTAGCTTCAAACGGTCCGTTTTACATTACTAGCTGGCTGTATGACCCTTACGGTAAGGATAACTACCTTATTTTGAGAAGAAATACAAGCTATAATGATGCAAATATAGTTTATCCGTATGCAATAAACTATTTTATTCAGAGAAACAATCCTGAAAAGAAGCTTTATGATTTTACAGAGGGCGAAACTGATGTAGTTGACTATATAGGCTCAGATGAAGATTATTTAAACGAATTTGCATACAAAAGCTATCAGACGATGTCAGTAGGCTTGGTTTTCAATCTTGAAAATGAATGTATGCAGTATGACGAGGTGCGTCAGGCGCTTGCTATGAGCCTTGATATGTCTGTATTTGAAGACCTGCCAAGGTCGCTGAAAAAGGCTACAGGTCTTATCCCGTCAGAGGTTTCAATACTAAACAAAAGCTTCAGAGAGCTTTATGCACAGCCTTCGGCTGAAGAATATAATCTATCGCTCGCTCAGCTTTTATGGCAGAGTAATCTGACACTCAAAGAAAGAAGCTCACTTGACGGTACAAATATCCTTGTTCCTCAGAGCTTTGAACACTTTGATATCTTAAACGATGTGGTTTCTCAATGGCAGACAGGATTGCAGTTTTACTGCGGTGTAGAGGTTTTGCCTGATGATGAATATGAAAAGAGAATAAGCGAGGGTAAGTTTGTAGTAGCGCTAAGCTATAATACCGCTGATGAAAACCTTCCTCAGAGATTTTTTGATAATTATGTATATGGCGGATTATATCGATATCAGATAGCAGAGCTAAATCAGATAATTACTGCTGCAAAGCTTGAATACTCGTTGAGTAAATGTGCGTCATATTATTCACAGGCTGAAAAATATATGATAGATAAAAACTACTATATTCCGCTTTTCTATCAGTCTGAGTATCTGCTGATTGGCGAGGATATAACAGATGTTGAATATAATCCTTTTACAAAGTGTATTAAGTTTGAAAAAGCAAAATGCTTTGATTAAAAAATCCACCACCTCGGTGGATTTTTCTTTTATGCGGCAGAAAAAATCAAAAATTATAGTCTAATAAATGTAAACCAAAAGAAAGGAGGCAACGTTATGACAAACGGTGAAAGTAGCTACCGCCGTTTTTTAGAGGGTGACAATGAAAGCTTCAGAGTGATTGTTGACGATTATTACGATATGCTGGTGCTGTATATAAATACTTATGTCAAAAATCCTGATGTTGCCGAAAATCTTGCTGAGGATACATTTGTAAAGCTGGTAACTAAAAAACCAAAATTCAAGGGTAAATCAAGCTTTAAAACCTGGCTTTACTCAATTGCAAGAAATATAGCGCTTGATTATCTGAAATCATTATCTAAAGCGCAGTATTCGCAGATTGAAGAGATAACAGACATTTCATCTGATGAATTGATTGAAGACGCTTATTTGATTGAAGAGAGAAAAATAATCATAAATAAAGCGCTAAAAAGCCTTAAGCTTGAATATCGTCAGGCAATCTGGCTTAAGTATTTTGAGGATATGAGCGCTAAAGAAATAGCTGTTGTAATGAAAAAATCACAAAATAGTGTAGAGCATTTACTTTCAAGGGCAAGAGAAAGCCTTAGAGAAATACTGAAAGAGGAGGATATAAACCTATGAAAGACCATAATGAAGTATTTGAGCGTGTAATTGAGCGCAAAAATGAATATGAGATTAGAAGAGCAAAAAGCATAAAGATGATTAAAGCAACTTCAGCCTGCTTATGTATGGGACTGGCACTGGTTTTCGGAATTTTATTTATCAACGATAAGCTGAATTTAAAAACCGATAGTGAACTCAGAGTAACAGAGAGTATTACAGAAAGCGTTACAACAACAGTTCCTGAAGATTTTTCAATTGACGATTTAGAGATAACAAATGATTATTACGAATCACCGAGCAATAACGGCAACTCCGAGCAACAAACGCCGATAGTAAATCCGCCGTTTTATCCTACAGATAATGCCACTGAATACAATCCTATAACAATGATTTCAGATTACGAGGCAGATGAAAAAATCCAGACAACACCTCATAATAATCAGCTCATTAAGTCCTATGCATTAGAAAAAGCAATAGAGGAATACGGCGATAATGTACTCTTTAGAGTGTTTGTTGAGATATATAGTGACGGTAATCTGCTTGTTGGTGATGATGTGTACTTTAAGGACGAAATTGAAAGGCTTTGTAATGCAGGAATTACTGTAGCATTTGAAACATATTTTGATGGAGAAAATGAGCATTATTATTTTACGCTTCACACATATAAATCAAACATAGATAATTTCCCGGTAAACGAAAACTATGGGTATATTCTTTATCTCTATGATGAAAAGGTAATATAATAAAAAAGCTATGCACAATGTGCATAGCTTTTTGTTTTACTATTCAATAGTAACCTTTTTCATAACCTGTGGTGTAAGCGGCTTGTCGTTGTAGTTTACGTCAACTGAAGCAATTTCATCTACAACTTCGATACCCTCTACAACCTTACCGAATGCTGCATACTGACCATCGAGGTGAGGAGCATCCTTATGCATGATAAAGAACTGTGATGAAGCTGAATCCATAAACTGGCTTCTTGCCATTGAGATAACGCCTCTTGTGTGCTTAAGATCATTCTTAACGCCGTTTGCAGCAAACTCGCCCTTGATCTTTTCATCAGCGCCGCCCATGCCTGTGCCCTGAGGGTCACCGCCCTGAATCATAAAGCCTTCAATAACTCTGTGGAAGATAAGACCATCGTAAAAACCGCTCTTTACAAGCTTTTCAAAGTTTGCAACTGTGATAGGTGCAACATCAGTATAAAGCTCAAGCTTGATCTTCTTACCGTTTTCCATTTCAATAACTACCATTGTAATTACCTCCGTATATATTATTTTTTATAATCCTTTAAAAAGGTTTATTCCATAATGCTAAATGAGTCACTCAGTGTTGCTACATCAACCTCGGTATAATCATCTATACAATTAAAATAATCTGTATGATATTCGCCAAGCTCCAAGACTATCTCATCAAAAGTAGTCTTGCCGTTTGTCATAAGATTATCATCTTCAATTCTGATAAGGTTGTTACTATCATCAAAAAACCATTCAGAATAAAGGTCAGTACCATAATAATCAACAACATATTTTTCTCTTGAGATCTTCTGACCGCCTGAAAGATATGTAGAGCTTTCTACAAACTCATAACCAAAGCTTTTATAGCCGAATATTTCCTGAGAAATATACTCATTACCCTTACTATCGCTGACAAGAGCGTAAATCTTATGCTCAGGATGAGTCTGATAAACGTTGTTGCCATCTATAATGATTTCGGTGCTCTGTAGTGTATTATAAATGTATGCGTTATCCTTGACTCTGCAGTAGATTATTTCATATTCGATCTCCATGTCATGAACCTTTGTTTTAAAATAAACATTATCGGAGTTTATTAGCTCAACTAATGACATGGCGGTCTGAGTAATAGGTAATGGCTCTTCTGTAATACTCTCAGTTGTTGTAGTGGTTGTAGTCATCTCGGTTGTAGTATCAGATGTAATATTACTGTCAATATCATCAGTAATACTCTGCGACGAAGTGTTCTCATATCGCGACAGATTGACATCTGTATCAGACGACAAAACCTCTTCATTCTTACATGAGCAAAGACTAAGTGAAAGTATCAGCGAAAAAGCCAATGACATTAATTTTTTATATTTCATAATGCATTCTCCTTATCCTGATATATTCTATCATATTTTTGATAATCTTACAAGTAAATTCTGAATAAAAAGATTTACGGTGGAATAATAAATGGTGAAAAATTTAATTAAGGTGATAGATTATGTCAGATAGAATTTCACAATGCACATTTAAAATGACTATGCCTCCATCAATTAAATCTTTTGCCTGTATAGGTGGTGAAAAGGAAAGCCAGGGTCCTATGAGTGAATATTTTGATAAACTGTGTCAGGATCCTTACTTTTCTCAGGATACATTTGAAAAAGGCGAAAGTCAGATGCAAAAGCAGACAATAGAAATAGCTCTGAAAAAATGCAATATGAAAGCACAAAATATTGACTTTATGTTTGGCGGTGACCTTTTGAATCAATGCGTCGGTACAACATTCGGTATCAGAAGCCTTGACATTCCTTTTTTGGGAATATATGGTGCTTGTTCAACAATGGCTGAGGGATTGCTGTTATCATCTATTATGGTTGACAATAAAATCGGTAAAAATGTAGTTGCTACAACCTCATCACATTTCCGCACAGCTGAAAGGCAGTACAGATATCCGCTCGATTATGGCGGTCAGAGAACGCCAACATCCCAGTGGACAGCAACTGCATCGGGTGCAGTGATCGTTTCTGATTGTGATATGCCGCCGTATGTCCGTGCTGTCACAATAGGCAGGATAGTTGATATGGGCGTTACAGATGCAAACAATATGGGCGCTGCTATGGCGCCTGCAGCGTATGAAACATTAAAACAATTTTTTACAGATACAAGCTTAAAGCCTGAAAGCTTTGATTATATTGTTACAGGCGATTTGGGCAAAATCGGTAGTAAAGCGTTACATGAACTGCTTTTGCGTGATAATATCGATATATCAAAAAATCATAAGGACTGCGGAATGATGATTTTTGATTTTGAAAATCAGGATGTTCATGCTGGTGGGTCTGGCTGCGGATGTGCGGCTAGTATGCTGTGCGGTTATTTTCTGCCAAAGCTTAGAAAAGGTGAGATTAAAAATATACTTTTTATGGCAACAGGCGCTTTATTATCGCCAACAATAAACCAGCAGGGTGAAAGTATACCGGGGATTGCTCATCTTGTCTGGATATCAGATAGTAAAGGAGACTAAAATGGAGTATCTCAAAGCATTTTTAGTAGGTGGCACACTATGTGCAGTAGGACAGGTGCTGATAGAATTTACAAAGCTAACACCTGCAAGGATATTAGTTTCTTATGTAGTGTCAGGCGTTTTTCTTGGTGCAATAGGATTGTATGAAAACCTTATTGATTTTGCAGGTGCCGGGGCATCAGTACCATTGACGGGATTTGGTTATCTTCTTTCAGAAGGTGTGAAAACTGCTATTGATGAAAAAGGCTTAATTGGTGTCATATCAGGCGGTCTTACAGCTTCTTCAGCAGGAATTACTGCTGCACTGCTTTTTGGTCTGCTTGCGGGCATTATATTCAAGCCTGGAAATAAATAAAATTTGATAAAGAAAATGTCGAAAACTTGCTATTTGAAATTTGAAAGATATATATTATAATAATTGTATCATAATTCGATATTGGGGCTACCATTGCAGAATACTGCATGGTGGCCCCGTTCCCATTTTACACGAAATTTATCAAAAATGTATGATATATATACATAAATAATAGTGCAAAGTTATATATAAAATGCATACAAAAAACAATCTGAAATTATGCAAAAATACAAAGTTGTATTAAAACGTATATAAATAACTTGACAATGTTTGACAAGGTGATATAATAAAAATCAAGAAAGGCGGGGTAAAATGAGTAAGAGTGTATATAGTATTGTTTTGGATGATAATGTAGTATCAAAAGTTGATGAGGTAGCAAAAAAGAGTAATTTAAACCGTTCTGCTCTTATAAACAAAATACTTGCAGATTCTTTGAATGTTGTAACTCCCGAAAAGAGATATCTTGATATATATAATCTTGTAAATGATATTTTCAGTGCGTCAACATTTTCAATCCTTCAAGCGCCTGCTGAAAACAGTATGGCAGTAACCTCTATAATGAATTTCAAGTATAACCCTACAATTAAATATCACGTTGAGCTTTTCAGATATGAAAATGAAGGCAATATAGGTAAACTTAGAATTCAGCTCAGAACTCGAAATGCGCCACTTTTAGAGCGACTTGATTGCTTTTTCAGACTATGGGCACTTTTAGAAGAAAAGTATCTTAGTCCCATTATCGATCATCCTATAACTTATCAGAAGGATGATACTAAATTTACACGTGATTTAATGATTCCAAAGAAAAAGCAGGGAACAAAGGTTCTGGCAAAATCAGTATGCAACGCTGATGATACAGCTAATGCAATAGCAGAGTATATCAAGGGCTTTGACAGAATAATGAAAAGCTGGTTTGATTTTTCAGATGATTTCAGAAGGGCTGCTGTAATTGCCGAAAGCGAGTATACAGAGTTTATTAAAAAGGCTTATTATATAATTTAAAATTAAAGAACAAAAGTAAATGAGAGGAGAAATATTATGAACACACAAAAGTTAACAAGAAAATCAATCGAAGCAATAACTTCTGCTCAGAGTATTGCTTCTCAGGCGGGAAATCAGCAGATCGAAGCTGTTCATCTCTTGCTTGCTATCTTGCAGCAGCAGGATGGAATTGGCGCTGAGCTTTTTAAAAAGATGAATGCTGATATAAATGCTATGATTTCAATGTGTCAGACAAAAATCAATGCATTACCTAAGGTTTATGTAAACGGAACAGTTACTGACAAAGTTTATGTCAGTGCTGACGTTGACAGGGCGTTTTCTTTCGCTGAAAACTTAGCGTCGAAAATGGGCGATGAATATGTTTCGGTTGAGCATATTATCATATCCTTGTTTGAATGTAAGGAAACTGCCGAAATTTTCAAAAGCTTTAATATTGATAAAAATGAATTCTTAAAGGTTTTATCACAGGTGAGAGGAAATACAAAGGTTACTACCGACAGCCCTGAAAGCACCTATGATGTTTTGAAAAAATACGGGTCTGATTTAGTTGAGCTTGCCCGTCAGAATAAGATTGACCCGGTTATCGGCAGAGACAGCGAAATCAGAAATGTTATAAGAATACTTTCCAGAAAAACAAAGAATAATCCTGTTTTAATAGGTGAGCCAGGTGTAGGTAAAACCGCTATTGCTGAAGGTCTTGCAATCAGAATTGTAAGAGGCGATGTACCTGATAACTTAAAAGACAGAAAGCTTTTCTCACTTGATATGGGTAGTCTTATTGCTGGGGCTAAGTATCAGGGCGAATTTGAAGAACGTCTAAAGGCTGTTCTTGCTGAAATCAAAAAATCTGATGGTCAGATAATTCTGTTTATAGATGAGCTTCATACAATTGTTGGTGCTGGTAAGACAAACGGTGCAATGGACGCAGGTAACCTTTTAAAGCCAATGCTTGCAAGAGGTGAACTGCATTGTATCGGTGCAACAACTCTTAATGAGTATCGACAGTATATCGAAAAGGATGCCGCTCTTGAAAGACGTTTTCAGCCGGTACTTGTTTCAGAACCAAATGTTGAGGATACTATTTCAATTCTCAGAGGCTTGAAGGAACGTTATGAGGTTTATCACGGTGTTAAAATTCATGACCAGGCGCTTATTGCGGCTGCTACCTTGTCAAACAGATATATAACAGACAGATTCTTACCTGATAAGGCAATAGACCTTGTTGACGAGGCGTGTGCGCTTATTAAAACAGAGCTCAACTCTATGCCTACAGAGCTTGATGAAATTTCAAGAAAAATCATTCAGCATGAGATTGAGGAAGCGGCACTCAAAAAAGAAACTGATAAGCTTTCACTTGAGCATCTTGAAGAGGTTCAGAAAGAACTTTCTGAAATGCGTGAAAGATTTAATAGCCTTAAAGCTAAATGGGAAAATGAGAAGAACTCGATCGGTGCTGTTCAGGATCTTAGAAAACAGCTTGAAGATTTAAATGCTCAGATTGAAAAGGCTGAAAGAGAATATGATCTTAATAAGGCTGCAGAGCTTAAGTACGGTAAGCTGCCTGAGCTTCTCAAAAAGATTGAAGAGCAAGAGGAAAATGCTGAAGAATCAAAGAATAATTCAACTCTTCTCAGAGATAAAGTAACAGAAGAAGAAATCGCTAAAATTATCTGCCGTTGGACAGGTATTCCTGTATCAAAGCTTATGGAGGGTGAAAGGGAAAAGCTTCTGAATTTGGAAGGCATTCTCCATAACCGTGTTATTGGTCAGGATGAAGCAGTAACAAAGGTTAGTGAAGCCATTATCCGTTCCCGAGCAGGTATTGCTGACCCTGACAGACCGGTTGGTTCGTTCTTGTTCTTAGGTCCTACGGGTGTAGGTAAAACCGAACTTGCAAAAGCTTTAGCGCAGGCCTTATTTGATGATGAGAAGAATATTGTCAGAATAGATATGTCTGAATATATGGAGAAATTCAGCGTATCAAGGCTTATCGGAGCGCCTCCGGGCTATGTTGGCTATGAAGAAGGCGGTCAGCTCACTGAAGCTGTCAGAAGAAAGCCTTATTCGGTAGTCTTATTCGATGAAATAGAAAAGGCGCATTCAGATGTATTCAATGTTTTGCTTCAGGTTCTTGACGATGGTAGAATTACCGATTCTCAGGGCAGAACGGTAGATTTCAAGAACACAATAATTATTCTGACATCAAATCTTGGTTCTAATTTTATTCTTGAAGGCATTACAGAGGATAATGAAATATCAGATGAAGCAAGAGCGCATGTTGATGAGCTGTTAAAAATGCATTTCAGACCTGAGTTTTTGAACCGTCTTGATGAAATTGTTTACTATAAGCCTCTGGCTAAGGAACAAATCCGCTCAATCTGTGACCTGATGCTAAGTGATTTAAAGCAGCGCCTTTCACAGCGTCAGCTTGATTTAGAACTCACAGAAAAGGCAAAGGATTATATAATCGATACAGGATATAATCCAACCTTCGGTGCAAGACCTTTAAAGAGATTTATTCAGTCTAAGGTTGAAACACTTGTTGCAAGAATGATAATTGCAACAGATATTGCTCCTGACAGTAAAATACTGATTGATTATGATGGTAATAGTCTTGTAGCGTCTGTAAAATAGTTAAAAGCACCTTTGTTGATTCAAAGGTGCTTTTTTACTGAAACTTTGCCGTATAAACATTGTTTTTAGTGAATAAAAACTAAATTTAATGTTTACAAATCTTGCTCTGTGTGTTATAATAAACAATATGTAATGAGGTGTATTATGACTAAAAAAACTTCAATTAAAATAAACAAAGCTTTTGATATTTTTAAAGATATTCTGCTTGTCTTACTGATAGGTATGTTTGCAGGTACTGTATATGTTTTTATTACATGGATTTCAAATAATGGCAGAATAGATGTAAAGGAATATATAATCAGATTTGTGATAATGGCATCAGTATTTATAGTGATGTCAGTTCTGATTTTTGCTATAAAAAAGCTCAGATATCTCATTAAACTCAGTCGGGTTCTGGCTATCAGCGAGGAAGAGGGATATACTGATAAGTATTATATTCTTTTTGAACAGCTGATTGAAAAGGAGAAGAACTACAAGAACAAGCTCAAGCTCAATTATGAATATGCAAGGGAGCTCAGCGAGGGTGAACGTTATGAAAAATCCTTTGAGGTAATTAACGCTATCCATCCTATTTGTGCTGACAATAAGATCGGTACAAATCTTTTAGCGCTCAGTATTTATAATTGCCTTCTGAATAACGAGAGCCAAAAAGCTCAGAATTTAATTGAGAAGAACTCGAAATTTATTTCAAAGTTTTCAAAAAAGAATGGTAGTGCTTTTTTAAATTTAGCACTTGGTGTGTTTGAATATGCAGACGGTAATTTATCAGATGCTGTAAATTATATAGACCTTGCAGTTATGGATTCCAAAAAGTATTCATGGGAGCAGACTCAGAGCCTTTTATACCTTTTACTGATATATAAAAAGCAGAATCTGAAGCTTGCTGTTGATAATACCGTTTCTTTACTTGAATCAATGCCTATGACATACAGGCAGAATAAGGATTTTGAATTACTTATCAAATAGAAAGGAAAATGCTCTTATGGGGCTTTCGCTCAGTCTTATTGCAATTTCCTCAGGGTTTATCATAACAGCTTTGATATTTTGTATAATCAATATTACCTTTTTTCATGTTCCGACGGTAATTGTAGCGTTGGTAATGCTTATGGTTGGCGGCGTTTTCTTCTTTGTCTGTTACAGACATCAGAATAAAAGATATACCGAAGCGATGCAGCTGTGGGCAGACAAGGGCGATTTTGTTTATGAAAATTATGCGTTAAGTGAAATAGAAAAGTCGATTGATAGTGTATATAAATCTAAGCTTTCAATAAATCTGTGCAATCTTTATTCTGAAAAAGGGCAAATAGATAAAGCGTATGAGGCGTTAAGAAAAGCAAATCCAATGAAAAACAATAAGGATTTCAATAATTTCTATCCTCTGGGTAAGAAGTTTAAAATGCTTTATTACAATAATATCATCCATCTAAATCTTTTAGAGAATGATACTGTCTGCGCTTTTGCAAATTATGAAGATGGCAAAAAATATATAGATGAATTTATAAACACAAATATTTATTCTGTAGGCTTGTTGCATACTTTATCTTCTCTTTACTTAGCGTCAGGTGATACGACCAAGGCAATGCAGCTTTTAAAAGAAGCAATGTCAAAGTGTAATGATGAAGACACTATGAAACAATTACATAAACTAAGGGGAAAAATTCTCGCAAAAATGATATAGAAAGCAGGAAAATACGATGAAACTTTATTCAAACAAGAAATATAATACAATAGCAATGTATGTGCTGCTTGTAGTTGCAATCAGCATATTGCTTGTTATCTGTTTGTTTAAGTTTGATGGCCTGTTAAAAATACTAAGCTTTCTGGCGTCGGCGGCTATGCCGATGATCGTAGGATTTGTTCTGGCTTATGCGCTCAATCCTCTGATGCTGTATATCGAAAAGTATCTTAAGAAAATTTTCTGTAAGAAAAAGAACAGAGCAAAGCTTGTTAGGGTTATTTCTCTTGTTCTGACATTTGTTTTGTTCTTATCAGTAGTATTTGGATTGATTGCAGTAGTAGCGCCTGAGGTTGTACGAAGCCTTGCAAACATTATTGACAGTATACCTGGTGCATTGACGAGACTTCAGAAATGGGCAACCAATATTTTAGAGGATTATCCTAAAGTTCTTGACGTTGTTAAGCGTGAAATAAATGATATTTCCAAGTATATTGATTCGTTCTCCGACGATATTCAGCCGTTGCTTATGAATATTCTTGATGGTGTATGGGTTGGTGTAACAGGTGCTTTTTCATATATCAAGAATTTCTTCTTAGGTCTGATTGTTGCTATTTATCTTTTACTCAGTAAAGAAAAAATGCAGGCTCAGCTTAAAAAATCTCTAATGGCAATTATGCCAAGACAAAAATGCGAAAAGCTTTTCAGAATCAGCAATGATTCAAATAAGATTTTTTCAGGCTTTATTACAGGTAAGGTAATCGATTCTATCATTATCGGCTTGCTGTGCTTTATTGGCGTAACAATAATGAATATGCCATACAAGGTAATGATCTCGGTTGTTATTGGTGTAACAAACGTTATCCCTTTCTTTGGTCCGTTTATAGGTGCTATCCCATGTGCATTCCTGGTAATGCTCAGTGAGCCTAAAAAGGTTATTCTGTTTGTTATATTTATATTCTTGTTACAGCAGCTTGACGGTAACATTATCGGCCCTACAATTCTTGGTGACTCAACAGGTCTTCCTGCGTTCTGGGTTTTATTCTCAATTCTCCTGGGTGGTGGATTGTTCGGATTTATAGGTATGCTTCTTGGCGTTCCTACATTTGCGGTTATTTACAACCTATTCAAAAACTATATCAACGGAAAGCTAAAATCGAAGAATATGTCTACTGTTACCGATGATTACCGAGGGGATGTTATGCATATGTATGAGCGTCCGCCTAGACCTAGCGAGTATTTATCTGAAGAGGATATGGAAATAATGCAGCAGACTCTAAAAAACTCACCAATTGAGGAAATACTGGAATAATTAAAGAGCGACAGTTATCTGTCGCTTTTTTAAATTTTCTTATTGTACTTTATTAAGTGCAGAAAATATGTTATAATATAAAAAGATTATTTTGATAGGAGAATTTGGATGTCAGAAAACAGAAATTATCAGACTTTAAAACAAAAAGCTCTTGAAAAATTCTTTTCACATTTGAATGATGAACAGAAAAAGGCTGTTTTCACCGTAAAAGGTCCGCTTCTGATTTTAGCGGGTGCGGGTAGTGGAAAAACTACTGTACTTATAAATCGTATTGCCAACATGATTTATTTTGGTAATGCATATTATGATAAGAATGAGTTTGCGGGGATAGGTCCGTCAGAACTTGATTTTCTTGAAGCTTATGCAGAAGGTCAAGCAGATGACAATGACAGACTTCGTCAGATAGTTGCTACCAACTGCGTAAGTCCGTGGAATATTCTGGCAATTACTTTTACAAACAAAACTGCAGCTGAATTACGTGAGAGACTTGATAAAATGCTAGGTCAGAATGCTCAGGGTATTTGCGCCGCAACATTCCATTCTGCTTGCGTAAGAATACTCAGAAGAGAGATCGAAGGACATCTTGGCGGAGATTTTGATTCTAAATTTACGATTTATGATTCTGATGATTCTCTGAGAGTTATTAAAGCTGTAATGAAGGATCTCAATGTTTCAGAAAAAATGTTTCCGCCAAAGTCGGTAATCGCTGTTATTTCTTCTTATAAAGATAAGATGAAATCGCCTGCGATTATGTTTTCTGATGCAGGTGGTGATTATCGCTTACATACAATAGCAAGAATTTATAATGAATATCAGACAAGACTCAGAAAATCAAATGCAATGGATTTTGATGATATTATTAACTATACAGTTGAACTTTTTGATGAAGACCCACAGGTTTTGAATCATTATCAGAATCTCTATAAATATATTCTTGTTGATGAATATCAGGATACTAATAATGTTCAGTATCGTCTTGTTTCGATGCTCAGCTCAAAGCATTCAAACCTTTGCGTAGTAGGTGATGATGACCAGTCTATTTACCGTTTCAGAGGTGCTACGATTGAAAATATTCTTTCATTTGAGGATGAATTTGAAGATTGTACAACAATAAGGCTTGAACAGAATTACCGTTCTACGCAGAATATTCTTACCTGCGCTAATGTTCTGATATCAAAGAATCAGAATAGAAAGGGTAAGAATCTCTGGACGAGCTCAGGTGACGGTGACAAGGTTATAATTTACAAATCGCTCAACGAAAAAAGTGAAGCTACATTTGTAATTGATAAGATTTTAGATCACCAGAAAGAGGATATTCCTTATAACAGCCATGCTGTTTTATATCGTACCAACGCTCAGTCAAACAGCTTGGAACGTGCGCTTATTTCTGCGGGTATTCCATATAAAATCTTTGGCGGCTTAAAATTCTATGACAGAAAAGAAATCAAGGATATAATGGCGTATCTCTCTGTTATCAATAATCCATCTGATATGTTAAGACTCAAAAGAATCATAAACGAGCCAAAGCGAGGTATAGGTGAAAAGACCGTATATGATTTAGAGCAGATTTCAGTTACTCTCGGTCTTAATCCTATTGAAACTATGAGAAGTGCGGCTGAGTTTGCGCCAATTGCAAAAAAAGCGAAGGCTTTAACTGAGCTTGCGGCAATGTTCGATGAGCTCGCAGAGGATTCGTATGATGTGCCACTTGATACTCTGCTTGATATGCTTCTTGATAAATCAGGCTACAGAGCTTATCTTGAGGGCGAAGGTGAAGAGGGACAGACAAGGCTTGAAAATATCGCAGAACTTAAGTCTACGATGGTTATGTATACGGAAAGTGCTGAAGATCCATCACTTAATGGTTTTTTGGAAGAAGTTGCACTGTTCACAGACCTTGATACCCTTGATGAAAATGCAGATTATGTTATGCTTATGACAATGCACGCTTCAAAAGGTCTTGAGTTTCCGTATGTGTTTATTGTTGGCGCAGAAGAACAGCTGTTTCCAAATGCTCGTTGCCTTGATTCGCTTGAGGATTTAGAAGAAGAAAGACGTCTTGCGTACGTTGCGATAACCAGAGCGAAAAATCAGCTTTATATCACTCATGCTGTTGAACGTATGCTTTACGGTAGAACAAACTATAACAACATTTCAAGATTTATAAAGGAATTACCTGAAGAAAACGTTGAAAGACAGGAAGAGAAGGGCTCTACAAGAGTAATCTTTAATTCCTATACTGGTCCATCTCAGAGTGCAAACGATATTCAGAAACAGATTATTGAGCGAAGAAAAGCTATGCAGTCTCAGCCTAGAGAAAAGATTGATTTTTCAATCGGTATGAGAGTAAAGCATAATATTTTTGGCGAAGGAACAGTGCTGTCTGTAACCGCAATGTCAAATGATACTTTGCTTGAAATTGCATTTGACAATGTAGGCACAAAGAAGATTATGGCTAATTTTGCCAAAATCGAGCTTGTTTAGTCATATTCTTTACTTAATAATGCAAAATTAACAAAATAATTTCTGGTATGATATCAATTTAACGTGATAATACATAAAATTTTTCTGGAAATATTGACATAAAATAGCGATAGCGGTAAAATGTATATGTAAATTGATTGAAAGGAATAATGCAAGTGGTAACTGTATTAACTTCTATGTTTGTCTTTACATACTTTTTTATGAGCTTGAACTACTTTTTTGGTTTCGAGTTTATTTGTCGTGTAAAGAAAGCTAAGAATGGTTAGGCAGTTGTTGCATTAATAACGCTTATAATAGTCCGTAGCTTTGTTTGCACAAAAGTTACGGGCTTTTTTATTTGTAAACTTTTCATCAAAATCATATCGGGTTAAACCCACGGAGGAAGATTAAAATGGTAGTAATTCTTAAGAACAACGTAAAACAGGACGAAGTAAAGAACTTAGTTGATTGGTTACACAGCTTTGGCATTCAGACAAACCTTGTAAATGGTGAACATATCAATGTTATCGGCCTTATCGGTGATACAAGTAAGATTGATATTCAGTCAATTCAGGCGAAGTCAATTGTTGAAAGCGTAAAGCGTGTACAGGAGCCATACAAGAATGCTAACAGACGATTCCATCCTGATGATACAGTTATTGATGTCAAGGGCAGAAAAGTTGGCGGTGGTACTCTTAATGTTATCGCAGGTCCATGCTCGGTTGAAACAGAAGATCAGATTATTGAAACTGCTATTGCTGTCAAAGAGGCAGGCGCTACAATGCTCAGAGGTGGCGCATTCAAGCCAAGAACATCACCTTATGCTTTCCAGGGCTTAGGTGCTGAAGGTATCAAGCTTTTAATCAAGGCAAGAGAAATTACAGGCCTTCCAATCGTTACAGAAATTATGGACGTTTCAGACCTTGATTTGTTTGCAGACGTTGACGTTATCCAGGTAGGCGCAAGAAACGCTCAGAACTTCTCACTGTTAAAGGAGCTTGGTAAAACAAAGAAGCCTATCCTTTTAAAGAGAGGTCTTTCAAGTACATTGCAGGAGCTTCTGATGAGTGCTGAATACATTATGGCAGGTGGTAACCCTAATGTAATGCTCTGCGAAAGAGGTATCAGAACTTATGAGCCTGAAACAAGAAATACTCTTGATATTTCAGCAGTTCCGCTTCTTAAGATGCATTCACATTTGCCGGTTGTAATTGACCCTAGCCATGCTACAGGTATAGCAGCCCTTGTTGAGCCTATGTCACTCGGTGCTGTCGCTGTAGGCTGTGACGCTCTTGAAATCGAAGTTCACAATAATCCATCACATGCATGGAGTGATGGCGCTCAGTCATTGACACCTGAACAGTTCAAGGAAATGATGAAGAAGATTAAGGCTCAGGCTGAATTCTCAGGTAGAAAGCTTGATATTAACGATTAATAAAGGATTGATTTTAAAATGCCAAAGCTGACAGTTGAATTAAAGCGTGTGGTTGATGATACCTATGATATCGAAATAGGCAGAAACCTCGTAAAATCGCTCATTGATGATATAAAGAATGGTATCTGCAAGAATGCTTCGCGATATGTTATTATAACTGACTCAAATGTTGAGCCATTATACGCCCAAACTATCAAGAATGAGCTTTTGAAGGAAAATATCAGAGTTGATATGATTTCTTTTGAAGCGGGTGAAGAAAGTAAAACCCGTCAGACTAAGGAAATGCTTGAAGACACTATGATAGATATAGGCTGTAAGCGAGATTGCGCTATTATCGCTGTCGGCGGTGGTGTTGTTTCAGATGTCGCAGGCTTTACTGCAGGTACATTTGGCAGGGGAGTTGACTTTTTAGTTTACTCAACTACACTTTTGTCAGCTGCAGACGCGTCTGTAGGTGGCAAAACAGCGGTTGATACTCCTGTTGCGACAAACCTTATCGGTCTGTTTAATCAGCCTAAAAAGGTTTACATTGATATTGATACATGGAAAACTCTTTCACACAGACAGCTTCTTTGCGGTATCAGTGAAACAATAAAGCATGCTTGTCTTGCAGATAATGAGCTTTTTGAATATCTTGAAAACAATATCGACAAGGTTATTTCTCTTGATGAAGATGCCTGCAACTATATTTCTCAGAAAAACTGTTCTATTAAAATGAATGTTGTTATGAAGGATGAGCGTGAAAGCGGCCTGAGAGAAGTTTTAAATCTTGGTCATACGGTAGGCAGAGCAATTGAAACCTTAAGTGAATTCAGACTTTTGCATGGTGAGGCGGTTTCCATTGGTTTAGTAGCTCAGGCAAAGCTTTCTCAGTCATTGGGATATCTTGATGAAAACTCTTGTCAGAGGGTAATAAACCTTCTTGAAAAATCAGGCTTACCGATAGCTATTCCTGACTATATCGACATTTCTGAGCTTTGTAAAAAACTCTTTACCGATAAAAAGGTAAGAAACGGAAAACTCAGATTTGTATTGCAAAATGGTGTAGGCTCAGTATGTGAGTTTGATAATGGTAAATATTCCACTGAAATTGATATTCAGTTAATCGAAAAAATCCTCAAAGAAATGAGATAGTTTTATGAATGTAAATGTAACTCCTGCAAAGCTTGTGGGTAATATAACTCCGCCACCCTCAAAGAGCGTTGCGCACAGACTTATCATCTGTGCGTCTCTTTGTGAGGGTGAAAGTGTAATTACGAATATTTCATTCAGTAAAGATATAATTGCAACAATCAATGCTATGCGCTCTTTAGGTGCTGAAATTGAAACTACAGAAGATGCCGTTATTGTCAAAGGTATGAGATCAAAACCAAAAACTGCTACAATTGACTGTTGTGAATCAGGCTCAACTCTCAGATTTTTAATTCCTATTGCAGCAGCACTTGGCGTTAATAGTGAGTTTCTGGGTGAAGGTAAGCTTCCACAGCGCCCTATAACGCCTTATCTTGCTGAACTTACAGCAAATGGAATTGAGTTTGATTATAATAATACAATGCCGTTTTCAATCAGCGGTCAGCTTAAAAGCGGCAGATACAGCTTAAGAGGTGATATCTCATCTCAGTTTATTACAGGCTTGCTTTTTGCTTTGCCGCTTCTTGATGGCGATAGTGAAATTATTCTCACATCAGAGCTTGAATCAAAACCCTATGTAGATATAACAATCGATGCTTTGAATACTTTTGGTGTATCAGTTGAAGAAACTGAAAACGGATATAAAGTAAAAGGCAATCAGACATACAAGGCGGTTGATAGTCTTGTATGTGAAGCAGATTTCTCTCAGGCTGCATTTTTCTATGTCGCAAACGCTTTAGGCAGTAATATTGAGATTTGTGGCATGAATGAAAAAAGTTCTCAGGGTGACAAGAAAATTGTTGAAATCTTAGACGAAATAGGTTATAATAGTATAGATAGGGTGTCTCAATTGAAACCATTTGAGGTTTCTGTGAAGGATATACCTGATTTAGTACCGATTTTAACTGTGCTTGCGTGCTTTTGTAACGGTAAGAGCGTTATTTACGATGCAAAAAGACTTCGTATCAAAGAAAGCGACAGATTAAGGGCAATTTCAGATTGCCTTGTATCTATGGGAGCTGATATAGAGGTTTTTGATGATAAGCTAATTATTAATGGCGCAAAAAAGCTCAAGGGTGCAATTGTTGATGCGTATAATGACCATAGAATTGCAATGTCTGCGGCGATTGCAGCAACAATTGCGGATGGTGATGTTACTATAATCGGTGCTGAATGTATAAACAAATCATATCCTGACTTTTTTGAGGATTATAATAAGCTTGGAGGAAAAGCAAATGTCATCAATCTGGAATAACAACATAAGCGTATCATTATTTGGCGAAAGCCACGGCCCTGCTATTGGCGTAGTTATCGATAATCTGCCATCGGGCGAATATATCGATATGGACGAGGTTATGAAATTTATGGCCCGTAGAGCGCCTAAGAAGGACAAAACTTCTACTCAGCGTCGCGAAAAGGATATGCCACAGGTTATGTCAGGTCTCCTGAATAATCGTACAACAGGTACTCCATTGTGTGCTTTTATCGCTAATACTGATACTCATTCTGTTGACTATGCTCAGATGTCAAAGCTTGCTCGTCCTGGTCATGCTGACTATACGGGCGCTTTAAGATACAAGGGCTTTAATGATGTCAGAGGTGGTGGCCATTTCTCTGGCAGACTTACTGCTCCTCTTTGTTTTGCGGGAGCTATATGTGCTCAGATTTTGGAACGTCGTGGCATCTATATCGGCGCTCATCTTGCAGAGGTTCATAATATCAAGGATACAAGCTTTAATCCAATTACAACATCAAGAGATGATATTAAAAGCTTAAGAGAAAAGGATTTCCCTGTAATCAACGATAAGAAGGGTAATCAGATGCGTAAGGATATTGAAAAGGCAGCCGAGTGTCTTGATTCTGTGGGCGGTATTGTTGAATGTATTGCTATAAATGTTCCTGCAGGCATCGGTAACCCTATGTTTGATGGTCTTGAAAACTCAATTGCTCAGCTTGTGTTTGGTATTCCTGCTGTTAAGGGTATCGAATTTGGTGCAGGCTTTAACTGCTCAAAGATGCTTGGCAGTGAGAATAATGATGAATTCTATGTTGATGAGCATGGTCATGTTGTTACAAGAACAAACAATGCTGGCGGTATTTTAGGCGGTATTTCTTCAGGCATGCCTATTACAATGAGAGTTGCTTTTAAGCCAACTCCATCTATCGCAAAGCCTCAGAATACTGTTGACTACAGCGCTATGACAAATGAAGTTATCAACATCAAAGGCAGACATGATCCTTGCGTTGTTCCAAGAGCTGTTCCTTGCGTTGAAGCTGCAATGAATATTGCTATTTTATCTCATATGCTTGATTATCCTAATTTTTAAAAGGAAAGGTTATTTATGACTTATCTTGAAAAGTATCTTACACCTGAGATGATGAACTTAAAAGATCCGTATGCGATTAAAATTCTGCTTGCGTATTTTTTAAGGCAGATCAATCGCCCCGTAACTCCTCAGCAGCTATGTGAAATTGCAACAGCGGATAATGTTCTCAATTATTTTGATTATACTCAGGCTGTGAATTCAATGGTCGAGGGTGGCGCAATTGAGTTAAAGGAAATTGATGGTGTTGAATATTATGTTTTAACAGAGCTTGGTAAAACGGGTTCTTATGAATTCAAATCATATATTCCAAGAAGCTTCAGGGAAAAGATTCTTACAGCAGGTCTTACATTCTTTGCAAATCAGAAAAACGAGCAGTTTGTAACTGTAGAGGTAACAGAGCTTGAAAAGGGCGCTCGAGTTCATTTTGAATGCAGGGATAACGATGTTACCTTGATTTCTCTTGATCTGTTTGCTCCTGATATGGAACAGGGTAAGTATCTTGCACAAAGAATTAAAAATAATCCGTCTCCTTTCTATTCAAAGATAGTTGACTTTGCTCTTGAAAATGAAGATTATAAGCCAGACCTTTCTGAGATAAAAGAAGAAATCTGATAATATAATAAAATGAACATAGGCTGAAACGTAATCGTTTCAGCCTTTATTTATTTACACATGTATATTGACATATTTTGCGTATTTGAGTACAATAATAAAAAATGGTATGGAGGTATTACTATGGCAACTCCTGTAAATAAGAATTTATCAAAAAATGCAAAAGCACTTTTGGATTATCTGTATGAAATAAAGGGAAAGGGAATTATCGTTGGTCAGCATACCCAGACCTTGGAGCAAAAGGAATTATGGTATCAGCAAGACGTTACAGGCAAGCTTCCTGCGCTTTGTGGTTTTGAGCTTTTGGCTTATTCACCGAACATCAATTATGAAACCTGCGATGAAGCAGCCTTAAAGGAAATTAATGAAAACAAAAATACTCTTACAAAGGCTTATGAATGGGCGCAAAAGGGCGGTATCTTAACATTTACATGGCATTGGTATTCGCCAATAGGCGGTGTAGATAAGTCTTTCTATGCCAGAAATACTGACTTTGACGCAAACAAGGTGTTTGTTGAAGGCAGTGATGAAAGAAAAGCATTCTTCAGCGATATGGATGCTATGGCAGAGCTTCTTGAAGGCTTTAATAAAAAAGATATACCTATTCTCTGGCGACCTTTCCACGAGGCAGAAGGTGACTGGTTCTGGTGGGGCGTTAAGGGCATGGATACTGCAAGAAAACTCTACAGACTTATGTTTGATTACTATGTTAATGTAAAGCATCTTGACAATCTTATCTGGGTCTGGAATAACCCGATTCCTGAAGGTTATGTTGGCGATGAATACTGTGACATAGTAACCCGTGATTTATATCCGCCTGCACACGAGCATAAATCTCTAAAAGAAAAGTATACAGAGCTTGAGAGGGTAACTCTCAATAAACCTCTTGCGATAGGCGAAATTGGTACAATACCAAGCATCGAGGCTATCTGTGAAGAAAAGGTTGAATGGCTGTGGTTTATGACATGGAGCTTTGCTTTTGGTGCTAGTGAAATGTTTACCACAAATGAGGTTTTTAAAACTCAGTTCAATCATCCGTATGCTATTACACTTGATAAGTTACCAAAGCTATATTGATAGGTGATAGTAAATGTTTGAAAAACAGCTTTTTGAATTGTTGTCAAAAGAGTTTAATTGTAATCCAAAAGATTTTAAATCTGCGGAAAATAAAATTACAACCTCAAAGCTTATAGATGGAAGAAGAGAATACTCAAATGATAAATACTTTTTCCATATGGTAACTACAGGAAATAATGCTGTA
>CALBJC010000063.1 GCA_937892655.1 uncultured Clostridia bacterium | reverse complement strand
AAAAAGCGTCGAATACTCGGATCATCTGACCACTCCTTTCTTGTTTTCGGGTATAGAAAAAGCCGTCTGTGATTGTTAGTCACAAACGGCTATGTAATCATATTCAGTTTTGTAAATCCCAACCTAAACATTCAGTTAACACGGATACATTGTTTTCAGATATTCCACCAGCATTTCGGGAATATACTGATAGTGGTGGGATTCATATAATTTATATGTCAGGTCTACGCCATGAGTCTCAAGTCGTTCTTTCAGCTTTGCAACGCCCTCAAGTGTCGTATCGTGACCATTGTAGCTGTCTTTATAGTCAGGATCCTCCTGCGAGCCAGCACAGAGAAATATGGTTTTATTCAGCTTTTCATTTCGGTCAAAATAGCCGTAATCATTCTTGACGTCGTCTGAGCTGATACCGCTATAATCGTTATAGTTATACAGTCCCCAGAGCGCAGGGCTGCCAATGATATAATGACCGAACGGCTGATTCTCATATCTGTCCGAATTGAAAACCGCATTATGCGTGAACACACCGCCGTCCGAATGACCGTACAGCGTAGAATTTGCACAGTCGATATTGTAATTTTCACAAAGGTACGGCATAAGATTGTCGGTGATAAAGTCAAGAAGCTTGTTGCGATCTATGACAAGATCACCATAGCGCATATTTTGGTCGAGATCGCTTATATCGTAGCTGTAATAAAGGCTTACCAGTATCACAGGTGCGGCTTCGCCGTTTTCCATTACCTTTCGCAGTTCAGGGTGATTTCCAAATCGCCATATACCGTCTGTCAGGAAGAATACAGGATAAGTCTTGCTCTCGTCATAATCGGGTGGAAGCGTCACATGGACTACGAAAGTCCTGAAAAGTTCCTCATCAAAGATGTCAATCTCATCAACGGAATCCTTTATTGCTTCAACTGCATCACGGTCAAATTCCCAATCACTTCTGTAATTGTTGATTACAGAAAAGAGATTCTTTGTTGTATCATTGTAATTTACACTTCCCTCAGGAAGAGTTTCGTAGTTACCGCTGATCAGTGCGTCGTAAGCAATCCGCATATGCGAAATAATCAACTCTACATCTTCTTCAGGACAATCCATCTCAGGCAATTTTTTGCGTGTAGTCTCCAGATATTCCTCAAAAGAATAAAAGTAATGTGTTTTATATTCCATAAAGCCGTCTTCTCTGGTCACTCGAAAATCATACGTATATGAAGCACCGTCATAAAAATCATATTCATCCGGGATATTGATTGGCAAAATATATCCATCAACAAGAACGTGAAGCGGAACACGATATTCACCGCCTTCTTTTTCAGCTTTCTCCAGTCGCTTCAAACCTGCATTATACACGGCTTCGTCCATTTCATCTCGGGTTTCTTCTAAATAGGCACGCATTCTCTCAATGTCTAAAGTAGTAAACTCAATGCTGACCTTGTGTTCTGCCTGTGGGTCTGCATTTGGCTTTTCAAGTTCGTCAAGAAGCGTGAGAGCGTGCTTATTCACGCTTAAAAGCTCTGTCTCCGTCATTTTGTTGGTAAGCTTTGTGGGAGATAATGTCTGCGGCTGTTCCGATTCAGCAGTGCTGCTTTCGGTGGTAATGCTGCTTTCCTGCTGAACAAAGCTTTCAGGTTGCGAAGAGTTTTCCTGCTTGTTGTTGCAAGAGGTGACTGGTAATGTCATTGCAAGAAGTAAAAGAAATGTGACTATTTTTTTCATTATGATGCCTTTCTGTTATCAATTCATATTTATCGGTCTGTCTAACCTCTTATATTATACCACATCAACCCAAGAAGTTCAATCATAGTAGCAATTAAAAAGCTGTAC
>CALBJC010000062.1 GCA_937892655.1 uncultured Clostridia bacterium | reverse complement strand
ACGACGCTATTGAGTATACCCTGACGCTTGATACCCCTATTTCACACGGTATCGCATTTGAGCCGATTTTAAAAAGGTTGTGGGAAAATGAAAAATAAAAACAATACAAAAGCCCTTGCAGTATCAGGACTTTTCTGCGCTTTAATATACGTTACAACAATGATTTCAATACCTATGGGTACAGGGTATATCCATGTAGGCGATGCGTTTATATATATCGCCTCTTGTATTCTCCCCTTTCCGCTTTGCGCTTTTGCAGCAGCGGTAGGTGGTGCGCTCTCCGACTTAACGCTCGGATACGCCGTATACGCTATACCTACCTTTATCATAAAGTTTTTAAACTCACTTTGCATATACATTGTATGCCACAATTCAAAAAAGCTCACCCGTGACATTTCGGGCGCTGTTTTGTCAGGGCTTGTAACTACCGTAGGCTACTATCTGGCGGCAGTTATTCTCTTTGGCGGATTTGTAGCCCAGCTTCACGCAATACCGGGCAACATCCTTCAGGCAACAGCCTCGGGCGTAATTTTCATTCTTCTCAAAAATGTTATTATAAAAAAGATAAAATAGCAAAAAGCCGAGGGTGAATACTCTCGGCTTTTGCTTTTTTAGAAAGGATGGTTTAAAAATGAGTTGAATTTGTCTTAAAACTATGTTATACTGCTTTTATGGGCTATGCCGCATCGTCTTTTAAGATACGCTTGTTCATCTCACGGCTGTATTCAAAGTCTATCCTTCTCTGGTAGTCGCTTCTGCCAAAAGACTTCTTTTCAGGCTGTGGCTGAGGCTCTTCACAGATTACCTTTACAGCGTTTAAAAGAGATGAGGCTAAAATCACCATCAGCCCTGTGATTACGATAAATTCAAATACTTCATACATATATATCAGCTCCTTAAATTTAACTTTCAAAACAGCTCTTTGCTGTAATTTAAGAATAACACATATACTGTACGAAAAAAAGTACAAAAAGAACGCTTGTTCGTATTTTTTGAAAGGAAAACGGCAAAAAATGAGTACAAACAGCACATTTTTACTAAAAGACGGAATTTTTTTGGACAGCTACGATAAAATGACAGAAAATTATGTTATCTCAGATGAAAACATAAGCGCCTGCATTTCAGCGCAAAATCAGAAAAAGGTTATAACAGAGCTTGTAAAGCTTCTGCCGCCTGACGTATTTTTCTTTATAGAAATCCCGCTTGAGGATAATGAGGGCAAATATCAGATCTATTATCTTGATAACTGTACTACCGAGGTAGCCCTTGCTATCATAAAGCGCTATGGCGATATTTTATTCTCTGACGGGCTTGTGCGCTTCGGGTTTGGCTCTCACAAGGGCGGCGATGAGGTTTATATGCAGTCATATCAGGTTTTGTCGGTGTACTCACCCGATGAAAAAAGGCTTAAAAAGGCTGAGAATATCATCGCATCAACCGGTTCAAAAAAGGTATCAGAGCTTTTAACCCTTTGGGATTTTCTTTCTGAGAAAAACCAGAGCAAGCTTGTAACAGTTGAGGCAAACGGCGAAACCTATTATAATATAGTTGAGAATTTAACCGATGAGGGTATGTATCCCGACGCGGTCGTTGATTAAAAGAAAGGACGATTTTATGAACATCTGGCACGATTTTTCACCAAAGGAAATAAAGAAGGACAGCTTTTATGCGGTTATCGAAATTCCAAAGGGCTCAAAGACAAAGTATGAGCTTGATAAAAATACAGGTACACTAAAGCTTGACAGAATTTTATATACATCAACTCACTACCCTGCAAACTACGGCTTTATCCCAAGAACCTACGCTGAAGACGGTGACCCTTTAGACGTTTTGGTGCTCTGCTCAGAAACTATCTACCCTATGTCACTCGTTCAGGTATACCCTATCGGCGTTATCTCAATGATCGATCAGGGCAAGGCTGACGATAAGATCATCGCTATCCCGTTCGGTGACCCTACATATAACTCATATACAGACATAGAGCAGCTTCCAAAGCATATCTACGACGAAATGTCACACTTCTTCTCAGTTTACAAAGCACTCGAGGATAAGGAAACCGCTATCGACCAGACAAAGTCAAGAGAAAAAGCCGAAGCTATCATCCAGGATTGCATCGACAGATATATCGAAAGCTATTGTAAGTAAAAATCATCAGAGGTTGTGGGTGCACCCGTACCAGAATATTTACAGGTACCTTTGGGTGAGAACTTTCTGGAGAAAGATTCTCCCCCATACCCCCTCTCAAAGACTTTTAATCTCAAATTTTGCCCGATAGGGAAAACTAAAAAAGCTAGGTAACATAATGTTGCCTAGCTTTTATTATTATGTGATGAACCCTATCGGGCAAAATTTAAAACTGAGAGTTTTAGGAGAGGAGTTTGAGGAGTAACCCTTTTCCAAAAGGGTTTTCCTCAAGGGCGTCTGCAGATATTTTTGTATAGTCGCCACTCTCAACCTCTGATGATTTTTATTCTTCCGTTGGTAACTCAGATGTACAGTGAGCGCAGCGGGTAGCTTCGATTGCGATTTCTGATTTACAGAATGGGCAGATCTTTGTTGTTGGCGCTGCAGGTGCTTCTTCAACCTTGTTCTTTTCTTCTGCCTTTGTTCTGATTGTATTGATAGTCTTAACCATTGCAAAGATACAGATTGCGATAAGAATGAAGTTTAAGATTGCATCTAAAAACATACCGTAACGGATAGCGAGCTCTTCCTGTAAAACTGTAACGCCGTCAGTATCCAAAACTGCTTCTGACAAAACGTACTTGAGCTCTGCAAAATCGATGTCACCTGTGAGAAGACCGAGTGCCGGCATAATGATATCTGAAACGAGGCTGTTTACGATCTTTGTAAACGCACCACCGATGATAACACCGACTGCCATATCGATTACGTTACCGCGTACCGCAAAATCACGGAATTCTTTTAAAATTTTCTTCATGTTAAATTACTCCCTTGCATTTTTTGCCGCAATGCGACTTTATTATCTGTATTGTAGCATATTTTTTTGTATCTTTCAATAGTTTGCTCTTGAAAATGACTCCAAAAAATTGTATTATGATATTAACTTTATGAAAGGAGAGCTTTTATGAGTATAAAAGATAAAATGCACAGCGGCGAGCTTTACCTGCCGACAGATGATAGCATTTTTGCAGAGCAGTTAAAATGCCTCGACCGCCTTTATGACTTTAATAACACAAGGCCCACAGAGCTTGAAAAACGCTTTTTGATGCTAAAAGAGATGTTTGGCTCTATCGGCGATGGCTCATATATCGAGCCGCCTTTACACGCAAACTGGGGCGGAAAGCACGTTTTCTTTGGCAAGAAAGTTTACGCCAATTTCAACCTCACCCTCGTTGACGATACATACATCTATGTAGGCGATTATACGTTGATAGGCCCGAATGTGACTATTGCAACGGGCGGCCACCCGATACTGCCCCAGCTTCGCGAGCAGGGCTATCAGTATAATGCGCCCGTTAAAATCGGCAGAAACTGCTGGATCGGCGCAGGCGCGATAATAGTTCCCGGGGTTACTATCGGCGATAACAGCGTTATCGGTGCGGGAGCGGTTGTTACAAAGGATATACCGCCAAACGTTTTGGCAGTTGGCAACCCTTGCAGAGTTTTAAGAGAAATTTCAGACCACGATAAAGAGTTTTATTTTAAAGACAGAAAAATTGAGCTTTAATAGTTTTTAATTATGTAGGAGAGGGTGTGGTATTATGAAATTTAAATTTGAAAACGAAAATATTATAACCCTGAGAATTTGCCTGGCATCAATGCTGATAGCAGTTTTTCTTTATATGGCAAACAATAGCAGACCCGATATTGCTTTTTGCATCTGTGCGGCAGTAAATGTTATTACAGGCATAATGTGTCTGCTTGACAAGTTTGTAGGAACATCTATTATTATCGACGGCAGAGAGATTACAATAAAATATGTTTTCGGCAAAAAAGTGATATATGTTGAAGAGATTTACGATATCAGATATGAAAGATATATAGTAGAACAAAAAAGAAGAAGCGTATTTCCCGATGAGCCTCGTCTGAGAGTTTATATCGAGCTTCACAGTGATGAAACGATAATACTCACAGACAAAGCATACATTAAAGATAAAAACCGCAAATATATAATTTCAAGGTTAAAAGAACTGCCCGATGAGGAAGTCACGCTTTACAGAGCATATTTAGCTATCAAGGATTTGATGTAAAAGAACAACGAGCATATATAGGAGAAGATTATGACCTTTAAAATAAAACACGAAACCAAGGCTATTCTGATAATATGCCTGATAACATTTATACTTGCGTTTTTGACATTTTTTGTAGCATCCACTGTTTTTTTAATAGTGGGCTTTGTCCTCACAGGCATTATGTTTTTATCAGCGATTTTGTATTTTGTTGAGCAGACTGTCGGCACAAAAATCATAATCGGATTTGATGATATAACAATAAAATATGTCATCGGCTATAAAAAATTTTCAGCATCGGATATCAAAAACATTGATATTGAAAAATATCACCGATACCGCCACGGCAGAGTAACATATACAGAATACCGAATGAGAATGAAAATTGAGCTTTATGACGGTAAGACTATAACGCTTACAGACAAAGCTACCGCTACAACAGGCACTGTTGCGTTTTTGCTCTCTAAGCGTGAAGAAATGGAAAATGAGGATGTAGCACTCTATAATGCTTATATGGCTATCAAGGATTTGATGGCATAAGAAAAACCCCGTGATTTTTCACGGGGTTTATTTATTTAATCTGCAAATGCGTAGCTGTTTTTGCCGTTGCGCTTTACCTTATAAAGAGCAGAGTCTGCACTTGAGTATAGCTCATCCAAGGTTCTGCCGTCTCTTGGGAAGATACTGATACCGATACTTGCGCTGATACCTGTATTTTCATAATCCTTTGAAACACGGGCTATAACATCCAGAAGCTCTTTTGCCTTATGCTCAATCTGTTCGCGTTCTGTAACGCCGCGCATCAGAGCAAAGAACTCGTCACCGCCGATTCTGCCGACGATGTCAGATTCTCTGAACTTGCTCTTGATACCCTGAGCAATTGCAACTAAAAAGTCATCGCCTACCTGATGACCGTAGGTATCGTTTAATTTCTTGAAATTATCAAGGTCGAGCATAAAAAGAGCATGGTGGCTCTCCTGCTCATTTACGATTATCGCCCTGATATACTCCATAGTAGCCTCTCGGTTGAATACGTTTGTCATCGCATCATACTTTGCAAGGGTAGCGATCTTCTGCTCACGCAGCTTTATATCGGTAATATCCTTTGCAGACAGCATAACGCATAAATGACCGCTGTCAACATCAGTCAGGAAATTGATATCGTTTCTTACCCAGCGCTTTGAGCCATCGGTAACCTTGCGCTCATATTTAAAGGTGAGCGTTCTTTTACCGCTATCATAAATCTCGTGGAGCTGCTCGGCGCTGAAAGCTTCATAAAACTGATAAGCCTCGCTGTATTCATCGGCGATAGCCTCCATAGCGTGCTGACAAAGCTGCTCTATGGTACTGCTCTCTTCGATAGTGCCCCTGTCAACATCCTGCCTGCGCTGGCTGATTACACGCCAGTCATCAACATCTATGTAGCTGACAGAGAAGGTATCCTCAGGAAGCTCGAAAAGATACCGAAACTCCTGCTGATAACGCTGACGGGCTAAATATTCTGTAGTAATATCCTTTGTGATACCTAAAACGCCTATCTTGTTGCCCTGAGAATCTCTCAGAACATACTTTGAGGTTGAGCCGTATCTCGCCTTTTTTTCACCTGCAGCCAGAGGCTCCATATAATCCCTTATATCCTTACCGCTTTCGATAAGTCGGCTGTCGTCGGCACGGTAACGGTCAGCAAGCTCTTTATCAAAAAGCTCATAGTCGGTCTTGCCGATAACCTCGTCGGGCGATTCCTTTTCTGCCATTTTTGCAAAAGGAACTGAACAAGCACGGTATATAAAATTTTCATCTTTTAAAAACACAAGATCCTTTGTATTATTTACAATAATCTCAAAGGCGGCCTTCATTAATTTGAATTCCATAAAAATCACCTTTTTATCGGTCGAAAATGAATGTTAGTTTTAACGATAATATTATACCACAAAACCGCTTTGAGTTCAATAAAAAACCACAAAAAAGAGCCATTATTTTTTCACAAAATAATGGCTTCATTTTTGTTATGATTATCAATTTTTTCTCTTTAAAGCCTCATCCAGATTCCAGCGGATATGTTCTTTTATATCCTCACCGCTGTCAAATGAAAGACCAAAGTATTTTTCAATCTTGTCAACGCAGTAGCGGTATTCTTCTCCCTTTTCATCTGTCGGGGTGATAACGCTCTTTGACTGAGGATACATTTCTTTTGCCATAAGAGCAATTTCATACCACGAAATGAAATTTTTGCCCAGAGCATAGAAAACCTCTTCGTTACAGTCGCTCTCTAAAACTGCGGCATAAACCTTTGCGATCTGACGGGATGACAAAAACTGTGTGCCGTCATTTTGTGAGAATGAAAGGTCTTTATCGTTGACTATAGCGTCTGCGATGTTTGCAAAGCGTCTGTCAGACTGTGAGTAGCCGTTTTCAACAGCAGGATTTGAGTAGGTGTAGCCAGGTCTTATGATGTTGCGCTTCATACTTACCTTTTCACCATAACCGCCCTGAACAGCATAATACTGCTTAAAGCCTAAAATAAACATCTCGCTTGAAGCCTTTGTTGAGCCGTAAAGGTCGGTAGGTACTCGCAGACCCGTTTCATCCATACCGTTTATGAGGTTACCTGCAGCGGCAGTTGAACTTGTGTATAAAAACTTTTCAACACCTGCTTTCTGAGCCTCTTCAAGTAAAAATGCGGTTGCAGCCGTATCATTCTGAAGCATAGAATAAGGCTCGTTGCCCCAGCCGAGCGCTATATGCACTACAGCGTCACAGCCCTGCAAGGCATTTTTAATAATATCCTTATCTAAAATCGTACCGCCGATAAGCTCTACGTTTTCCATCTGAGAAAACGCCTTTATTCTGTCGGGCGTTCTTGATAAAAGCTTTATCTTGTGACCTCTTTTCAAAAGCTCAAGTATTACATACTGCCCGATGTTGCCCGTACCGCCTGTCATAAAAATAACCATAATTTTTTCTTCTCCTCAAAAATATTTTTAAAAGTCAGATGATATAACCTTGTTAAGATATTATCACAAAATATTATTCATTACAAGCGGTATTCCGCAAATTTTAGCAGTATATACAAATATTTTAAGCGTTTTTTGTAATAAAGATTATTGTATGGGATTAAAATTTATGATATACTGATTAAAATATGTTTGTAAGGAGAAATGGTATGTCAAATTATAAGAATTTTGAGCTTGTTGTTTATTTTGTAGCAGGCGGTACAAAGCACACTACTGACAAAAAGCTTCGTGAAGAAATCGAGTTTTTCAAAAAGTATATGAGAATAGATAAGGTTTATCTAGAACCCTTCAGAGGCGAAAGCTATGCATCCGATGAGCAGATCGCCCTTTGCAAGAAGGCGTTTGAGGATAACGGCATCAAGGTAGCAGGCGGTATCACAACCTGTATCCCTGACCCTGAGGGTCACAAGCCAAAGCAGCGTTTGTTCAGCGTTATGTGCTACAACGATGAGGCTATGATGAAAACCCTTTCTGACGTATGCCGCACTAATGCCAAGTTTTTTGACTCGTTTATCATTGATGACTTTTATTTTACAAACTGCACCTGCGACAAGTGCCGTGAGGGCAGAGATAAGTATAATAAAGAGCATAACATTACAGACGGCAGCTGGCAGGCATACCGTACTCACCTTTTGTATGAAGCATCAAAGAAATATGTTATCGCCCCTGCTAAAGAGGTAAACCCTGACTGCAAGATTACAATAAAGTTCCCTAACTGGGCTGAGGCTTATCAGGAAACAGGCTATGACCCGGCAAGTGAGCGTGAAATCTTTGATATGATCTATACCGGTACTGAAACCCGTGACCCAATAAACACAGACCAGCATCTGCCACGATATCTTTCATACTCGCTTATGCACTATATGGAAAAGATGGCACCTGGCCGCAACGGCGGCGGATGGTTTGACCCATACGACTGCAGAATGCTCGACTATTATTTGGAGCAGGCATATCTCACAGCCTTTGCAAAGCCAAGAGAAATTATGATGTTCTGCTTCCAGAGCCTGGTTGATACTGTAAATGTTCCGGCTCTTGGCTTTATGCTAGACAAGCTCGATGAGCTTATAGGAAAGCTTGGTAACCCTGTCGGTATTCCTTGCTACATCCCTAACGCTTCTCAGGGGGATGACAATATCCACGATTATATGGGTATGAATGGCTTTATGGTTCTGCCTACCCCTGATTTTGAAGAGGATGCAAAGATAATGCTTTTGACAGCTTCATCTGCTTATGACAAGGATATTGTTGACAAGCTTGAGCGCTATATTGCAAAGGGCGGTAAGGCTATTGTTACAAACGGATTTGTCAAGGCAACGCTTGGTAGTGGCATCGAGAGGATAACATCAATAAGATACAGAGGCAGAAAGCTCACAGCTACAGAGTTTGCGGCTGAAAACTCAGCGCACTATAACCGCTGGGAGAGAGATTTCTCCAAAAAGCCGATTACAGTTGACGTTATGGAATTTAGAAACAACGCAACATGGGGCGGTATCTGCAAGGCTATTGCAGAAGAAGACGCCTGCTCACTTCTTGCAAGAGATACCTACGGTGACGGCGCTATGTTTACGCTCACCCTGCCTGACACCTTCTCAGATATAAAGTATCTGCCAGAAACGGTACTTGAAAAGATGAGAAAAGAAATGAAGGTAAACGGCATTCATCTCGACGGCAAGGGTCAGATAAGCATATTTGCGTATGATAACGATACATTTGTTATCTACCCTTATGTTGACAACAACACCTACGACAGCGATATTAAAATCACTATCGAAAACGCAAAGACTATTAAAAATCTCACAAACGGCAACGAGATACAGCCACTTTATATCAAGAACAACTCCGCTACCTTCCAGCTTCGTGCACAGGTAGGCAAGTTTGAGGGATATGAGATTGTAAGATAAAATTTAAACCGCTACTCAATACGGGTAGCGGTTTTTTGCTTCAATTTGCAATATAGATTGATAAAAAATACAATTGAACATTGCAAAAATTACTGCTATACTAAAATCAGAAAGCTTTTTGGAGATGGTTTTATGAGTATTCGTTTTGGCGTTTGCACAGAGCTTGAAAATATCCCATTGCTTATAAAGGCTGGGTATGATTATCTTGAATTTAATTTCACTACCCTTGTAAATATGTCAGATGCAGAGTTCAATGAGGCTTTAGCGCTGACTAAAAAACATAACTTTTACGCTGAATGCTTCAACTGCTTTTTCCCCTGGGATATACGCCTTACAGGCGAAGATGTTGATTTTGAAAGGATAACCTGTCACATTAAATCGGGTATGGCGCGTGCGATGGCACTTGGCGGCAAGGTATGCGTTATAGGCAGCGGCGGCAGCAGAAAAATCCCCGACGGCTTTGATTTTCAAAAAGGCTATGAGCAGTTTGCAAGGGTGCTTTCAATTGCAGGCGAGATTGCCCGCGAATATGGAATAATGATAGTTGTAGAGCCGCTGAACTCTGGCGAAACAAACCTTATAAATACAGTAGCTCAGGGTATTGAGCTTGTAAAGAAAGTAAATCGTGAAAACGTAAAATGTCTTGCCGACTTCTATCACGTTTTCAAAAGCGGCGAAACGCTTGACGCTATTGAAAATAACGAAGGCTTTTTAGGTCATCTTCACTTAGCCCGCGCAGACAACGACCGCGCTATGCCTTATGAAGAGGACTCACAAGAGGTAAAAAGATGGGCTGAGATTGTGAAAAAATCAGGCTACTCGGGGCGTATGAGCTTAGAGGGTAGCTATCTGCCCGAATTTTACGAATGTATTACCCGCACAAGAAGGATAATTGACTGTTTTAAAGTTTAATGATATTTCTCTCCTGACAAAAACCGCTACTTGATAAGAGTAGCGGTTTTGTCTGTTTTATCGGACATATTATGTGGTATTATTAAACTTAAGGTTTATTGCATTTATTTGAATAAAATGTTATAATTAGGTTATAAGGGCTTGAAAGGAGAAGAAAAAATGAGAATAATGCATCTGTCTGACCTTCATATCGGAAAGCGCTTAAATGAATTTTCGCTGCTTGAGGATCAGGAATACATACTGACAAAAATACTTTCTATCATTGATGAGCAGGCGGTTGAGGCTGTTATCATCGCGGGCGATGTTTACGATAAATCTATCCCTTCGTCAGAGGCGGTAGAGCTTTTTGATGATTTTCTTTTCAAGCTTTCAAAAAGGTCTCTTTCGGTTTTTGTTATAAGCGGTAACCATGACAGCGCTGAGAGAATAGCATTCGGCGGCAGGCTTATGAACAAAAGCGGCATATATATGTCCCCTGTTTTTGACGGCAAGGTTGCACCTATTACCCTTACAGACGAATACGGCGAAATCTGCTTTTATATGCTGCCGTTTATAAAGCCTTCTCACGTTCGCCGATATTATCCCGATGAGGAGCTTGTAAGCTATACTGACGCTATGAAGATAGCTATAGATAATATGAATATCGACACTAAAAAGCGCAATATACTTATCACCCATCAGTTTGTGACGGGCGCTACAAGAACAGAATCTGAAGAAATTTCCGTAGGCGGCACTGACAATGTTGACGCATCTGTTTTTGAGGGCTTTGACTACGTTGCCCTCGGGCACATTCACAGCGCTCAGAAATGCGGCAGCGAGTATATCCGCTACTGCGGAACTCCGCTTAAATACTCATTTTCTGAAGCAAACGATACAAAGACAGTTACGATACTTGATATAAATAAAAAGGGTGACCTCTCACTTTCCTACCCCATTTTAACGCCAAAGCGTGATATGGTTGAGATAAAGGGCAGGTATGATGAGATAACCTTCAAGGGCTTTTATGAGGGCACTGGCTGGCAGGATGACTATATGCATATAACCTTAACAGATGAAGAGGATATACCTGACGCTCTGACAAAGCTCAGAGTAATCTACAAAAACATTATGAAGCTTGAGTATGACAATGCCCGCACACGTCACAGCGCACAGATCACGGGGGCATCTGATATAAAATCAAAATCTCCGCTTGAGCATTTTGAAGAATTTTATGAGCTGCAGAACGGTCAGGCTATTAGCGATGAGCAAAGAGCATTTTTGACAGAAATTATCGAGAGCATCTGGGGGGAAAACTGATGAGACCAATTAGACTTAGAGTATCTGCATTCGGCCCGTATGCAAAAGAGACTGAGTTTGACTTTGAAAAGCTCGGGCTTGGCGGTTTATACCTCATAACAGGCGATACGGGTGCCGGCAAGACTACTATCTTTGACGCTATTACCTATGCTTTATACGGAAGTCCGAGTGGTAAAAGCCGTGAGGTTTCAATGCTCAGGTCAAAATATGCCGATGAAAAAACGCCTACCGAGGTTGAGCTTACATTTGAGTATTACGGCAAAAGATATACTGTAAAGCGCAACCCTGAATATGAGCGCGGCAAAAAGGTCGGCAGCGGTACTACAACGCAGCTTGCTGACGCTGAATTTATCTACCCTGACGGCAGAGTTGTTACCAAAATTACAAATGTTGATAACGCAATAAAGGATGTTATCGGCATTGACTGCGATCAGTTTACTCAGATAGCAATGATAGCGCAGGGCGACTTTTTAAAGCTATTAACAGCGCCTACAAAGGACAGAATGGAGATTTTCCGCCACATTTTCAAGACGGATAATTTCTCCCTGCTGCAGGAAAAGCTCAAGAATGAAACTAGTACACTTCATAAAGAAAAAGAAGCAATAGATGCAAGTATCAGCCAGTATGTAAATGGCATTGTATGCGATGAAACAGACGTTTTGCATATCGATGTTGACAAGGCAAAGCGTGGCGAGATGACACCCGAGGATAAAATAAAGCTTATTGATAACCTTATTTTATCCGACAAAACCAAAGAGCAAAAGCTCATAACTGAGAAAAAAGCCGTAAACGCCCAGCTTGATGAAAAAAAGGCGCTTATAACAAAGGCACTTGATAATAAAAACGCAAAGGCAGACCTTGAGAAAAACCAAAAAAGGCTTGATGAGCTGAGCGCTACACGTCAGGCTCTCTCTGATACTTTTGAAAATCAAAAGGCATTACAGCCAAAGGCAGATCAGTACAAGCAGAGTATTGCTAAAATCGAGGCTACCCTTTCAGACTACGATGAGCTTTCACAAAAGCAAAAGGAGCTTTCAGAAACCTCTGCACTCTTTACAAGCACAGAGGCTGATATTACCTCACTTACAGAAGCTACAACCGATTTGCGAGATGAAATAAAAAAGCTTGACGCTGAGCAGAAATCACTTTCAGCCTCAGGTGAACAAAAGCTGATTTTAGAGGCGAAGAAAACAAAGCTTTCAGAAGAAATACGCAGTCTTACTACCCTTAACTCAAATATAGAGGATGTAAAGAAAGCGTATGCAAAATACAAAGCAGAGGTTGAGGACTACAACCAAAAAGCAGCACACGCACAGCTTTTAAAAAATGACTTTGACGCAAAAAACAAGATTTATCTTGACGCTCAGGCAGGCATTCTTGCAGATACGCTCGTTGCGGGTATGCCTTGCCCTGTATGTGGCTCTGTAGAGCATCCTGATATTGCAATAAAGCCTGAAGATGCACCTACCAAAGAAGAGCTTGATGCGTTACAGAAAAACGCTGATGACGCTGTAAAAAAAGCAAATTCAGCGCGTGAGCTTGCAAGCACTTCGCAGGGCGTTTATAACGGCAAGAAGGACTCGGCACTTACTCTTATGAAGGACCTTTTAGGCGATATAAAATCTGATGAATGTCTGGCAATTATCGCAGAAAAAGTAAAGAAAATTAACCTTACAATCAAAGAGCTTGAAGGGCAGATCTCTGAAGAAGAATCAAAGCTTTTGAGAAAATCACAGCTTGAAAAGCTCATACCTGAAAAGAACTTACAGCTTGAAAAATCACAGAATGATACAAATGCTCTCAGAGAAAAGCAGAGTACGCTTTTGGCCCTTTGCTCATCACTTGAAAGCAGAATAAAAGAGCTCGGGGCAAAGCTTACATTCTCATCAAAGCAGGATGCGCTCGGAACAATTTCAAGCTACAAAAACAGCATTTCAAGGCTTTTAGCAGATTTTGAAAAGGCTGCAGAGGATCTCAGAAAATGCGATGAAGCTATAATCACTGCTAAATCCGCAATTTCTGAGCTTACAAAAAGGCTCGACGGCGCTATGGATATTGACATTCAGAGTGAAAACGAGCAGAAGGCTATGCTCGAAGCAAAGCTTTCGGATATTGAAAAATCAGAAAAGCTGGTTCACAGCAGAATTTCTGCCAACAGCACAGCCTTGGAAAGCATCAACATCAAGGCGCAGAGCCTCATCACAGCCGAGAAAAAATATGCATGGGTAAAGGCTCTTAGCAATACTGCAAACGGCAATATCTCAGGCAAAGATAAGGTTATGCTTGAAGCTTACATTCAGATGAACTACTTTGACCGCATAATTATAAGAGCAAATCAGCGACTTATGATTATGACCGACGGTCAGTATGAACTCACGCGCAGAAAAGAAGCCCTGACAAAACAGGGTCAGAGCGGACTTGACCTTGATGTTATAGATCATTATAATGGCAGTACCCGCAGCGTTAAATCGCTGTCAGGCGGTGAGTCATTCAAAGCGTCATTGGCGCTCGCACTCGGTCTTTCTGATGAAATTCAGCATTCTGCTGGCGGAATCAAGCTTGATACTATGTTTGTAGACGAGGGTTTTGGCTCGCTTGACGAAGAATCACTCTCTCAGGCTATGAAAGCGCTCACCTCGCTTGCAAGCAACAACCGTCTTGTAGGCATTATCTCCCACGTCGGAGAACTAAAGCAGAAAATCGACAAGCAGATCATTATCACAAAGGATAAATCGGACGGCAGTAACGCCAGAATCGTAGTATAGGAGGCAAAAAAATGAGTGAGAAATTTGTAATCAAGGATAAAACTTTAAAAAGATACACCTCTCTTGACAGCGAGGTTGTGATTCCTGAGGGGATCCAAAAGATTGATGAAGAAGCATTTTTTGGCAGACGTATGATTGAGGCGGTTACCCTGCCTTCTACCCTCAAAAAAATCGGCGAAGAAGCTTTTTATGAATGCAAAAAGCTAAAAGCTATTACAATCCCTGAGGGCGTTGAGAAGATAGACGAGGAGGCTTTCTTCGGTTGCGTATCGCTTGAGAGTATAACGCTTCCGTCAACTCTCAGAGAAATCGGTGAAGAAACCTTTGCAAACTGCAAAAAGCTCAAGGAGATTTCTATCCCTGAGGGTATCGAAAGTATTGACGAAGAAACCTTCAAAAATTGCATATCTCTTGAAAATGTTACCCTGCCTTCATCTCTTAAAAAGCTGAAAGATCAGGCGTTTTACGGTTGCAGAAAGCTCAAAGCCATTTCTCTGCCTGAGGGCATTGATGAGATTGAGGATGATACCTTCTATGGCTGTACAGCGCTCACAGAGGTCACTCTCCCTGAGAGCCTTGAAGAGATTGACGATCAGGCATTTTACGGCTGCAAGAGCTTAAAGAGTATTATAATCCCTGAAGGTGTTGAAGAAATTGATAATAAGGCATTTTATAACTGCACAGCGCTCAGAGAAATTACACTCCCTTCATCACTTGAAAAAATCGGTGAAAGAGTTTTCTTTGGCTGTAAAAGCCTAAAGAGTATCGAGATTCCTGAAAATGTTCAAAAGCTTGAAAAAGGTACATTCTTTGGCTGTGAGGCGCTGACCGCCGTTAAGCTGCCTGACAGCCTTGAAAAGATTGGCGAGGAAACATTCTATGAATGTAAGAGCTTAAAGAGTATCGCAATCCCACAGAGCGTTGAAAAAATCGGTGACGGTGCTTTTGACTACTGCTACTCGCTCAGAACAGTTTATGTAAAGAAAGACTCTTACGCTGAAAAATACTTCAAAAAGCATTACAAGAATGTAAAAATCAAAAAGCTTGATGACTAAAAGAAAAGCTACCCTTTCGGGTAGCTTTTTTATTATTTATTATTTATTATTTATTATTCCCCCATCTTGACAGCTAATTGAAATTAGCTTATAATAAAGCTAACGCAAATTAGCCAAAAGGAGCTGATACTTTGAATACAAAGAAAAGAATACTCGATGAGGCGATGACCTTGTTTTCACAAAAGGGATATGCAAATGTTTTTGTTGCGGATATTGCCTCGGCTGTGGGGATAAAAGCGCCCTCGCTTTATAAGCATTATAAAAGCAAGCGGGATATCTTCAACGCTATTTTAGATGAGATGAAAAACAGCTATACCCTGCAGGCGCAGGCACTTAATATGAATGGCGATAATGCGAGCGCTGACGCTATGGTTTTCTCTGCTGTTTCAGAGGATGGCCTTGTAAAAATGGGTATGGGGCTTTTTATGTATTTTCTTCACGATGAGTATGCGCAGAAATTTCGCAGAATGCTCACTATCGAACAGTTTTGTAACCCTGAGCTTTCACAGCTTTTTACAAAGCAGTATGCAGATGACCCGCTTTCGTATCAGAGTGCTATGTTTTCAATGTTATCGGCAAGCGGAGTTTTAAAATCAGAAAACCCCGACATAATGGCGCTCGAGTTTTATGCACCGATTTTTATGATACTCACAATGTGCGACAGACAACCGGAAAGAGAGTCAGAGCTTTGCGCTTTGCTTGAAGGGCATATCAGACAATTTTCAAGGATTTATAAAGGAGAGAAAAAGTAATGAAAATAGTTTTAATTCACGGGCAGAATCACAAGGGCAGCTCATACAATATCGGGCGAATGGTTGCTGACAAAATAGCGGGCGAAAATGATATAACAGAGTTTTTTCTGCCAAGAGATCTAAATCATTTCTGCGTCGGCTGTTACAATTGTATCGAGGATGAAACAAAATGTCCGTTCTTTGAAGAAAAGCAGAAAATCATGAGCGCTGTAGAGGATGCTGACCTTCTCATTTTCACAACGCCAACTTACTGTATGAGAGCGTCAGCGC
>CALBJC010000061.1 GCA_937892655.1 uncultured Clostridia bacterium | reverse complement strand
GGTAATGGGTAAGCTTGTAAAATTAAATGCCGTTATGGAAGAGTTTGTAAAGGAAGGCAATTATGCAAAGCTGCCTACCGAAGCTGAAAAATTCAAGGCAGAGCAGGATTTAAAGGAAGCAAAGCAGGCAGAAAAAGAAATCATCGCCGAAAATGCAAAAGAAGATATTTCTCAAAAGCCTGTTGAAGACGAAGGTCAGAAGATTTCAGATAATGCTGAGAAACCAAATTCACCCGATATTGAAAAGGCTCAAAAGCAAGTTAAAGACGCTGTCGGCATTTCAGATAAGAAGAAAACGGTTGTCGAGGCTGAGAATACCCCTGAGGCAAGAAAGCTCAAAAGAGCAAAGAACGGCTACGATAAATGCGATTTTTCAGCACAGACAGTTGTTTTTACAAATCAAAAAAGCAGTAAGATTTAGCTATAAATCAAAGCCCGCAGAATGTATCTGCGGGCTTTGTATTTTAATGTCAAAAAAATGCTAAAAACCACAATAGTTATATTGACAATTTGTTAAGAATATTGTATTATAGATTTACATTCTATTTAAAAGGGGGTCTTGATTTGACTCAGTGGTGGGAAGGGCTTGACGGCCTTGCTAAAGTCTTGTACTGCATATCGATTCCTGCAACAATAATTCTTGTTCTGCAGACGATTATGCTGATTTTAGGCTTTGGCGACAGTGAAGTAGGTGCTGACTTTTCAGTTGACGCTGACGGTATGCCTGACGGCTTACCAGACGGTGATTTTTCAGCAGATGGTGCGCCTGCAGAAGATTTTGCAATAGGTGAGCTTTTCACAGCTCAGGGCATTATGGCATTTATCTGCGTATTCTCATGGGCAGGTATTGTCGCAAACTCTATGAATGCGCCAAATATCCTGGCAATCATCATCGGCCTTGTATGTGGTTTTTTAGCTATGCTCGGTGTTGCAAAGGTTTTAAAACTTTCAGCAAAGCTTGCTGAAAACGGTACAGTAATGCTCGAGAATGCAAAGGGCATGACCGCAACAGTTTATGTTAAGATTCCTCAGGGCAGACAAAATCACGGCAAGGTTACAATAAACCTTCAGGGCAGACTCGTTGAGGCTGACGCTGTGAGCGCAGACGGTGAAGAAATTTCAACCGGTACAAAGGTAAAAATCGTTGATGTTTCTGACGATGTGCTTGTCTGTGAGAGTGAAGAAAACAAAGAATAATGTGTAGGAGGTAAATGAAAATGGGACCAGAGCTTATTATAGCAATTTCAGTTATAGCTGTTTTGGCATTTGCGTTATTTGCAGGTATCTTATCACGCTATAGAAAATGTCCATCAGACAAAATTTTGGTTATTTATGGTAAGGTAGGTAGTGACAAGAGCGGTAACGCCCGTTCTGCTAAGTGTATCCACGGTGGCGCTGCATTTATCGTGCCTATTGTTCAGTCATATCAGTATATGGATCTTACTCCGATTTCAATGAACGTTGACCTTAAGAATGCGCTTTCAAAGCAGAATATCCGTGTTGACGTTCCATCGCGTTTTACAGTAGGTATCTCAACAGAGCCTACAATTATGCATAACGCTGCTGAAAGACTTTTAGGTCTTAAGATGACAGAGATCCAGGAGCTTGCAAAGGATATCATCTTCGGTCAGCTCCGTCTTGTAATTGCTACAATGGATATCGAAGAAATCAATACCGACAGAGATAAGTTCTTGCTTGCAGTATCAAATAACGTTGAAATCGAGCTTAAGAAAATCGGTCTTCGCCTTATCAACGTAAACGTAACTGACATAAACGATGAATCAGGCTACATTGACGCTCTTGGTAAGGAAGCAGCTGCTAAGGCTATCAACGACGCTAAGAAGAGCGTTGCTGAAAAGGACAGAGACGGTGAAATCGGTCAGGCTAACGCTCACAGAGACCAGAGAATTCAGGTTTCTGCTGCAAATGCTGACGCTATCAAGGGTGAAAACGAAGCTAAGATCGCAGTAGCTCAGTCAGAAGCTCTCAGACGTGAAAAGGAAGCTGAAGCTTTAAGACTTGCAACAGCTGCTGAAAAGGTTCAGGCTGCCAAGGCTTTACAGGAAGCATACATTGCTCAGCAGGAAGCTGAACTTACAAGAGCAGAGCTTGAGCGTGCATCACAGAAGGCTGACGTTATCGTTAAGGCTGAAATTGAAAAGCAGCAGGCAGAAATCGCTGCTGAAGCAGAAGCTGAAGTTATCAGACGTAAGGCTAAGGGTGAAGCTGATGCTATCTACGCTAAGATGGAAGCTCAGGCTAAGGGTATTGAAGAAATGCTCACAAAGCAGGCTGCCGGTATGAAGGAGCTTGTTAATGCCGCAGGCGGCAACGCAGATTCTGCTGTTAAGCTTATCGTTGCTGATAAGTTACAGGATCTTATGCAGATTCAGGTTGACGCTATCAAGAACATCAAGATCGATAAGGTTACTGTATGGGATTCAGGCAACGCTGAAAACGGCGGTTCATCAACAGCTAATTTCTTATCAGGTATGATGAAGTCAATTCCTCCTATGAGCGAGCTTTTCAAGCAGGCTGGTATGGAATTACCTGACTACTTAGGTAAAGAAATCAAGGAAGACGTTGTAGAAGAATAAGCTACATAAAGCATAAAAATAAAAGCGATTACGAATTTTCGTAATCGCTTTTTTGTTATTAGTCATTGGTTGAAAATTCAGAAAGCTTGAGACCTTCGTTTCTTTCAAGCGCCCAGCGGATATTCCATTCGCTTGTAAAGATTAAAAGATAATTCTGTCTGAAATCCTGAACAAGCTTTGTATCGCTTGTAAGAGAAAGACGCTTTAAGTCAAAATCCTCAGGATTATCAATCCAGCGGATGTATGAATAAGGGAGACCCTCTCTTATAATATCAACATTGTATTCATTCTTGAGTCTGTACTCTAAAACTTCAAACTGCAATACGCCGACAACGCCTACAATAACCTCTTCAAGACCGGTGTATGGCTCTGTGAAAATCTGAATAGCACCCTCCTGCGCGATCTGCGAAATGCCCTTTACAAACTGTTTTCTCTTTAAAGTATCAGTCTGTCTTACTCTTGCAAAATGCTCAGGCGCAAAGGTTGGGATACCAAAGAACTTGAATTTCTTTGAAGGCACTGTAATCGTATCGCCTATTGAGAAGATACCAGGGTCAAATACGCCGATGATGTCGCCCGCATACGCTTCGTTGATGATTTCTCTGTCAGATGCCATCATCTGCTGAGGCTGTGAAAGCTTCATCTTCTTGTTGCCCTGAATATGGAAAACCTCCATATCTCTTTCAAACTTGCCTGAACAGATTCTCATAAATGCAATTCTGTCACGGTGAGCCTTATTCATATTAGCCTGAATTTTGAAAACAAATGCTGAGAAACTTTCGTCAAGCGGTGAAATTGTGCCGCTGTCGCATTCTCTTGCGAGCGGGTATGTTGTCATCTTTAAAAAGTTTTCCAAAAATGGCTCAACGCCAAAGGATGTCAACGCAGAACCAAAGAATACAGGTGATAACTTACCTGCCTGAACGGCCTCTAAATCAAATTCATCAGCCGCGCCATCTAAAAGCTCAACATCATCAACGATATTTCTGTAATTTTCCTGACCGATTTTTTCAGCAAGGTTTTCATCGCTCAGATCAACTACCTCAGATTCAACCTCGTGGTGACCATCGTTTGCAGTAAACTTGATGATTGATTTTTTATCTCTGTCATAAACGCCCTTGAACTCCTTGCCGCAGCCGATAGGCCAGTTTACAGGGTAGGTAGGAATATCAAGCTCACGTTCGATTTCTTCAAGCAAATCAAATGGATTTTTAGCATCTCTATCCATTTTATTTATAAATGTAAAGATAGGGATATTACGCATAGCGCAAACCTTGAATAGCTTTCTTGTCTGGTTTTCAACACCCTTTGAAGCGTCGATAACCATTACTGCGGAATCTGCCGCCATAAGTGTACGGTATGTGTCCTCAGAGAAGTCCTGGTGACCAGGGGTATCAAGAATATTGATAGCATACCCGTCATATTCAAACTGCATTACTGATGATGTAACTGAAATACCTCTTTGCTTTTCAATTTCCATCCAGTCACTTGTAGCGTGGCGGTCAGCCTTTTTGCCCTTTACAGCGCCGGCAAGTGCGATAGCTTTACCATATAAAAGAAACTTTTCTGTCAAAGTAGTCTTACCTGCGTCAGGGTGAGAAATGATAGCAAAGGTACGACGTCTTCTTATCTGCTCTGATATTGAAAGATTAGCCAAAATAATTCCTCCGTTTTAAAATAAACATTCCTAGTTATTGTATCACAGATTTAAAAGATATGCAAGAGAAAATAAAAAAAGCCTGCATTAATTTGCAGGCTTTTCAAATTCAAGCTTTACTGTAAAGAAATCTCGTTTGTCAAAAAACGCATCAGCCTCAGCGCCGATAAGCTTTGCTGAACGCTTTACTATATAAAGACCAAGCCCTGATCCGTTCTGATTTCTTGAGCTTTTGCGGTAAAATGGTTCAAAAACTCTGTCAATATCAAGCTCAGCTTTATCAAGCGTATCATTTGAAACCGATAAAATTACTTTTTGGTTTTCTTTCGCCAGATTTATACAAAGCGTTGTCAGCGCATACTTATTTGCATTTGAAAGAAGATTATCTATAATTCTCTGTAAAAGATGAGCGTTTGAATCTATAAATACGCCATCCTCAATATCAGCTTTTACAACAAGCTTTCTTTGAGAAAATCCGTCATAGTAACCTGAGAGAGTTTCAAAAACAATGTTTGAAATGTTTACCTCTTCAAGCTGAGTGTCTTCTTCATTGTTGCCCTGCGTTGAAATTTCAAAAAAGTCATCTGAAAGCTTTTTTATATATCTGTTTTTCTCAATAGCGATGTTTAAATACTCAGCATTTTTATCATCAAGAGCATTGCTCTTCTCTATCATCTGCAGATACCCCAGCGTTGCAGTAAGCGGAGTTCTGAAATCGTGAGAAATACCCGAAATTATTGTTGCTAAGTTTTTCTTTTCTTCTGTATATTCTTCAGAGAGCCTTTTTTGAATATCTATATGCTCGTTGAGCGAGTTTGCAAGCGCTGTAACGCAGCCATCAAAGCTTTCGACCTTTATAGGCTCGTTGTAGTCAGTCTCCTTTAATGCATCAGCGGCTCTTACAAAATGCTTTATCTGTATTTTAAGCAGAATATATTTTGTCAGAGCCCATAAAAAAGCAATAAGAAGGCATATAATAACAGCGATATACGCATATTTCATATTATATACCTCCTTTTAAATTTTATTTGAAATGCTTTTTCTTAAAGCCTATGTATGAGCAGATGTAAAGTGCTGCGATTTCAAAGATGGTTGTAAGAACAATTGCCCAGATAATTGATTTATCATTAGGGTCCATTAAGTATGCCATCATCTGAGTTGAAGGCATAAACTTATACAGCGGATTGCTTTCCGCAAATATCATATCTGTCATACTCTCAAGCATAAGCCTTATGTAAGGCAATGCCGCGCCGATAGGTGAACGAGTGAGGGTTACAAATAATGTACCGCCTATAGTGCTTCTTAAAAGCAGTATGATATAGAGTATCAGAGTGACAGAGAAATCCTCAAGCCACAGATCAGTGCCGTTTTTCGTATACGCCCAAAGCAGGAAAGTTGCAGTAGGAATCCAGTAGGAAACAGTTGCAAAGCTTGTGTGAACAAACAGTTTTGATAAAATGATCTTGTGGATGTTGTTGCCGTCCATAACCTCATAGTATGCTATCTTGTTTGAATAGCTAGATGAGATTGATGCACCTATTGCAACAGGAATCACAACCGCAAAGAAAGGTGCGTTTGTAGTTATTATATAGAGTACCTCAGAAGCGGTAACGTCAGCGGTCTTTACCGAGTATTCCATAAAGAACGGAATGATTACAGGAATAAAAACTGCCAGAAGTATGATTACTATAAATGCTCCGCTATGACGGAGTCTGTACCATTCAGCGCTCATCAGCTTACGCATTTTCAACACCTACCTTTGAAAGATAATACTGTTCAAGGCTTTCGCTCTCGCTTGACAGCCTTGTGATAATAAGAGAATTATCTGTGATAGTTTTTGAAATGAGCATAAGCTCATCTAAGCGTTCGTAAATCTGAATTTCGTCGTCATTTATAACCTTGTACTGGAAGATTGAAAGCTTTTCTTCCAATACAGTGCAGGTCTTGTTTATATCATCGGTTTTCAGGCTTATAAAGCTGCGGCACTTTTGCGCAAGCTCCGAAGCGCTCAGCGTTTCGATAAGCTTACCCTTGTTCATAATGGTAAAGTCATCGCAAAGCTCTGAAAGCTCTGTTAAAAGGTGGCTTGAAATAATAATTGTAACGCCCTGCTCCTTTGCGAGCTTTTTGAGAAGGTTTCTTATCTCAACAATACCCTCAGGGTCAAGACCATTTACAGGCTCATCTAAAATCATAATTTCAGGTGATGAGATGAGTGACATTGCAATGCCAAGTCTCTGCTTCATGCCAAGAGAAAACTTCTTTACAAGCTTCTTACCAGTATTGCCAATGCCAACGTAGTCGAGCATTTTCTGAGAAAGCTCCTTGTCAGCAATGCCTTTTACGCGGCGGATATACTCCATGTTTTCAATTGCTCTCATATTAGGGTCAATGATAGGTGCTTCGATCATAAAGCTCATTCTTGACCTTAGCTTATCGAGGTTTTCCTTCTGACCAAACAGCGAAAGCTCCCCGCTTGTCTGTGCGCAAAGACCTGCGATAATTTTCATAATAGTTGTCTTACCCGCACCATTAGGGCCGATAAGACCGTGGATATGCCCCTTTTCAACCGACATAGAAAAATTATCTAAAACTGTATTCTTGCCGTATTTCTTTGTCAGCCCTGAAAGAGTGATAATTGACATATTTATTCCTCCCTTTGTTTAATCGTTGATTATATAATAACCCCTCGCGATTAAGAAAAGGTAAAGCAAAAGGTAAAGAATAGGTAAAGTCATTCTTTTTTGAAATTGAGTTTATATCCCATATTCCAGACAGTTTCGATATACTCAAATGAGTCATACTCCTTGAGCTTGTTTCTGAGATTACTGATATGTACCTTAATTATCTTATCTTCATTTATAAAAGGCTCATTCCATACGCTTTCATAGAGGTTAGCTTTTGAAAAGAGCTTGTTGGGGTTTTGCATCAGAAGCTTTAAGATGCTGTACTCTTTTGATGTAAGAGTGATCTCATTTGAGTCAACAAATACCTTTGCGGCGTTTACATCAAGAGTAAGCTTACCAAAAGTCAATGTCTGTGCTTCATCATTTGTGTGAGATGATTTACAGCGTCTTAAAACCGCTTCAATTCTTACAGAAAGCTCATCTAAATCAAAAGGCTTTGTGATATAATCATCAGCCCCCATTCTGATGAGTTCAACCTTTGAGGCAACGCTATCCTTTGCAGAAAGTACTATAACGGGTATATCTGAAATCTCTCTCAGCTTTTTTAAAAACATATCTCCGCTTTGCAAAGGCATCATAAGGTCTAATAAAATGAGCGAAATATCGGTATTCTGAGAGATTTTACTCATAGCCTCAAAGCCGTTGTAAGCGCCGATTGCGGTATACCCCGATGCTGTAAGATAATCGCATAAAAGGCGGTTTATCTCCTTGTCATCCTCTGCGATAAGTATCTTTTTCATAGCCACACCTCCAAAATACAGTATATCATAAAAATTATCAGTTGTAAATTGCACATTGAAAAGAAAACAAACATATACTGTGATATGAAACAAACGGAGGTAATACCTTTTATGAATACAAAAAACTCAACATTTTTAGTTTTGGGAGGTGACCTGCGACAGACATATTTAGCGCAGACGCTTGCCAAAAAACATACTGTATATACTTATGCAACCCCCATCCCCGAAGGGCTTGTAACGGGCGGTATTTCGCTTATATCTCTGTCACAGATAAATAAAATGGGCGGTGTGGATTATCTCATTCTGCCGCTTATCTCAACAACTGATGGCATAACTGTAAACTCTCCCGACTTTTTTGAAAAGATATACATCTCAGACCTCTTATCTCTCGTCAAAAAGAATGGTCTTATAATGGGCGGTAAAATTCCTGAGGATGTATGCTCATTCTTTGAAAAGAATAATATAGAATATGTAGATTATTTTGAGAATGAAGAGCTTGTTGTGAAGAATACAACGCCTACTGCGGAGGGTGCGCTGATGATAGCGCTTGAAGAAACTCCGACGACTATTTTCGGCTCAAAGGTGCTCATAACGGGCTATGGCAGAGTTGCAAAAACAGTAGCAAGGCTGTTTTGTGCAGTAGGCGCCGAGGTTTATATTGTGGCAAGAAAATACAGCGATATTGCATGGGCAGAAATAAATGGGGTCAAGGGTATTCATCTGTCAAAGCTCGATGAGATACTCGGAAAAATGGATATTGTTATTAATACAGTTCCCGCAGTTTTGTTTGACAAAAATCATCTTTGCGGCATGAAAGAAGATGTTTTAGTAATTGATTTGGCATCAAAACCCGGCGGCGTTGATTTTGAAAGCGCAAAAAAAGCGGGAATAAAGGTTATATGGGCTCTATCCTTGCCAGGTAAGGTTGCTCCCGTTTCTGCGGGCAGGATTATAGCAGATACGCTGCAAAATATCATAACAGAAAGAGGAGATAAAAATGGATAGAATAACTATCGGCTTTGCAATGTGCGGCTCATTCTGTACCTTTGAAAAAGCTTTTGAGGCCGCAGAAAATCTGAGCCGTGATTATGATATGGTACCTATTATGTCATTTAACGCCTCGAGCATCATAAGCCGTTTTGGCAGTGCTAAAGACCATATCGACCGACTTGAAGATATATGCAAAAGAAAGGTTATAATGACTATTGAAGATGCAGAGCCTATCGGACCAAAAAAGCTGTTATCTGCTCTTGTTGTAGCGCCTTGTACGGGCAATACTTTAGCAAAGCTTGCCCTTGGCATTACCGATACGCCTGTTACGATGGCGGTAAAATCACATATCAGAAATAACCGCCCTGTGCTCATAGCACCCGCTACAAATGATGCGCTTGCAGGCAGCGCCAAAAACATCGGTATGCTGCAGAATTACCGTAACTACTATTTTGTACCCTATGGTCAGGATGATAGCGAAAATAAGCCTACATCATTGATTGCTGATTTTTCACTCATACCAAAGGCTCTTGAAAAAGCTCTGAAGTGCGAGCAGATACAGCCGATTATACTAAAATAAAAAAACTCCGCAAAGAATACTTTGCGGAGTTTTTAGTTACTTATTATCTCTTAAATCAACGATTCTCTTTGCTTTACCCTGGAATCTTTCAAGTGATTTTGGCTCTGCAAGAGATACCTTTGTTTCAATACCTAAAACAGTCTTGAGATCGTGGTGGATACCCTTCTGAAGTGCTTCAAGCTTGCCGTAGTTTTCCAAAAGATGTGAGGATGTATCAGAAAGCTCAACCTTAACCTCTAAAGCATCAGAGAAATTCTTTCTTGTAACGATAAGCTGATAGTGAGGAGCAACATCCTCAAACTTCATCAGAACGCTTTCGATCTGTGATGGGAATACATTTACGCCACGGATCTTGAGCATATCATCGCTTCTGCCCTTGATCTTAGCCATTCTTGCAGTTGTTCTGCCGCATTTACAGGTATCGTAATTGATCTGAGTAATATCCTTTGTTCTGTATCGAAGCATAGGGATACCCTCTTTTGTGAGAGTTGTGATAACAAGCTCACCCTGAGAACCCTTAGGAAGAACCTGACCTGAAACTGAATCGATAACCTCAGCATAGAAATGGTCCTCATTGATATGCATACCGTCTCTGAATAAGCATTCGCCTGAAACGCCGGGGCCTACAAGCTCACTCATACCGTAGTTATCTGTTGCAAAAACGCCTAAAACGCTTTCGATCTGCGCTCTCATTTCAGGAGTACAGCCCTCTGAACCGAATAAGCCAAGCTCTAATGCGATGTTATCCTTAACACCCATTTCTCTTATCATTTCGCCCATGTACTGTGCGTATGAAGGGGTTGAAACCAAAGCAGTTGTCTTGAAATCCTGCATAAACATAATCTGCTTTTCAGTATTACCGCTTGATGTAGGAACAACAGTTGCACCAAGCTTTTCAAGACCGTAGTGAAGACCTAAAGCGCCTGTAAACATACCGTAGCCGAATGCAATCTGAACTATATCCTCATCAGTACAGCCTGCTGCCATACAAAGACGAGCCATGCAATCGCTCCACATATCAAGGTCAGCTTTGGTGTAGCCTACAACTGTAGGCTTGCCTGTTGTACCTGATGAAGCGTGGATTCTTGCGATTTCCTTCAAAGGCTTGCCAAAAAGACCAAATGGATATGTATCTCTTAAATCTGCCTTTGTGGTATATGGGATGTACTCAATATCTGACAAAACCTTGATTTTGTCAGCGCTAACACCGGCTTCTGTCAAGCGCTTGTTGTAAAATGGGATATTATCCATACAGTATTTAACCAAAGCCTTGAGTCTTTCAAGCTGAAGCTTTTCAAGCTCTGCTCTAGGCATAGTTTCAATATCCTTCTGGAAATAATGAATATTCTTCTTGTCCATGAATTTAACAGTCCTTTTATAAAAATTAAAACATCTATACTATTATAAACCTATTTTTCAAATATTGCAATAGCAAAATTAAAAGGTGACAAACGGTTGCCACCTTTTAAAATTATCAGTCATTCTGAGCGCTGTAGCATTCAAATACCTTCTCAGCGTTTTCTCTGTCCTTTGTGTTCTTGGTGATAAGTGAAACGATAGGGCAAAGAATAAGTCCAAAGAGCATTGCAAACGCGCCTGCGTTAATTGGAGAAGCCAGGTTGAAGCCTAAGAATTCGCCTGTCTTGCCGCCAAATGTGAATATGAACATATGACCTACAGTAATACCAACGCCTGATATGAAGCAGGCAACTGTTGCAGCTTTTGTAACGCCCTTCCAGAAAAGGCCGAGCATATATGGAGCTAAGAACGAACCAGCGAGCGCACCCCATGAAATTGACATCAAGGTTGAGATAACCATATTTTCGCTTTCAAGAGTATAGATAGCGATAATTACTGAGATGAGTAAGAATATTGCAACAAATATTCTCATTACAAAAACCTGACGCTTTTCGTCCATCTTCTTTGAAAGAGGCTTTACAAGGTCGATTGTAAGAGTTGATGATGATGTTAAAACGAGTGATGAAAGAGTTGACATTGAAGCTGAAAGAACAAGTACGATTACGATACCGAACAAGAAGTTTGGAAGCTTTTCCATCATTGTAGGAACGATACCGTCAAAGCCTGTTGAAGGATTGCCGTTTTCAAGCGGAGTTGCGAAAAGTCTGCCAAAGCCGCCGAGGAAGTAACAGCCGCCTGCAACTACTACTGCGAATACTGTTGAAACGATAGTACCTGTCTTGATTGAACGGTTATCCTTGATAGCGTAGAACTTTGAAACCATCTGAGGTAAGCCCCATGTACCAAGAGATGTAAGAATAATAACACCTATAAGGTTCTGAGGATCAGGGCCAAAGAGCGAGTTGTAAACGCCAGTCTTGCCGTTTACTTCAATATCGCCGAGAAGGTCAAGTGATGATGTGAGACCGCCGTTTATGTCGAGAGTAGCCAGAATTACAGCAACGATACCGATAAGCATAAATACGCCCTGAACAAAGTCGCTGATAGCAGTAGCCTTGTAACCGCCGAGGATTACATAGATAGCTGTGATTACAGCCATGCCGATAATGCAGTATTTGTATTCAATACCGAAGCCCTTTTCAAAAAGTCTTGAAAGACCGTTGTAAACTGAGGCTGTGTATGGAATAAGAAATACGAAAATGATGAGCGCTGATACGATCTTGAGCATCGTGCTGTCATAACGCTTTTCAAAAAGCTCAGGCATTGTTTTTGCGTTTAAATGAGTTGACATTGTTCTTGTTCTCTTGCCGAGGATGAGCCAAGGCAGGAGTGAACCGATAACAGCGTTACCGATACCGACCCAGGTTGATGCAACGCCATATGCCCAACCGAATTTGCCGGCATACCCAACAAAGATTACAGCCGAAAAATAAGATGTGCCGTAAGCGAAGGCTGTAAACCAGGGGCCAAGGCTTCTGCCGCCGAGAACAAATTCAGAAACGTTTGAGGTCTTTTTCTTACAGTATACGCCGATACCCAGCATACATATAAGATAAACAACCAGAGTGATCCAGATACTTACCATAATATATAAACTCCTTGTTTAATGATTTAAAGCTTTTATGTTTTTGTGCTTTTACTTGCTAAAGTAAATTATATACCTATTATTATAATTTGTCAAGATAAAAGGATAAATTTATCTGCTAAAATTTGGTTAGAATTATCTTTAAATAATAGTGCAATACTGACAATAAATTAACAACCGACAGCTTTCGGCAAACATTATCAAATCATATAAATTTGTATGATTTTTACAAAAACGTTTGAAATTTACTAAATAATTGTGATAACGTTTTAAGAAAAAACAATTCACATATATTTTAACGAATACGCCAAAAAATTCACGTTTAGCCTAAAAAATGTATAATCCCTTATGATATATTAAGCATTGGAAAGATTTTAAGAAAACATCTTAAAAGGAGTCAATCAGCCAAATTCAAGGAGTGTATGAAGATGAAAGTTTCAGCAAAGGGGAGATATGCGCTCATAATGATGGCGGATATTGCATCATTGTCGTCATCAAAAAGTGTATCTTTAAAAGACATTGCAAACAGAAGAGAGATTTCTCTTAAGTATGCAGAGCAGATTGCCTCAGCGCTTACCAAGAAAAGTCTGCTTATAAGTGCCAGAGGCCCTCAGGGCGGTTATACTCTTGTAAAGAGTGCCGAGGATTATTCTGTAATGGAGATAATCAAAGCAGTTGACGGTGATTTTGCAATTGTGCCGAATTTAGCAGAGCATGCAAAGCGTGAGGAAAATGATTTAACTCACAGTTTCTGGGAGAATATCAGCTCGGATATTGCAGCAAAGCTTACAAACACATCTCTTTTAGATGTAGTAAGACTTGGATGTGTAAACTAAACATCAAAATGAAAACGCCATCGGTAACCCGGTGGCGTTTTTTGTCTGATAATTGCAAAAAAGAGTGCAAATTTACCAAAACTTAATCAGTAAAATTTTGGCAACAATGATTTTTATGACAAATTTTTCACATAATGCTTGACATTGTAAAGTATTGATGTTAAATTATAATCAATGAATAACAAAACACCTGTGAGGGAGTAGTGGCGCATAGCGTGGCAAGTCAACATCCTGGTTATTGACCTGGCTTGTCTTAAATAACGAGACTCATGTATTGCTGAAATGCTATACATGCGTCTATATACACACCGCATTATAGCAATTGAGGCTATATGCGGTTTTTTGTTTTCTGTAAAATGTATAATGAAAGGAAAGATGAGAGATGTTTTTATCAATCAAAAATCTCAAAAAACATTTTGGAGAAGGCAGTGCAAGAGTTGAGGTGCTCAAGGGTATCGACCTTGAAGTTGAAAAGGGCAGTATATGCGTTTTGTTAGGCCCATCAGGTTCAGGTAAATCCACACTCTTAAATATCATAGGCGGTATTGATACTGCTGATGAGGGAGTAATCGAAATTGACGGCGAGTCAATGAGCGATATGACCGCTGCAAAGCTTTCTTTATACAGAAGAAAGCATTTAGGCTATGTTTTCCAGGCATACAATCTTATTTCAAATCTCACCGTAAAGGAGAATATCGAGGTAGGGGCATATCTTAGCAAAAATCCTCTTGATATCGACAAACTTTTAAAAACTCTCGGTCTTTGGGAGCATAAGGATAAGCTGCCAAATCAGCTTTCAGGTGGTCAGCAGCAGAGAACTGCTATTGGCAGAGCGATTGTTAAAAATCCTGATATTCTGCTTTGTGATGAGCCAACAGGTGCACTTGATTACAATACATCAAAAGAAATTTTAAAGCTTTTAGAGAATGTAAACCGCGAATACAAAAACACAATAATTATAGTTACTCACAATGATGCCATCAAGCTTATGGCTGACAGAGTAGTAAAGCTCAGAGATGGCGTTATCAGACACAATAATGTTAACGAGCATAAGCTGTCAGCTCAGGAGATTGATTGGTAAGGAGTGAGTAAAATGGCAAATCCATTATTCAAAAGAATTCCAAGAGAGTTAAAAACTGACTTTTCAAAGTATGTAGCGCTCTTTTTGTTTATAGTTTTAGTTATCAGCTTCTGCTCGGGCTTTATTGTAGCAGGTCAGAGTATGCGCCAGGCATTTGATGAAAGCTTTGATAAGTATACAGTTGAAGACGGTCATTTTGTAACCGCTATGCCCGTTGATGCTGATACTTACTGCGATGTTACAATTCACAATCTTTTTTATAAAGACAGAATTACAGAAAATGACCACAGTATCAGAATTTATGAAAACCGTGATGCTGTAAACAACCTCTGTATTATGGAAGGCGAGAATGCTGACGACGATGATGAAATTGTTATCGACAGACTTTACGCTGCAAATAATTCTCTGAAAATCGGTGACAAAATCAAGCTTGAGGATAAAGAGCTTACAATCTGCGGTCTTGCAGCGTTTTCAGATTACACCTCACTTTTCAAGAATAACAACGATATGATGTTTGATGCAAAATGCTTTACTGTTGCAACTGTTACAGATAAAACATTTGAAAGCATCGGCAGTGCAGGTTTAAAATTCTGCTATGCGTGGACAAACAATGATAAATCTCTCAGCGAAAATGAAATAACATCATTATCTGAAGCTCTTATGAAAGACCTCATAGCAAACGGTGCGATAATCACAGATTTTGTACCTCGTGAGTTTAATCAGGCTATTATGTTTACCGGCGATGATATGGGTTCAGATCAGCTTATGATACAATGGCTTTTGTATATAGTAGTTGTCGTTTTAGCGTTTATCTTTGCAGTAACCATAAGAAGCACAATTGAGCAGGAGTCAAGCGCTATCGGTACTCTGCGCGCGTCAGGCTATACAAAGGCTGAAATGTTTGTTCATTACCTTACCTTGCCGATGATTGTAATGCTCACAGCGGCGCTTGTAGGTAACATTCTCGGCTATACAGTAATGAAAAACTTTGTAAAGGGCATTTACTATAACAGCTATTCTCTGCCTACTTTTGAAACGGTATGGAGTACAGAAGCGTTTGTAAAAACAACTATTATTCCTTGTGTAATTATTATTGCTATAAATGTAGTAGTTTTACTGAAAGCTTTGTCTCTTTCGCCTCTGCAGCTTTTGCGACGTGAATTTTCAAAGAAAAAGAATAAAAAGGCTGTAAAGCTTCCTGATCTGAAATTCATCTCACGTTTTCGTTTAAGAGTAATTCTGCAGAACATCTCAGCATACCTTACAATGTTTGCGGGTATCTTCTTCGCAGGTGTTTTACTGATGTTTGGTATGATGTTTCCGCCTCTTCTCAACAACTACAAGGATGAGGTTTCTCACTCAAAAATTGCAGACTACCAGTACATTTTAAAAGCACCTTATGAGGTTGAAAATGAAAGTGTTGAAAAATACTGTGTTACATCTCTTACAACAAAAAATGGCGAGGAGATAACAATCTACGGTGTAGAAGATGATTCTTCATATGTAAAAAATACTGATTTTGAGAAAAATGGTATATATTTGTCTGAGGGCTTCTGCGAAAAATATAAGCTTGAAAAGAGTGACAGCATTACTCTTTACAATGATTATGAAAACAAAGAATACACATTCAAGGTGAACGCGCAGTATAGCTATCCGCCTGCACTTTCTGTGTTTATGTCAATTGACACCTTCAGAGAGATGTTTGAAGTTTCAGATAGTGAATATTCAGGATACTTTTCAAACGAAAAGCTTGATATCCCTAACACTATGATTGCAACACTCATTACCGAGCATGACCTTTCTGTTGTTGCAACTCAGCTTGAAACCTCGCTTGGTATGGTATTCTCACTTTTTGCAGGCTTTGCAATTATAGTATATATAATAGTAATGTATCTGCTGGCAAAAATTATTATAGAGCGAAATGCCTACTCTATTTCAATGCTCAAAATTCTCGGCTTTGCTGATATGGATATAAGCAAA
>CALBJC010000060.1 GCA_937892655.1 uncultured Clostridia bacterium | reverse complement strand
TATTGTGATATGTTCCACTAATCCATATTGTTCCATCATCCTTGAGAAGGTTACGACATAGTGACAGCCATTTATAATTAAAATCATCCTTTTCCTCAAAGTCCTCCATCCATTCCATCAGCTGACCGCCAAAAAGCCTTCCTGAGCCGTTGATGTGCTGCGGCATAATGATATGGATCTGTTCAGTTTCTGACTCGGATACAGCTTTCTTAATTTCCATAAAATTTTACTCCGTTTATAATACTAAAATTATTATAAACAAAAAAGAGAGGGAAAAACCTCTCTTTTGCTGTAAAAATATGTTATTTTCTGTTAAGCTCAGCATCATATATCATCTGATTCTGTCTTCTGTATTCAGAAGGTGTGCATGAAATATGCCTCCTGAAAAGCTTTGAAAAGTATGCCGCATTATCATAGCCAATAAGCTTTGCTATATCAATAACGGGCATATTCGTTTCAATAAGAAGCTCCTTTGCCCTTTGAATTCTGATAAGCTCTATATACTCAACAGGTCTTGTATTCAAGTGCTTTCTGAAAAGTCGGCATAAATGCTGTTCAGAGTAGCCTGAAATCTCGCAAAGGTCTGACATCTTAATCTGCTTACAGTAGTTTTCCTTGATGTAAGAAATAATAGAAGCCATTCTCTGCGAATCAGAAGCGTCAAGCTCTGAAGGCTTGCGATTTATCTGCTTGTTAAGCTCAATAAAGCATTCGTAGAGAGCCGCTGAAGCGTAGTAGTTACCGTAAAGTCTGTCCTCGCTTATAAGGTTAAAAATTTTATAAAGTAAAAGCGTTAACCCCTTTATATCAGCGCAATGCCTTATAGCAGGCTTTGTAGGGTCAATACCGATAACTGAAAGCGTTTTGTCAGTTTCTCTGCCCATAAAGTTTACCCAGCAGGTAATAAAATCTTCATCAGATACTCCTCTGTATGAATGTGGAAAATTTTTGGGCAGATAAACTATAGTATTCTTCTCAAAAGGGTATACCTTGCCGTCAAACTCAACCTCGCCCCTGCCGCTTTTGCAAAAAATCAGCTGCTGCTTGTCAAAGCCCTCAGGTCTTGTGATATCTCTTTGCTTGTAGTCAACGCCAACTCCCATTACATAAAATGGAAAGTCTATTTCATCGCCTAATATTGTATAATATATTCTTGGCATAATTGTGCATCTCCGATGTTAAAATTGTTATAGAAAAATAATAACATCCGAAAAAGCATTTGTCAAGAATTATTCCATAATATCGATATATATATCGCTGTAATCAGGGTGCTTTTTAAACCAGCTGATTGCGTAAGAGCAGGTAGGGTATGCCTTTTTATTTGATTCTCTTATCTTCTCGCAGGCCAAAAACATCAGCTTATCAGCAATGCCCTGACCTCTTAATGATTCATCAACAAACGTTCTGCTGATGTTGCAGATGTTCTTTGAAATTTCAGAAAAATCAATTTCAGCCAAGAGCTTATCGCCTGACTTTGAGTAGATGCGGTTGTTTTCATAGTTTAAATCAAGTGCCATAATTTTCTCCTCCTT
>CALBJC010000059.1 GCA_937892655.1 uncultured Clostridia bacterium | reverse complement strand
TTCCACGTAGTCGTCGTGCTTATCGCCGCAATGCTGGCCGAACAATGCAAGGGTTATCTCGTCCACAGAGAGCAATGCGGCGTGGTTCTGAACGCGCATCTGCTCAGCATATGTGCTTTTTCCGCTGCAGATCTTTCCGCAGACCAAAATTACTTTTGCCATTTCACCCTCCCTGTTTCTCTACCTAAGCTTGGCCGAACCGATCTCCACCCACGCCGGGCGGAAGCCGCAGTTCAGCGCAATATTCCATGAATTGTAATTTGACAGGCTCGTACCGTAAAAGGGCACGGCGCCAAGATCCTCAATTCGGTTTTTCACGGCGTTCACCAGCGCGGTTCCAACTCCCCGGGAGCGGTATTCGGGCAAAACGTCTATCCCGATCTGCATCCACCCCGGCGCGTCCTCGGAACAGCCCGCCATACCCATAATTTTATCGCCGTCATAAGCAATTACAACTATTTTATCAGGACGTTCAGGCTTATATTTGTCGCAGATTGCATTCGGGAAACGCTCATCACCGTAAAACTGCATTATCTCCGTGTCATAAAACCACTTTACAGGATAATTCTGCTTCGGCTCAACCTTTCTTTCAGGCAAAAACATATGAAGGGTCTGGCTGAGTTTACGTCCATGCTTGTTAAGTTCCTTTTCAAGAGGCATAAGATTGGGCATTTCAAAAAGCTTATATCCTATTTTTATACATGGAAATGCGCTACCCCATAGAAAACAACAAACCGTTGCAAGTATCGCAACGGTTATTGTTTTATTCAAAAAGCTTGAATTTTTATTTTTCATATTATCTCTTCTTTGCGTTTGTATTCGCCGCAGAAGTTCCCTCTTCTTCCTTGTCAGCCTCGTTGCCTAAATTCATAAGCCGTTCTGACTCCTTAAGACACTTGAGGTAATCCTTGAATACATTATCGCTGTTTAAGTTATATTTCTGAATAAAGCTGTCAACTGTATCCCAGTCGGCAGTTTCAAAGGCTACTACAACGTTGAATATATCCGCAAAAACGTTGTCGCCGCCTGTAAGGCCTGACTTTATGTTATCTGAAAGCGGAATATCCTTGAGCATTGTATCATAGTCGTTATTTGAATAGTTTACGATAGCTGACATAAGACCCATCAAATAAAGCTCTTTTGCGTGACGGCGGGCAGGGCGGATAGCGTTTGCGAGCGATTCGCAGAAACGAGCTCTGAAAAATGCGCTGACGATAAGTTCATCAGCAGTATTTTCATTCATCTTCTGCAAGCCTACAAGGTAAATCCATTCTCTTGCCTTATTGATACCGATAAGCTTTACTGCCTGCAGAACTGATGAAACCTTCTGCATCCAGTCATGACGGATTGAGTTTACAAGTTTTAAAAGCTTATATGTAAGCGCCGCGTCAGTTTCGATAATTGATGCGACCTCACGAAGATTTACGTTATCGTCATTTAAAAGCTCAACAATACGCAAAAAGCTGATGAGCATAGGCGACATACTTCTGCCCTTCATAACCATAGGCTTTGCGAAGAAATAGCCCTGCATCAATGAACAGCCAAGAGATTTTGCATACGCTACCTCTTCTTCTGTTTCAACCTTTTCAGCAAGAATTATCTTCTTTCTTCTTCTGCATTCAGCAGCTGTAGCCTCTATCTGCTCGCGAGGAGTACGAAAATCTATCTTTACAATGTCACAGTGGTCTAAAAAGCCTGCTGTTTCACCGTTGAGATCAAAATCGTCAACCGCTACGGTATAGCCTGCAATTCTTAAATCCGCAAGCGCTTCAAAGACCTGCATTGTTGGCCTTACTGTTTCTAAAACCTCGATAACAACGCTGTCTTTAGGCAGAAGCTTTGCACAGCCGTTTAAAAGAAGATTTTCAGTAAAGTTTATAAAGAGCTTCTTGCCCTCGAAAACCTCAAACGCACTGTCACCAAAGAAGGTTGATGTAATAACTGAGGCTGTTGATGAATCTGCATCATTTGTAGGGGCATATTCAGAAGCATCAGGCATATTTCTGTACAGAATTTCATATGCGGTTGTTTTATTGTCAATATCTAAAATAGGTTGTCTGGCAAAGTAACCGTCCATCAGCTTGCCCCCTTCCTAAAAAAATAAAGAGATTAAAAGGGCAGCATTTATCTTTGATAAACGCTGCCACAAAATTAGTCAGTCATTGAAATCATTTCAGGGAAAATCGTCTGAGGAGAATCTGCCAAGAAAGTTGTATTAACGTGACCATTGATCGTTGCGCCATCGTGAACAGTTAAGGACGCTACTGTGATATCGCCTAAAATGTAGCTGTCAGCCTTGAATTCAGCCTTGCCGCTGATATCGATGTTGCCCTTTACCTTACCGTTCATATCAAGGTATGATGCGCTTACATCACCTAAAATCAAGGAATCCTTGTTAAACTTAACCTGACCCTTTGAGTTTACATTACCCTGCATCTGAGAGCCTATCATTGAAGCATTGTTACATTCTAAGTTGCCAACGAGCTTACCGCTTACATGAGCATCCTTTGTACTGATAACGTCACCCTTGATCGCGCCCTCTACATTTACATTTGCAAATGAGCGGATGTTACCCTCAACTACTGTATTTCTTGAAATGATCGTTGTTTCTTCATCATCTGAAAATTCAGGACGAGCGTATGAAGGAGTATATGGCTTTGGAGCAGGAGCTGCCTGCTTTGGAGCTTCTGCCTTTGGGGCTTCTGCCTTCTTTTCTTCCTTTTTTACTTCTTCAGAGTATGCTGAAGCCTCCTGCTCAGCCTGCTCTAATGCCGCTTTAGCAAACTTTACACGTTCTTCATTAGTCTGCTGAGTTATGTAGTTTTCTTCAGAGGAAGCTGATGAATTTTCATTATTTTCCTTCTCCATCATATTTTTAACTTCCTGGCTGAAAATATCCTTAAGGCTCATTGCATTTCTCCCCTTTTAACTAAATCTATATTCCTTATAATAATACATCATATCAAGTATTTTGTCAAGTTTACAAAGGAGCCTGCAGAAAATTTTATATTTTATCCTAAATTTCAGAAAAGTTCACTACATAATAAACAAATATGTAAAAAATAAAAGCCGCAGTAAATACTGCGGCTTTTAAAAATGCTTATTCGATTTCAGCTGCAACCTCGCCGTTTAATTCCTGCTCCCAGGCGTCAAGACGGGTCATAACCTCGTTGTAGGTTTCGGTTGTGATGTCAGGCATCTGATCCATACTGTCAAAGCCCATCTGCTCTACAGCACCGCCAAAGCCTGCGATAATTGCATCCTTGAGCATACCAAACTTTGAAGCATCGCCGTTTGCCAAGAGCTTTGCCATATCCATAATTCTTGTAGCAACAGCGTCTACTGACCATTCGCCGCCCTCTTCAATAGAAGCCTTAGCCTCTTCGATATCTTCAGCGGTAATATCTTCCCATGAGATTTTACCTTCAAAAAGCTGTAAGCCCTTGGCGTTAGCCTGGAGGCCTAACATCTGAGAAATCATATTTGTAAATGCCTGCTCTCTCTGAGCTTCGATTTCTTCAACAGTTTTCTGAATCTTCTCCTTGGAATAGATGCCGTCAGCTGACTTTTCAAGATTTTCGCTCTTTACATAGCCGTCAGCCTGCTTTGCAGTTTCCTTTTCAGGAGCCTTAGTTTCCTTTGCAGCTGCCTTTTCGATGTTCTGAGCTGCCTTTACAGTTTTAGCTGTAATATCAACATTTGTGTACATATTGAGTTCCATGTTCAGTTCCATATAATCCTTCCTTTCATCAGGGTATTTTCCTTCTGTTATATATATCGGCAGGATTTTTAAATATTAAATAGTGTTTTTAATATTTTTAATGTCTTGGATTTGCCTTAACGTGTAAAATAGCCTTCATAATAGCTGAGGTTACCTCAGATGCGCTTTCCTTCTGCAAGAGGTTTGGCAGGTCATCCTCAACGGCTACGATATACTTGGGCTTTAAGTTGTTGAGCGCCATTGTAACTATATCCTGATGGCAAAGGTAGCACGAACAGCACTTGAACTTTGCAATAGCCGCATCAACCTTATCAAGCACCATCTTTTCATAGATGTTTACCATTACTGGCTGGTTTGAGGCAGGCTTTGGTTCAGCCTTTGGCTCTTCATTTTCTTCTACCTTTTCTTCTTCAGGCTTTTTCTCCAGCGTCAGAGGCTCCGACCTATCAGCTGTGTTAAAGGTTTTTTCAGACTCATCAGCGTTTTTTGTTTCATCAAAAGCTTCTGTTTCTTCATTTTCAGGCTGTGCAGTTTCTTTAGCAGCTTCTTCAGCCTCTGTTGCATCTTCTTTAGTTTCAGGCTTTGGCTCTTCATTCTTTTCATCGTTCTTTTTCTTTGAACGTGATTTTGAAGCCTTCTTTTCCTGCTTTTTGATATCCTCTGCAGTATCGCCATTTAAAACAAGAGGCTCTGAGTTATCCTCCTTTGGCTTTTCCTCCTCTGCAATTGTCAGAGGCTTGTCAGGAACAGCCTTTTCTGATGGCTTTATATCAGCGTGGAGAGCTGGCTCATCCTTTTTCTTGTTTCTGGCCTTGCCAAGATTTTTGAGTTCTTGCTCTTCAGCCTTTTCAGCTTCCTGTATGCTATCCTTAATGGCATTTGCCTCGCCTATCTTTTTTGACGCAAAGCCGCTAGGCATAATTTTATTGAACATCATTTCCTTATTTATCTCTTTTTTGGAAATAGGCACTTATCTCACCTCGTTTAATGGACATCAGATGCGCGGACACCCATATCCGCAAGCTCTGTTGCAAATCTTGAAAAATCTTTAACGCCCGCACTTCTTGGTGCGTACTCTGTAATGTTTCTTTGTAATGACTGCGCTTCGCTCAATGAATATGAATTACGGATAACCGTATCAAAAAGCGGAATATTGAGTGACTGTGAAATCATCTGCGCAGTACCCTTGACCTCTTTGTGAAGCTTTGAGCGGGATATGTAACGGTTAATGAGTATACCTGCAATCTTGATGTCAGGATTTACTCTGTCCTGAATATGAATAATTGTATCATATACAAGCGCCAAGCCCTGCAAAGAAAAGATGTCAGGGGTCATCGGGATGATTACATAATCACACGCTGCAAGCGCATTGACAGTTAAAATACCGAGTCCCGGAGGGGAATCGATAATAATATAATCATAAAAATTGACAACTGATTTGAGAAGATTCTTGAGCAGAAATTCTCTGTTTTCGCCCGTAAATTCAAGCTCGATAGCGGACAGCAGAATATTGGCAGGAATAATATCACACATCGCTCTGCGCTGGATGATATCTGTAACATCCCCCGCTGTACCCTTCAAGGCTTCATAAATTGTGAGTGACTCCTCAGTTTCAGCACCTGTTGAGAATGAGAGGTTGCCCTGAGGGTCCATATCTATACATAAAACTCTGGCACCGCGGGCATTGAGCGTAGCTGACAATGAATTGCATATAGTTGTTTTACCTACGCCGCCCTTCTGGGTAACTACTGAAATTATAAGGCCCATTAGTTTTATTTCACGCCCTTCAAGTTAATTAAAAATCGTCATATTAATATTTTAACAGATAACTAAACAAAAATCAATCTTTTTCGACATTTTTAAGCTCTAAAAGCTCATACAGCTTCTGAGTTGATGAAAACTCTGACAAAAGAGCAGTTGCTTCTGCTAAATACTTTTCTCTGTCGGGATTTGTATTCTTTTTTACTGCGCGGATGAGGATATTTTTTGGCGTTGCACCAAAATCAACAAACTCCAAAAGATTTGTTTTATACCCCATATACTCTAAAAGATTTGCCCTGACAGCATCGGTAATCAGAGCGCTTACTCGCTCTTTTACAATACCGTAGCGGGTTATAAGAGAAAGGTTTTGGCTCTTTATCTGAGCATTTATTTCATGCTGACAGCAAGGTACTGAGAATATCATCTGAGCGCCCCACCTGATAGCATTGAAAAGTGCGTAATCTGTTGCTGTATCGCAGGCGTGCAGGGTTATTACCATATCAATACCGTCACAAGAATAATCCTTTATATCGCCCATTTCAAAATGCAGGTTTTTATAGCCGTATTTTTCAGCCGCAGCATTGCATTTTTCAATAACGTCAGCCTTTAAATCAAGCCCCGTCATCTGCACATCAAGACCTCTGATATTCACAAAATAATGATACAGAATGAATGTAAGATATGATTTACCGCAGCCAAAATCGATGATCTTTATAGGCTTATCTGTTGGCTTTAAATCCTTCACAGCGTCATCAATAAGCTCAACAAAACGGTTTATCTGGCGGTATTTGTCATACATTGAGTTTACTACCTTGCCATCCTTTGTAAAGATGCCCATATCAATGAGCGCAGGCAGATCTTCACCGCTTTTTAAGATGTAGTTTTTCTCTCTGTTATGGCTCTGAGATACCTCTTTTGTATTCTGAGCCTTTCTTTTTGAGAATAAAATCTTACCCTTTTTTGAAATCGTAAGAGAAAATTCTGACTCACCAAATGCGTTTAGCGCTTTCATATTCTCCATAATTTCACAAACTCTATCTGCGATTTTGCCAAAATCTATGTTCTCGTGAAAAACCTGCTTTTGTGTATACTTTTCAAGCTGATATGAGCCTTTTTTTCTGACTAAAACAATTTTTCTGTATTTACAAGCAGAGTCAGGCTTTGAAAATACAGCCCTTTCAATATTCTGCTCAAAAATTTCATCAATGTAGCTTTTAAGCTTTTCCATAAATCCCCTTACCTTTCATAAGGTATATACTTATTATATAATAACATATTGCCCGTAATAAGTAAATACAACCTTACAATACAAATTCACAGCTAATTATAAATAAATCGTAAAATTTATGTTTTTGCTCTCGTAATGGGTTTTGTTAATACATTTGTCATAAATTAGGTGTATAATGGTATTGATATAATATTTTAACAACGTAATACTCAATTATAAACTACATTTTCCAGAAGGGGTAACACATTGTATGGAGCAGCATGGTATCAGTAAGCTTGACCTGAAAAGACAAAACAGAATGCAGGTCTTAAAGATTTTAAAGCAGAAGGGCCCTACATCAAGAATTGATATTGCAGCAGCGCTTGAGCTTACAAGAGCCGCTGTAACGATCATCACAAACGAGATGATCGAGCAGGGCATCATTACTGAAATAGGCGAGTTCAAGCATATTTCAGAAAAAGCACCAAGAGGCAGAAAGAAAATCTTAATTGACATAAACCACAACTACAAGTTTGTAGTAGGCGTTTCCCTTGAAGAAACTACTGTAAGCGTTGGTATCTCAACCCTCGCGGGCGACGTTCTGGACAAGCGCAGCAAGGAGATTTCACCTGATGAAACCTCTGACGAAATTATCGCTTATTCTATCGACGCTATCAAGGACGCTATCAGCTACAACTGCCTTGATACAAAGCAGCTTTTAGGTATCGGCATCGGTATTTTACCTGTTATGTATGAAAGGCTTGATATTCCTGTTATCGACAAGGTTCCTGACTACACAGGCTTTATGCAAAAATGCAGACAGCACACTCAGCTACCTATCGTTATCGACAACGCTGTAAAGGGTACAGCGATGGCAAATATCGACTTTCAGAAGGTTAAAGACCCAAACCGTCACAACATCGCATTTTTACGTTACGGCAACGGCCTCAACTTTGTTGTTACAAACTTAAACGATCCTATCGTCTCATACGACCACAGAACTGATTTTGTTGATAAGATTATTATCAATCCTTATTCAACACGTTTTTGTGAGCATTGCAAGAGATACGGCTGTACAAAGGCAGAGTTTGCACCTGACAGCCTTGTTAAAAAGGCAAGCGAGCTTATCTCACCTACTGAAACGCCTGTACTTTTTGAGCTTACAATGGGAGACACATCAAAGCTTACACTTGATATGGTAATCTTAGCGTACAAGCGTGGGGACAAGCCTATCATTGATATGCTCGATGAGGCAACAAACCTTTTTGCAACGATGCTCAACAACCTTTTCTATACCACAAATCCTCAGAAGCTTGTTTTACACAACTTCACCCTTGACGATTATTCATTTGAAATCCTCAAGAAAAAGCTCGGTGAAATCGCAGGTGAAGAGGTTTCATCAAAGCTGGTGCTGAGTATTATCGACCCTAAGCATCAGTTCTTATCAGGCTGCGCTCTTGCTATAAGAGAGCTTTTCTTTACAAAGGGCGGCTTTGACAACTAATCGGGAGGCTTATATATGAAGCAGAAGATTGCTATACTAATAGCAGTAGGTATTCTGATAACAGGTATTATACTGGCTCTTAACAGACAGCCATCAGCGCCTTTGGGCGAGGTTGAAATTTCAGCCGGCTCTACTACATACGTTATTGAGGGCTACAAGTTTGAGCGCGGCTATCAGGACAAGCTCAAAACCTTTAAAATCGAGCCCTTCGCAGAAATTATAAAGGATGCTGTAGAGCTCAATATCAAGGTTGACGCTGACAAGGCAGAAAACTCTGAAATCACAACAGATTTCAACATCTGCTATACAGGCTCTCTGGTAGGCAGCTCTTATTACACATTCTACGATATGCAGGGCAACATTATCAAGGAAAAAACCACACAGCTCAAGCTTCCTACCGACAACATCGAAAAATGTGTTGTAGAAATAGAAGCAAAATGGGGCAGAACCAAAAATTATTCCTCTGCAAAATACTACTTCATAGCAGTTTTTGATAAGCAATAACACAGACAGGATAGTTTGGGGTAATGCCCTTACAGAAGGATTTACAGGTACCTTTGGGTGAAACCTTTCTGTAGAAAGGTTATCCCCCATACCCCCTTCCAAAGACTTTTAATCTCAAATTTTGCCCGATAGGGTTCATAAACAACAATAAAAGCTAGGCAACATTATGTTACCTAGCTTTTTTAGTTTTCCCTATCGGGC
>CALBJC010000058.1 GCA_937892655.1 uncultured Clostridia bacterium | reverse complement strand
TTATCTGCCAGTGCTGTGGTATGCCCCTTGAGGACGCTGTTACAAGCAGAGAAAAGGATGGCGATTTCAACGAGGATTACTGCAAATGGTGTTATGCAGACGGTGAATATATGTATAGCAATATGGATGACCTTATTGATATATGCGTAAAAAATATGCAAAGCGATGAGCATCCTGAAGAGCAGGTCAGAGAGTATTTAAAAGCCACTCTGCCAAACCTCGATTACTGGAAAAGATTTGATGAGCTTGGCGGCAATAAAGCCTTTGAGGAGTTTAAAGAAAAGCTTATAGATGAAATAAATGCTCTTAATATATCTGGTATGCCAAGGCTTGAAAAGCTAAACGCCTTGGTCGGCGGATATATAAATTTAGAATACACTTTGCCTGACGGTAAAAAGGTTAAATTTTTAGATGATAACGCCACATATCTTGGCAATCAGCTTGAAGGGGATAAAGGCAGATGCTTTGGCATAGCCGCAAACAGAGAGTTTATCCTTATTGGCACCTACGAAGAAAACGGTGAAAATCCCGAAATTGTGATTTATAAAAAGAGATAATAAAAACCGCCCTGCCAAAAAGGCGATAGCCATAAAGAAGTAACTCCAGAGAAGAAAACATCTTCTCTGGAGTTTATTTTATATTCAGTTCGACAAATTGGGATTTATCTAACTGTTTGCAGTTTTGTTTAAAGCAACTTTTTATAACTCATATCCATACCAATAGCACCAAGTGGAGCAGTAATAAGAATTGCTAAAACCGCAACCGACAGAACAATATTTCCGCAAGGCAAACCCATTGCCAAAGGAACTGAACCTATTGCCGCCTGTACCGTAGCTTTTGGCAGATATGCTATTACACAGAATAATCGTTCTTTCATATTCAGTTTTGTGCCAAGCACACTTATCCAAACACCAACTGAACGGAACAACAAACCTATCATAATCATTGTCACAGCTGGCAGACCACCCTTGAGTGTATATCTGATATCAACAGCTGCTCCAACAAGCACGAATAATATAACTTCTGCAGCCAGCCACAGTTTACCAAATTTCTGTTGCAGACGGGTTGTAACGGATTGAGCACTTCTCATTGCCAATACCAAAGCCATACTCATAACAGCAAGCAAACCTGATACGGCAACAACTCTGCTAAGCCATTCTTCAACTGCCGAAAGCAGAAACGCTGTTCCCAGCACAATTATTACTTTAATACTGTTGCGTATCATATGCTGGTGAGCATAGGCTGTTTCGAAAAACCAAGCCAAAACAATACCACATACAGCACCAATAGCTACACCCATCAATATGGATATCGGTATGTTTGCAAAACTTAACATATTTATATTTTCGCCTTGCGCCATACCTAAAAAAGTGGTGAACAAAACAATTACAAAAACATCATCAAGTGATGCTCCTGCCAATATCATCTGCGGAATACTTTTTTCAGTTCCACAATTTTCATCAATTAAGAATACCATTCTTGGCACAACAACAGCAGGAGACACCGCCGCCAACACTGCCCCCATTACCGCAGATTCCAAAACAGTTATGCCAAGCACTTTTGGTCCAAACAACAAAAATGCTGTCAGTTCAAAAGTTGCAGGCAGAAAAGATAACAGCAATGCTGGGCGTCCTACTTTTTTCAAATCTTTCAGATTAAGTGAAAGTCCCGCTTTAATCAGAATAATAACCAGCGCCATTTTACGCAAATCAGCTGATATTCCAAGTATAGACTGGTCAAATAAATCAAAAACATATGGTCCAAGGATGATACCTGTAATCAGCATACCTATTATTCGCGGTAATTTAATTTTCTGGCATATTGCCGCCGTACTCAATCCAACAAGGAAAACAAGTGCAAGTGATGCTAACATAAAAAACCTCCTTAAAACGTAGAAAAGCTGATGCCCCTGCGACAAAAAATCACAGAAGTCATCAGCTAAAATAGCGGTTTAGGTTTCCCTTGGGAGAACTTCATTCCCATTGCTGTAATTATACATTTTTACTTGATTTTTTGCAATAAAACTATTCAGAAAAATTCTTATTTATCTGTCAGTTAATTATAGCATTGTCGATATAAAAAGTCAACGTCATAAGCAACGCAAAACCACTTTTGACATCAACATCAAAAGTGGCTTCTAATACTTCTATACGACTATCGCATTAAGCGCAAGGCGGTTTTTTCAAATGCTAATATTCTTCACTTTGATGCAGTTTTTTATATTGCAAAGTTCTTACTTTTCAATTATAATCTAGCTATAGGTTAAAATTTACTGCTGACAATTAAGGAGAAGTTTATTATGACAGCTGACAATGAATTTTTAAAAAGAATTTCGCTTGACGGCGAGTGGGCGCTTTCTTATTGCGATATAGGTAAGGGGAGCATTTCATCCTATAAGGTGATGAATACTCTTACATATAATGTACCAGGTGATGTGCATACTCCGCTTATCGAAAACTCACTTATAAAAGAGCCTCTTTACGCTGAAAATGACAAGGAATGCAGATGGATTGAGGATAAGGAATTCTGGTGCAGTAATACATTTTTTGTAACAGCAAATGATATAAAAACAAAGTCGGTTATTACCTTTGAGGGTCTTGACTGTACTGCTGATATATGGCTCAACGGTCAGTTTTTAGGCAGACACAGCAATTCATTTGTTGAGATTGAATACGATATTTCATCCATTATAAAAGAGGGTGAAAATATCATCGTTGTCAGAATAGACCAGGGACTTTATGAGGTACAGGATAAAGAGCTTGGCACTATGAAAAAGATGTGGAATAACGAACAGCCATACCGCGTATATATGCGAAAGTCTCAGTATGTTTACAGCTGGGACTGGACAATCTGGCTTGCAACCTGCGGTATCTGGAAAAGCGTTTATATAAACTCTTACGATAAGGCTATAATCGCTGACGTTTACGCATATTCACAAAACCCTGATGTATCTGAGGGCGATGAGAGCAAAATCTGCGTTGATGTAGAGCTTGACAGGGTAGTTAGCAGCGGTATTACTTTGGAATGTACTGTCAGAAATGATGCAGATTATGACAGCGGTGAAGTAATTGCTACCTTCAGCGGTGAGCCTGAAGGCGTGAAAACTCAGCTTGAATTTATAATTTCAGATACTCAGCTGTGGTGGTCAAACGGCCTTGGCAGACAGTATATGTATGATATCGAGGTAAATATAAAGGATAACAGCGGTCAGGTAATCGACAGCCTTACAAGAAAGCTCGGTATACGTTCAATTAAAATTGAAGAATGTGATCTCGGTGGCGGTGAGTCAACCTTTACATTCTTACTCAACAATAAGCGCGTTTTCTGCAAGGGTGCTAACCACGTTCCTAGCGACTGCCTTTTTGCCAGAATTACTCCACAGCGTGATATCGAGATGATAAAGCAGGCGCATGACTGCAATATGAATATGCTCAGAATCTGGGGCGGAGGTATCTACGCTTCTGAAGCGATGATGACAGCCTGCGATAAGCTTGGTATTATGGTATGGCATGACTTTATGTATGCCTGCGGTTATTATCCTGATTTTGATGAAGCTTTTATGCAAAATATTACCGATGAGTCAACAAGAGCGATAAGAAGGCTCAGAAACCATACATCCTTAATCGGCTGGTCAGGCAATAACGAAATTCAGGGTATGTATTACTCACAAAAGCAGTGGGTGCCTGATATTGAATGGTTTGGCGGAAAAATCTATGATGAGCTTTTGCCTTCACTTGTTTGTGAGCATTGTAAAAACGTAATCTACCGACCAAGCAGCCCTTACGGCGGAGATTGTCCTGACGATAAGAAGGCAGGCGACCAGCATATCTGGGAGTTTACCCACATTCATAATCATCCGCATTATCTTGATTTATGGCGCTTTACCGATATCAACGTAAAATTCTTAAGTGAGTTTGGTATTATCGGCGCTATGAATATCGAATCTGCAAGAAAGTGTATCCCGCCAAAAAACCTGAATCCTGATGACCCCGTATGGCTTCACCATACAAACTCAGGCAATAGCTATAAGCTTTTGAATATGATGGTTGATAAGTATTTTGGCGACCATACTCAGTATTCTGTGCAGCAGTATATCTTAAAAAGTCAGGTTGCACAGGCTGAGGTTACAAAGCATATGTATGATGAATTCCGTTGCAGAAAATTCATCTGTTCAGGTCTTTTATTCTGGACTCTTGGCGATAGCTACGGTATTCATAACTGGGCAATCCTTGACTACTATCTGCAAAAGCGACCTCTTTATTATTACTTAAAGCGTGCAATGGCACCGCTTGCAGTAGCAATAAGAGGCTATGATGTTCAGAATACCGATGGCAACAAAGCTTACAGAGAATACTTCGCAAACAGCCCTTCACCTCTTGAAATCTGGGGTATGAATGATACTCTGGGGGCCCAGAAGGCAAGTGCTGAGTACTATGTACTGACAACTGACGGTAAGGTTTTGAAGAGTGGCAAAAAAGAGGTTATTATCCCTGAAAACTCCTGCGTGCTTCTTGAAAGTGTGGCAGTTGATGACATTGGTTTTGTACCTGAAAATACAATTTTGTATACAACTCTGTCAGTTGACGGCAAGGTGATTTCTGATAACAGATATTTCTTTGCGCCATTTTCACAGATGCCTTGCGAGGATGCAAAAATAAGCTTTGAGCTTACAAAGAAAAGCGATGTTGAATATGAGCTTGAAATTGAGTCACAAAACTTTGTATGGATGCTTCATCTTGAAACTCCCGACAATGTTTTATACTCCGATAACGACTTTGACCTCATCCCGAATATTAAAAGAAAAATTACAGTCAGAACCTCAGACCCGGCATTCACCCCGGTATTTCACTGGATAGGTGAAAAATAGCAGTGGCTGACTTGTAAGAAAACACAAAGCCAGGTAACATCAAGTTGCCTGGCTTTTCATATTATCATATTTTTAGTACACTGCTGTGCTTGCGGCTGCCTGAGCGGCGATTACAGTGCAGAGGGCTGCCTGCTGAGCGGCTACCATTGCTATAACGCTTGAAGCGGCTGACTGATGAATAAGCATCTGTGACTTGTATTCACAGCTTACAAGTAATGCCGCGTGCATTAAGCGGGTAGTCTTTGGCATACCAAATGTGCCGTAGCCTGCCTGACCTTCTAAGAAAGAGTCTACCTCGATTATGTCATCGCAAAGCTTCTTTGTATCGTTATTTAAAAGTGAAAGAGCGGCTAAAACCGAAAGCTCCCAGTATTTGCTGTACTTTTTGCCGTTTTCTCTGAGCATATCAAAAAGGTCGTTGAGCTTCTGACATTTCTCAGCGTTGTTACCGTCTGTGAGCGCAAAGATCTGAGATACGCACTGAGAGTAGTTTGATGAAGAATACTTTTCTCTCAAAATCTCATAGCATTCCTCCATATCCTCTGAAAGCGCGTGGTCAGGCTTGTTTGAAAATGCCATAAGTATAGCGTAAAGATAATCGTCAACGCCCGTTAAGAAAGGATGCTCCTTGCTCATAAGCTTGTAGATAACCTTAGCTCTCTCTGCAATACGGTCAGCAAGCTCAGGGGTCGTCATATCGCTTATCATCGCAGCAGCGAGTGCTAAATGAGCAGTGCCCGCAAACTCCTTTTTGAGCTTTTTGTAGATTTCTTCAATGTCTGAATACTTGTATTCATCGCCTGAGTCAGCATACAAAATCATAAGTACCGGCAGATGAGGATTGCCTCTGAAGGCTGAGAATATACCTGCCTGTTCATCGAATAATTTATTCTGCTCTTTTAACTTAGCAGCGTCTGCAATAATACCCTTGCTTGCAAGGTATGACGCGCATATTGCTAAAAAATGTGCATTTTCAAATTTGAAAACGCTCTTGATAATATCACGGTTTTTAATGAAATTATCGCATACTGTCTGTAAATTCTGTGTCAAACAAATCTCCTCCTTGAAAATATTCTAGCATAATATTGATATACTGTCAACAATTTAAAATACCCTTGCAAATTCTATGAAAATGTGGTATAATATCATTAACAGCAGAATACTGCTTAAAACTTTCAAGGAAGTGTTTTATAATGGATATCAAAGAGAAAATTGAAGAAATCGTTGAAAAGGTAAAGGGCAATAAGGATTTTGCTTCAAAGTTCAAGGATGACCCTATCAAGGCTGTTGAAAGCGTAGTAGGTGTTGACATTCCTGACGGCGCTGCTGATAAGATCGTTGACGGCGTTAAGGCAAAGCTCAAGGGCGATAAGCTCGCTGATAAGGTTGATGATATCGGCGATAAGATCGGCGGTTTACTCGGTAAGCTCAAGAAGTAATAAAAAAGCACTCCGAAGGGTAATCCTTTCGGGGTGTTTGAATATACAGGTGATAAAATGAAAATAGCAGTAACTTTTGAAAACAATAATATTTTCCAGCATTTTGGCCATACAAAGCAGTTTAAGATTTATGAGGCACAAAACGGCGTAGTTACAAGCGCTGTAGTGCTTGATACTCTCGGCTCAGGTCACGGTGCGCTCGCTGGCTTTTTAGCGCAGATGGGCGTTGAGGTTTTAATCTGCGGCGGTATCGGCGGCGGTGCTCAGCAGGCTCTGGCTGAGGCGGGTATTACCTTATATGGTGGTGTAAGCGGCAACGCTGATGAAGCAGTAGCGGCATTCCTCGAAAACCGTCTGATTTTTAACCCTGATGTCAAGTGTAACCATCACGACCATGAGCATGGTGAGGGTCACTCCTGTTCAGGTCATTCTTGTTCAGATCATTCCTGCTCAAATCATTAAAAATGAACAAAATATAACTCTATATTAACAATCTATGAACGATGTCGACAATAACCCCGAAAATGTTGACAATAACCCCGACAAACGCTACATTAATCAACAGAGTAGAGTAGAGTAGAGAAGAGTAGAGTAGATTAGAGTAGATTAGAGTAGATTAGAGTAGAGAAGAGCAGAGTAGAATAGAGTAGAGTAAGCGACTGAAATTTCAGTCGCTTTTTTTACGCCCCTCTCCCTGCTAAAAAGAATTTCTTTTTTGAATGCTCTGCATTTTCTTCCAGTTAATAAATCCGTATATATCGTTTGCTAAAAACATAATAAAACAAAATACCATAGGCAGATATGAAATACTTTCAATACTTGCAAATACCCACAGCCCTATTAAAACCAAATCATTTGCGCTGTAGCCTAAAGCGTAGTAAGGGCTTCGCAGATAGGTAAGGTAAACTGCAACAAAGCTTGTTGTTACAGAAAAGGTTGATAGTATAAGGTTTGCTGTATTTAAAGCCTTGAGTATAAAATAAAAGCCTGCTGTAACGATTATTGATAAAGCTATCATTAAAAGTATCTGCGTTTTAGAAACATGGCTTACCTCAACCTCTTTTGTATCCTTGAAGGGATGCTTTTTCCAGGAAATAATAGCGAGTATCGCCATTGGCGTTGTCATTAAAAGATAGGTTATCATCTCGCCGTAGTATGAAAAGATAAAAGAGATAATTCCGTAGAATACCGAAAACACTACTGTCAGCACCTGACCGAGTACATACCCCTTAGCCACAAATATAAGCGCTGTAACGCCTATCAAAGATGCGATAAGGGTAAGTATATCCCCACCGCGTGAAAGCAAAAATGAGGCTATTATGACTGCAATAGAGGTTATCCACAAGCCTCTCTCAAATTTTGTAAGATCTGAAAACGGTGATTTCATAGTTTATACTCCTTAACAAAAACAAGCATCCGTCCATGCATACTTCTAAGACCTAACGTATGCATAAAGCGGATGCTTTTTAATAGCAATGCTTTTGAAAAGCGAATCTTTCGGAAAAGCGCTAACTTTTCGGAAAAGCGCTAGCTTTTCGGGAAAGCGAAGCTTTTCTCTACCCGGTGGCAGATATAATATTCAGTTTATGCCTGAAAAAGCTTATTTTCCTGATACTGAGGCTCGCAGGTAACGTTGATGCCGAGTCTTCTCAAAACTCTCTCATCAACAGGAGAGAGGATAACAGAAGAATGAAGCTCACAGCCTCTTAGGTTTTCAAGCTGCTTCATAGCAAGCTCTGCGGTGTCGTTTGAAGCCGCACAGATTGATAGAGCAATAAGCGTTTCGTCGGTATGAAGACGAGGGTTTTGGTTACCTAAATGGTCAACTTTCAAGTGTGAGATAGGCTCAATGATTTCAGGTGCTATGAGCAAAACGCTGTCATCAATATTGCCTAAGTATTTGAGCGCATTTAAAAGTAACGCAGATGATGCGCCGAGCAGGTTTGATGTCTTGCCTGTGAGTATTGTGCCGTCAGGCAGTTCGATAGCAGCAGCAGGCTCGCCTGTAGCCTGAGCTTTTTCGAGCGAAGCCTTTACAACCTGTCTGTTATCAGCTGTAATGCCTACCTTTTTCATCAAAAGCTCGATCTTGTATATTTCATCCTTTGTGCCTATACCCTTTTTCTCTGAGCATAAAGCGTTGTAATAACGTCTGATTATTTCGTCCTTAGCCGCTTTTTTGACGATCTCATCATCAATTATACAGTTGCCGACCATATTAACGCCCATATCTGTAGGGGAGTTGTATGGTGATTTGCCGATAATCATCTCAAACATAGCGTTGAGAACAGGGAAAACCTCAACATCTCGGTTGTAGTTTACAGCGGTTTTGCCATACGCTTCGAGATGGAACGGGTCGATCATATTAACATCGTTGAGGTCAGCAGTCGCTGCTTCATACGCTAAGTTCACAGGATGGTTTAAAGGCAGATTCCAGATAGGGAAGGTTTCAAATTTAGCGTAACCCGCCTTGATACCGTGCTTATGTTCATGGTAGAGCTGTGACAGACAAACTGCCATCTTGCCGCTGCCAGGGCCCGGGGCTGTAACTACAACGAGCTTTCTCTGAGCCTCTACAAAATCATTCCTGCCAAAGCCGTCATCGCTCATAATGAGCGCTAAGTTTGAAGGGTAGCCTTCAATATGATAATGCTTATAAACCTTTACGCCAAGCTTTTCAAGCCTTACCTTGAAAGCGTCGGCAGCCGCCTGGTTCATATACTGAGTCAAAACTACCGAGCCTACATAAAGACCGATATTTCTGAAAACCTCAATAAGTCTCAAAACGTCAGCGTCATAGGTGATACCAAGGTCACCTCTTATCTTATTCTTTTCAATGTCACCGGCATTGATGGCGATAACGACCTCAGCCTCATCCTTGAGCTGCAAAAGCATCTGAAGCTTACTGTCAGGCTTGAAGCCGGGGAGAACTCTTGACGCGTGATAGTCATCAAAGAGCTTGCCGCCGAACTCAAGATATAGCTTACCGCCGAACTGCGATATTCTCTCTCTGATATGTTCAGACTGCATTTTTAAGTATTTACTGTTATCAAAGCCGGTTTTTGACATAATCCTTACCCCTTTTTGTAAAAATCATACTTCTAATATTATATATCAACCGCTATCAAAAATCAAGCATAAAAACGGAGATAATGATAAACATTATCTCCGTTTTTTTTATTCATAAATACTCATAAGCTTTCTGATTTCTTCTCTTGCCATATCAACGACATAGCCGGGAGATAAAATTCTTGCTCTGTCAGAAAACTTGAACAGCCATCCCCAGAAGGTAGGGCTCAGCTCTACGTTTACCGAGCATTCAAAATAGTTTTCGTCGTATGTTTCAAAAAGAGTAGTGTCCTTACCGAAGGTGTCAACAATTACATCCAGAAGCTGTTTGTGGATCAAAAGAGTAATTCTCTCTTTCCGACCGCCGAACATCTCAAAAACCGATGACATCTTTTCTTCCAGCTCCTGAGTTGTCATAGAAAGCGGCTCTGAAGGCTCATCTGTCATAGAAACGCCCTTCATTCTGTCGATACGGTAGTTTGCAAGAGCCTGATGCTTGTCACACCAGCAAACAAGATAATACTTATCCTTATCCCACATCAGCTTGTAAGGTGAAACCTTGTATATCTCACCGTTGTGTCTTGGCTTTAAGGTTTTTGTCATATCGTAGCCCAAATACTGGAATGTAACCTTTTTCTTTTTTGCAATAGCATGCCTTATCTCGCTCATCGAGTATGAATAGGTATCTCTTGTAGTTTTAACTCTGTTTGCAACATAAACGTTTCTTGAAAGAGATGCTCTGTCATACTCGCTTGCAAGGGTTGCAAGGCGCTTTATCATATCCTTTGATTTTGATTCAGTGATGAATCTTGATGAGGCTACAGCGTCTGCGAGCATACTCAGCTCATCTATTGAAAAAAGCCTTGATGAAACCTTATAAGCGCTTGCCTTGCCTTTTTTGCAGGTTTCGATTTCAAACTCATCCTGACAGACATCCGCAATAACCGCAATGTCATCAGAAACAGTCTTTCTCTCGCCTGAAATACCGTTTCTTTCTAAAATGTCAAGAATCTCATAGGTATCAAGAGAATGGTTTTCGTCAGTGCAGTCTAAAAGCATCTGGCGCATAAACAAAAGCTTTGGCTTTTTACCTCTTGTAGGCTCGCTCATAGGTTTTTCACTCCTTTTTAGCTCTTTTTTATATCCTTAAGATCTGTTTTTGTACCGTCAGGGTCTACTAAAGTGATGTTATCGAGCTGCCCCGAAAGGCTCTGAAGAAAGCTTTTTCTGTATTCCATTCTAAGCTCCTCGCGCTCTTTTTTCTCATCCTCTGTAAGCTCTCTTTGACGGGAAATTTTAGTAAGCTCATTTATTCTGTCGAGCTTTTTCTGATTCATTTTGTTCACCCCGTTTATAATTCTATAATCATTTTAACATCAATTGTGAAAAAAATCAATATATTTCATACCAATCGCTTGATTTTAATTTTAAAGTATGGTATTATATATCTAATAATATAAATCAACAAGCAAGCAGGTGATAAAATGGCTGTACTTAGAAAAATAAATCCTTATGAGGTGTTTTCCTATATCTACGGTGAACCTAAGTCATCTCCCGTGCCTAATCTAGATTACGAGTTTGCAACTGCCCGCTACTCAAATTCAAACTTCAGAAGGGCGTTTGTAGATAAATTCATTCGTTATATCGCTAACGACAGCGAGGTTGAAATATACAACTGTCGTTTTGAAAAGCCAAGAAATGAGATAAATCTTATCAACTTCTATATATATAAAAAGCTTGATGAGGATGAAAAGCCTGGCAGGATCAAAGACCCTGACAACTATTACATCACATCTTTCTATGAGGTTTTAAAGCAGTCGCCTACAGGCG
>CALBJC010000057.1 GCA_937892655.1 uncultured Clostridia bacterium | reverse complement strand
GTGAAACAGACACAGAAACTGTTGCGAAACTTCTTGATTATTACTATGAAGGAAATCCTAAGGACGCTATTATAAGCGCACTCAACGATATTGAAGGTGCTTATGCTTTAGGAATTATCTTCAAGGATTTTCCCGAAAAGATTTTTGCTGTAAGAAAAGAAAGTCCACTTATTGTCGGAAAAGGAAACGGCGAAAACTTCATCGCTTCTGATATGACGGCAATCCTTGAACACACAAAAGAATACTACCTTTTAGAATACGGCGAAATCGCTGAACTCGACGGCGAAAACATAGTTTTCTGTGATATGCACAAAACTGAAATCACAAAAGAACTTTCCATCGCTGACTGGGATCTTGACGCTGCTGAAAAGGGTGGATATGAACACTTTATGCTCAAAGAAATCCACGAACAGCCCGAAGTTATCAAGACAACCATCAACCCCAGAATTAAAGATGGTATGCCTGATTTAAGCGAATGTGGAATTACTCCCGAAAAGCTTAAAAAATACAACAAGATTTTCGTTGTTGCCTGTGGTACTGCTATGCACGCAGGTCTTGTAGGAAAATATGTTATCGAAAAGATAGCAAGAGTTCCTGTTGATGTTGATATTGCATCTGAATTCAGATACAGAGACCCCATAGTTTCAGAAGGCGACCTTGTTATCATCATTTCACAGTCAGGCGAAACAGCAGACAGCCTTGCGGCTATGCGACTCGCTAAAAAGCTCGGTGCTGAAACACTCGCTATTGTAAACGTTAAGGGAAGTTCGATAGCAAGAGAAGCGGATATGCTTATCTATACACACGCAGGCCCTGAAATCGCAGTTGCTTCAACAAAGGCATATATGGTTCAGATTGCGGTTATGTATCTTTTAGCATTTGAGCTTGCCTACGCTAAGGGCAGGATTTCTCAGGAGCGCTGCAAAGAGCTTACAGACCTCTTAGCGCAGACGCCGCAGCAGATCGAAAAGATCTTAGAGGATAAAGCGCCATATCAGTATGCCGCTTCAAAGCTCATAAATGCTGACAGCTTACTTTACATAGGCCGTGGCCTTGACTATGCGCTTTCAATGGAAGGCTCGCTCAAGCTCAAGGAAATCAGCTATATCCACTCTGAATCTTATGCCGCAGGCGAGCTCAAGCACGGTACTATCTCGCTTATTTCTCAGGGTACTCCTGTAATCGCTGTTGCAACACAAAAGAGCCTTTTTGAAAAGACGCTCTCAAACATCAAGGAAGTTAAAGCCCGTGGCGCTATGGTTATCTTAGTATGCACAGAAAGCTTTGAAATCGAAGAGGGCGTGGCAGATATAGTGCTTACTATCCCTGAATTTGAAGAGGTTTTAATGCCGATGCCTGCAGTAGTGCCATTACAGCTTATTGCTTACTACACATCAGTTTTACGCGGAAACGATGCCGATAAGCCAAGAAACTTAGCAAAGGCAGTAACGGTGGAATAGGTTCAATGCACAATTATCTCTTATATAATAAGTAAAAATAGCCGAAGGCATAAGCCTTCGGCTTTTTTTGTGCATTTTAAACTGTGCATTGTCAACTGCCTGTATGCATCGTCTCATACATCTTCTGTGCAAAAACCGCATAGCCTCGCGTGGCGTCGTTTACAAAAACGTGGGTTACAGCGCCGATAAGCTTGCCGTTTTGAATTATCGGGCTGCCCGACATTCCCTGTAGGATTCCGCCCGTCTGCATTAAAAGCTCAGGGTCACAAACACGGATTATCATATTTTTGACCCCGTCTGATGAGTAGTCGATCTTCTCGATCTCTATTTCATATTCTTTTGGCGTGCTGCCCGATATGGTCGTGAGCATCATCGCCTTGCCGACCTGCGCTTCCTGCTTGTAGCCAAGCATCAGCGGCGCTGAAAGGTTTGGCGCAAACTGCAATTTCCCGAACACTCCGCAGGGGGTGTTTTTTTCTATTATGCCAGCCGTTTTGCCCGATACAAACGAGCCGCAAAGCTCGCCAGGCTTGCCCTTTTGCGCACGGGTGAAGGAGTTTATGGTAACATCTGCTACCTCGCCTGACAAAAGGGGCAAAAGCTCTTTTGTAGTGCTGTCGCAAACAGCGTGACCGAGGCCGCCAAAAGAGCTTGTCACAGGGTCAAAAAAGGTTATAGTGCCAACTCCTGCAGAGCTGTCGCGCGTGTACATTCCTGTTTTGAAGGTGTCGTCATCGGTGCAGAAAACAGCGTTTGTAAAAAATGTCAAAGGCTCATCATCGCGCATTATTTCAATCTCAAGCGCCTTTCCCTCGCTTTTTGAAATTACCTTAGCGAGTGCTCCGGAGGTGTTTACATCAATATCATTTACCGAGATTATAACATCGCCCTCTTTTATGCCGCATTCTTTTGCAGGGCATTTTTTCTTGTCACCGCAAACGATGTCTTCAAAGTCAACGACCATAACGCCCTTTGTATGGAGCTTTATCCCGAAAGGATTTCCTCCCGCTATTAAAACGGGACGTTCAACCTCGCAAAGCGTTACCTCTTTTATCGGAACAACTCCCCATAGCGAGAGCGTTGCCTGACGGGTGTTGTCAGAAACGCTCGCCTCAAGTGCGGCGCTGTCACAAACGGCTGAGATCTGAACTCTAGAACCCAGCGAAAAATCCTCGCCGCGCGTCACTAAAAAGCTGTCGGGCAAAGCGTTCGAGTAAAATGCGCAGCAGCCCAAAATCAAAAGCATAGCACCGCTTAAAATGCAAGCGGCAGTCTTACAAAAGCATCGTGCCGCCAAAAGCCCCGACCGCGAATGTGGCCGCCCAAAAAACCTCATAATAATCACAACCTTTCATATAATAATGTAAAAGAAAACAAAAAACAAAACGAAAATACAAAATTAAAACGTTACAGAAATATTGTTTGTCATAACCTTCGCAATAACCGCAAAAGAAAAAAGCATATTTTGTAATGGAATATTGTAATGAAATAAATGTAAAAATGAAAAATTCGATCAAAAATGCCGCCTGACACCTGCAATTCCAACGGAGTACTCTCTCATAGTGCCTGCGTCAGTACACTCTCCGAACCACCTTTGGTGGTTTTTACCTCATCCCTGAGGGAGAGGCTCTCAGTGCGACACTTATCAATTTGTGGGGACGAACGAGTGGCTCGCCCTTTGGTGAGAGCAAAATCACCAGAGGTGATCTGAGAGGGGATGCACGCCCCCACGAAATGTGAAAATCCGCACTCTGCCGCCACGCTCATTATTTTCTTCATTTATGTGCGCAATTTGGCAGTTTTCTCTTTGCTGCCCAAAAATCTGCCCTGCAATACGCAGTAAGCGTAAAAACCAAAATATTTTCTGAAAAAGTATTGACAAGATACGCTATAAGCGTTATAATGTCATTACAAACTGAACAAAACGCTTTAAGTGTATCACAGCTGGGTGGCGGGGTATGCACTCGTTAGGGCTTGCGCTCTGCGGTTCTGCGCTTGGTGGGGTTTCGGTCGGTGGGGCTTGCGCTCTGTGGCTCTGGGCTCTGCGAGGCTATGGTAAGTAGAGCTTGCGCTTTGCGTGGGCTTTGTGTAGTTGCGGCGTATGGTAGGTGTTTTGATGCGCTCTGTTTTTTTACCTGTGAAATACGCTAAAAGCGTAGAGATTTGTCGCTTTTGAAAGGAGAAAGGCTTATGGAAGGAGATGCTTTTATAGATACAGTTACAGATGACAGAAAAGCTACGGCTGCAAATGGTGTTTGTTCGGGCAATATTGATGATGAAAAATCGTCTTGCAGCAAGGCGGCTGATTATGCTGATGAAAAGGCTTGTAAGAGCAGCGATAAAAAGACCGAGGGTATAGCTTGCGCCTACCGTGGCGTTAGTAGGGCGCAGGCTAAGAAGATCACAGCCCTCGTTTTTGAAAAGCTAAGGCAGGCGATTGATGAGGTTGACACTCAGCTTATAACCACAACCACAAAAACTAAGGTGATTGAATATAACCTCGAGTCAAAGCCTGACAAGCCTACAAAGGAGATACTTACAGAAACGGAGGAAACCTGCGCTGTAAAGGGCGTTGTTGACCGTCAGGGCTTAAAGCAGATAACCGCCATTTTAAAAGAGCTCAAGGATATTTCTCTTTTCAATGCAGAGCTTGATTTCAAAGAGCAGCAGGCGAGGGTCTCAAATCTTCTGGGGCAGGGCAGAGGCTCTGATGATGAGGGGGCAAGCTGTGGGGTCATCATTATGCCCGCAAAGGAGATGGATGACGATTTTAAAATGACAAAGGAGTTGATTTAATGTCAAAAATTACTTATATATTGCGTCATGTGAATTTCTGCGGATTGGTGTTTCTTTTTGTACTTATTTTGATTTTAAAATGGATAGATAAGAAAGTAACGAAGCCTATTGTGAAAATGGCGGAAGTATCAGGGCGCTTTGTTGAAAACGGACTTCATACAGAAATGCCGGACTTAGGTAAGGTTAGTGATGAAGTGATGAGGTTGAGCCAGTCATATAACAAAATGTCGTTGGATATTCTCGGATATGTGCAGACTGTGGAGAAGCATGCAAAACTTAAAGAGCAGGCAAGGACTACAATGGATATGGCATCGAAGATTCAGCTGGGTATTTTGCCAAAGCCTCTTGTTGATGATGTTATTGATTTAGCGTCATACATAAAGCCTGCAAGAGCAGTTGGTAGAGATTTTTACGATTACATTAAACTTGATGACGACAGAATATTAGTGTGTATTGCAGATGTCTCCTCAAAAGGTTTTCCGGCAGCAATGTTTATGGCCGAAGCAAGTATTCTTGTAAAATGCAACAGGGATTTTTCACCTGAGAAAATTCTATATAATGTAAATAATCATTTGAATGAAACTAATAGTGAAAATATGTTTGTGTCAATGTTTATTGGTGTGATTGATTTCAAGAAAAAAGTTTTTGAATTTGCCAATGCAGGTCATAATTATCCGATTATTTGGAATAAAGGCAATGTTGAATGGCTGGAAACACAACCGGATCTTTTACTTGGTCTTTTTCCGGATATTAATTATGGTCTTCATAATATTGATATTGATGATGATTTTCAGCTATTTTTGTACACAGACGGTGTTAATGAGGCTGAGAGCAGCAGTCAGGAATTTTTCGGAAATGACAGGCTTGAAG